>JBMLPD010000629.1:0-2829 GCA_049242285.1 Rubrivivax sp.
CAGCAGGAAGCGGTTCAGCGCATCGACCACGGCCTTGCTGCCGCCCTCGATCCTGCCCCCTGCCCCTGCAGCAAACGCCTGTCCCGGCACCTGCACGCCAAACTCCTGCGCGATGGTTACCAGCAGTTCGTCCACCGTCTGCCTGGGGTTGAAGACGTAGGCCACCCGGCAACCTGCAGGCACCTGCTCCAGGAAGCAGCGGCTGACCGTGGTCTTGCCCGCGCCGATCTCGCCCGTCAGCAGCACGAAGCCGCCCCCACCCTGCACGCCGTACAGCAGGTGGGCCAGCGCCTCGCGGTGGCGCTCGCTCATGAACAGGGCGCGCGGGTCCGGCGCGATGGAGAAGGGCTCTCGCGTCAGCCCGAAGAAGGCCTGGTACAGCGCGGCCATCAGCCCTCCTGGCCCAGCGCCAGGCGCGCCCGGTACTCGCGGTCCAGCAGGCTCATGACGATGAGCGAGTCATGGCCGTCGGCGCCGTCGATGGTCACGCGCACGCTCTCGCGCAGCCGCCCCTCCTCCACGAAGCCCTCGCTGGCGTACAGGTGCTGGGCCCGGGTGTTCAGCGCCTTGACGTCGAGCCAGAACCGGTGCGCCTTGAGCTCGCCGAAGGCCATGGCCTTGAGTTGCCGCACGCAGGCGCGGCCCACGCCCTGTCCCTTGGTCTGCAGCACCAGGCGCTTGAGCTCCACGCTGCCGTGCGGGTTGCGGCAGCCTTGCAAAATGACGAAACCAGCGCGCTGGTAGCCCGCACCCGCCTCGACGATGAAGTGCCGGAAATCCGGAAAACGAACCGCCCCTTCATGCTGGGTGCGTTCCCAGGGCGTGATGAAGGGCAGGTTGGCCGGGTCCGACTCGACCGTGGCCACGAAGTCCAGGTCCGACAGCATGGTCGGACGCAGATGGATACGCGCGGCCGACACTACACGTCCACCTCGACGCTGTCGCCGTGCAGCTCCATCAGTTCACGGCGCGCCGCGGCCTCGCCCTTGCCCATCAGGCGGCCCAGGCTCTGCGTCACCACGGCCACGCCAGACGCCCCGAAGCCCACCTGCAGCAGCCGTCGGGTCTCGGGGTTGAGCGTGGTCTCCCACAGCTGCTCGGCACTCATCTCGCCCAGGCCCTTGAAGCGGCTGATGCTCCAGGCGCCCTCGCGCAGCCCCTCCTTGCGCAGCTTGTCCAGCGTGGCCTGCAGTTCGCCCTCGTCCAGGGCGTAGATCTTGGCCGGCGGCTTGCGCCCGCGCGCCGGCGCGTCCACACGGAACAGCGGCGGCTTGGCCACGTACACATGACCGCGCTCGATCAGCTTGGGGAAGTGGCGGAAGAACAGCGTGAGCAGCAGCACCTGGATGTGCGAGCCGTCCACATCGGCGTCGCTCAGGATGCAGACCTTGCCGTAGCGCAGGCCGGAAAAATCGGGCTCGTCGCCCGGGCCGTGCGGGTCCACGCCGATGGCCACGGCGATGTCATGGATCTCGGTGTTGGCGAAGAGCCGGTCGCGCTCCACCTCCCAGGTGTTGAGCACCTTGCCGCGCAGTGGCAGGATGGCCTGCGTCTCCTTGTCACGGCCCATCTTGGCGCTGCCGCCAGCCGAATCGCCCTCCACCAGAAACACCTCGTTGAGCGTGGTGTCGCGGCTTTCGCAGTCGGTGAGCTTGCCCGGCAGCACGGCCACGCCCGAGCCCTTGCGCTTTTCCACCTTCTGCCCGGCGCGCTGGCGCGTCTGCGCCTGGCGGATCACCAATTCGGCCAGCTTCCTGCCGTGCTCCACGTGCTGGTTCAACCACAGCTCCAGCGCCGGCTTGACATAGCTGGACACCAGGCGCAGTGCGTCGCGGCTGTTCAGCCGTTCCTTGATCTGGCCCTGGAACTGCGGGTCCAGCACCTTGGCCGAGAGCACGAAGCTGGCGCGCGAGAACACGTCCTCGGGCATCAGCTTCACGCCCTTGGGCATGAGCGAGTGCAGCTCGATGAAGCCCTTGACCGCCTGGAACAGGCCGTCCTTCAAGCCGGACTCGTGCGTTCCACCGGCCACCGTCGGGATGAGATTGACGTAGCTTTCACGCAGGGTGTGTCCATCGTCCGTGAAGGCCACGCACCAGGCCGCGCCCTCGCCCTCGGCCACGTTGTCAGACTCCGATCCGCTGGCGTACTGCTCGCCATCGAACAGCGGGATGATGGGGTCGGCCACAAGCCCTTGCGTGAGGTAGTCGCACAGACCGCCCTTGTACAGCCAGGTCTGGGTGTCGGCGTCGCGCGCGTCCTTGGCGCCGGCCCTGTCCACCGTCAGCGTGACGGTGACACCCGGCATCAGCACGGCCTTGCTGCGCAGCAGGTGCAGCAACTCCTGCCGGGGCAATTCGGCCGACTCGAAGTACCGGGCGTCAGGCCACACCCGCACCGAGGTGCCCTGGCGACGCTCAGACCCGGTGCGTTCGCGCACCACCAGCGGTTCGATGACATCGCCCCCGCTGAAGGCCAGCGTGGCCACCTGGCCGTCGCGGCAGACGGTGACCTGCAGCCGTCGCGCCAGCGCATTGGTCACGCTCACACCCACGCCGTGCAGGCCGCCGGAGAAGCTGTAGGCACCGCCCGAGCCCTTGTCAAACTTGCCGCCGGCGTGCAGACGCGTGAAGACGATCTCCACCACCGGCACCCCTTCCTCGGGGTGCAGGCCGAAGGGGATGCCGCGTCCGTCGTCCTCCACGCTCACCGAGCCGTCGGCGTGCAGCGTGAGCGCAATGCGCTTGCCAAACCCGGCCAGCGCCTCGTCAGCCGCGTTGTCGATCACCTCCTGCACGATGTGCAGCGGGTTGTCGGTGCGGGTGTACA
>JBMLPD010000630.1:0-2933 GCA_049242285.1 Rubrivivax sp.
GCTACCCGCACGAGCTGTCCGGCGGCCAGCGCCAGCGCGTCAACATCGCCCGCGCCCTGGCCCTGCAGCCGCGCCTGGTGATCCTGGACGAAGCCGTGTCGGCGCTGGACAAGTCGGTGGAGGCGCAGGTGCTGAACCTGCTGCTGGACCTGAAGGACGAGTTCGGCCTGACCTACGTCTTCATCAGCCACGACCTGAACGTGGTGCGCTACATGTCCGACCGCGTGATGGTGATGTACCTGGGCCAGGTGGTGGAGGTGGGCGAGGCCGAGGCCTTGTTCGAGGCGCCGCGCCACCCCTACACGCGCGCCCTGCTCAGTTCCATCCCCTCCATGGACCCGGACCGGCGCACCGAGGTGCCCCCCCTGGCGGGCGATCCGCCCAACCCCATCAATCCGCCCTCGGGCTGCCGCTTCCACACGCGCTGCCAGCAGGCGCAGCCGGTGTGCGCGCAGCGCGTGCCGGCCCTCACGAGCGGCGGCGGGAGTCACCCGGTGGCCTGCCTGATGTTCGAGCCCGGCAGCGGCCACACCGCGCAGGTGTCTGCGGAGGCCCTGGCATGAGCACGACCGAAGCCCCGTTCGTCGACATCCGCGGCCTGACCGTCACCTTCACCGCCGGGCGCAAGCCCGTGCGTGCCGTGGACGGGGTGGACCTGCAGGTCAAGCGCGGTGAGGTGGTGGCCTTGATCGGCGAATCCGGCTCGGGCAAGAGCGTCACGCTGCGCTCGCTGCTGCGCCTGCACACGCCGCGCCACACCCAGATGGGCGGCCAGATGCGGGTGGGCGAGCACGACGTGCTGGCCCTGTCACCCCGCGCCCTGGCCGACTACCGCGGCCGCGTGGCCTCGATGATCTTCCAGGAGCCCTTGCTGGCGCTGGACCCGGTGTACACCGTGGGCGCGCAGATCGTGGAATCCATCCGCCGGCACGAGAGCGTCTGTGCCGCGCAGGCACAGCAACGGGCGCTGGAGCTCTTCGAGCGGGTGCGCATTCCCAGCCCCGAGCGGCGGCTGCAGGCCTACCCGCACGAGATGAGCGGCGGCATGCGCCAGCGCGCCATGATCGCGCTGGCCCTGGCCTGCCGGCCGCAGCTGCTGCTGGCCGACGAGCCCACCACGGCGCTGGACGCCACGGTGCAGATCCAGATCCTGCTGCTGCTGCGCGAACTGCAGCGTGACCTGGGCCTGGCCGTCGTCTTCGTCACCCACGACATCGGCGCGGCGGTGGAGGTGGCCGACCGCATCGCCGTCATGTATGCCGGCCGCATCGTCGAGGAAGGCCCGGCGCGCACCCTCATCCGCGAACCGCGTCATCCCTACACCCTGGCCCTGCTGAAGAGCCGCGCCCATGGCGCCCTGGCCAAGGGTTCGCGGCTGGAGACCATCGGCGGCGCGCCGCCCGACCTTTCGGCCCTGCCCCCGGGTTGCGCCTTCGCCGAGCGCTGCGCCTGGGCGCAGGACGCCTGCCGCGAGCAGGCTCCCGGCCCCGTGGTTCTGGCCCCGGGCCACCAGGCGCGGTGTTTCCGCACCGAGGCCACGGCGCCCACCGTCAGCACGCCCGCGCCTCATTGAACAGCAGGGCTCCCGACGGCCGCTGCTTCACCGTTCCTCCCCAGGAGACCGCCTTGCCGCTGATCCACGACACCGCCCGCTGCTTCATGCCCTATCCCGACGCGCCCGTGCCGCACGCCGGCACCGGGCCCCTGGCCGGGCTGACCTTCGCCGTGAAAGACCTCTTTCACGTGGCCGGCTACCCCACCAGCGGCGGCCAGCCGTTGCTGCTGGCGCAGTCCGGCATCAAGGCGCGCACGGCCCCCACGGTGCAAAAGCTGCTGGACGCCGGCGCCGTGTTCGCGGGCAAGACGCTCACCGACGAGCTCGCCTTCTCGATGAACGGCCACAACGCGCACTTCGGCGCGCCGATCAACGGCGGGGCGCCGGACCGCATCACGGGCGGCTCGTCCTCGGGCTCGGCCGCGGCGGTGTCCCACAGCCTGGTGGACTTTGCACTCGGCACCGACACCGGCGGCTCGGTGCGCGCACCGGCCAGCCACTGCGGCCTGGTGGGCCTGCGCCCCACGCACGGCCGCATCAGCCTGGAAGATTGCCTGGACCTCTCGCCCAGCTTCGACACCTGCGGCTGGTTCACGCGCGACGTGTCCACCTTCGCCCGCGTGGCCGACGTGCTGCTGGGGGAAGACGCGAAACCGTTGCCGCAACGCGTGCGCCTGCTCTCACCTGAGGACGTGTGGGACCTGCTGACGCCCGAGGCCGCGCAGGCCTTTGCCGCACCGCGCCAGCGCGTGGCCGCCGCCCTGGGCGAAGCCGCACCCCTGCAAGTGGTGCTGGACAGCTTCGAGGCCATGTACTGGCACTTCCGTCACCTCCAGGGCCGCGAAGCCTGGCGCACCGACGGCGGCTTCATCCAGCGCTTCGCCCCACCGCTGGGCCCGGGCGTGGCCGAGCGCTTTGCCTGGTCCAGCCAGCTCACCGACGACCAGGTGGCGCAGGCCACGGCCTTCCGCACGCGCTTCCGTGCGCACCTGGCCGCGCTGCTGGGCGATGACGGCGTGCTGGTGATGCCCACCATGCCCGACGTGGCCCCGCTGCGCAGCGACAGCGAGGCCGCGCTGGAGGACTACCGCAACGCCGCCATCCGCATGCTGTGCATCTCGGGCCTGGCGGGCTTTCCGCAACTGTCGCTGCCGTTGGCCACGCGCCTGGGCGCTCCGCTGGGCCTGTCACTGCTCGGCCCGGCCGGCAGTGACCGCAGCCTGGTGCGCCTGGCGCAGCAGGTGGCGGCGGGCTGAGCGACGGTGGGCGCTTGCGCGAGACCCCGGGTCGGCCTAGGCCGCCACGCCGGCACGCGCCAGCATGGCGTGCAGCAGCACGTTGGCGCCGGCCTCCAGGTGCTCGGGGCGGGCGTCCTCGA
>JBMLPD010000631.1:0-1618 GCA_049242285.1 Rubrivivax sp.
TCAAGAGCAAGCACCCGGCCTTCCAGGACAAGGCCGTGCGCGATGCGATGAACCTGCTGATCGACCGCAGGAGCATCGCCGAAGTGATCTACGGCCGCGGCGCGATTGCCACGTCCAATTTCCTGAACAACCCGCCGCGCTTCCGCAGCCCGAACACCAAGATCGAGCCGCTGAACATCGAACGGGCCAACCAGATCCTGGAAGCCGCCGGCTGGAAGCGCGGCGCCGACGGCATCCGCGCCAAGGGCAATGTCAAGCTCAAGTTCGTCTACCAGACGTCCGTCAGCGGCCCGCGCCAGAAGTGCCAGGCTGTCATCAAGGACGCCTGCTCCAAGGCCGGCATCGACCTGGAACTCAAGAGCGTGGTGGCCGCGGTGTTCTTCGGCAGCGACTTTGCCAACCCGGACACCTATCAGAAGAACTGGGCCGACATGCAAATGTTCACCACCACGATGACCCAGCCCGACCCGCAGACCTTCATGGAGCAGTACACCTCCTGGGAACTCTCGCAGAAGGCCAACAAGTGGGCCAGCCGCAACCTCTCGCGCTGGACGAGCAAGGAGTACGACGACGCACACAAGGCCGCCCAGGTGGAGCTCGACCCCGCCAAGCGCGCTGCGCTGTTCATCCGCATGAATGATCTGGTGGTGGGCGATGGCTACATCATTCCATTGTTCGCGCGGCCACGGCCCGTGGGCACGGTCAACAAGCTGGTGACCACCATCTCGGCGTGGGACAACCTGACGTCCTTCATGAACCACTGGTACCGCGACGCCTGATCTTCAGGCCGTGCGCGCAAGGGGCGCGGTCAGGCCACGCCCCCGCTCCCTGCACCCGCGGCAGTCGTCACTGCCGCGGGCTGTCTTCGTTCCATACCTCAACGGTCCAAGGGTCCTGCCTTGCTGAACTACATCCTGCGCAGGCTGATGATCGCCTTGCCCAGCCTGCTGGGCATCAGTGTCGTGCTGTTCACGGTGCTGGCCCTCGCGCCGGGCGATCCTTTCGAGGAACTGGCCACCAACCCGAACGTGCCGCCCGAGGTGCGCATGGCGCTGCGCGCCCAGTTCGGCCTGGACGACCCCATCTGGGAGCGCTACCTGCGCTGGCTGATGAGCATGCTGCGGGGCGACTGGGGCTTCAGTTTCGTGAGCCGGGTGAATGTCGAAGACCTGATCCTGCAGCGTCTGCCCACCACCATCATCGTCATCGGCCTGTCGCAGGTGCTGGCCATCATGGTGGCCCTGCCGGTGGGCGTGCTCGCTGCCGTCAAGCCCTACTCCTGGTTCGACCGCATCGCCAGCACCATCGCCTTCATCGGCTTCTCGCTGCCCACCTTCTTCACCGGGGTGATCTTCATCCTGGTGTTCAGCATCTACCTGGGATGGCTGCCCTTCGTCTACCGCAGTGACATCTCGGCCACGGGCTGGCAGTTCCTCTGGGAGCACTTCAAGCAGTCCATCATGCCCATCACGGTGCTGGGTCTGTTCCAGGCGGCCAGCATGATGCGCTACGTGCGCTCGGCCGTGCTGGACGTGGTGAGGCTGGATTACGTCACCACCGCGCGCAGCAAGGGGCTGTCGGAGCGCAAGGTCATCCTCAAGCACGTGGTGCGCAACGC
>JBMLPD010000632.1:0-1081 GCA_049242285.1 Rubrivivax sp.
AGCGCCGTGCTGATGCTCGCGCCGCCCCTGGGCGAGGCCTTCTTCTACCTCGTCTACTTCCAGCAGCCCGCCAGCCCCGTCCCGGTGCCCGCTCAAGTCCTGGGCTATCTGCGGTTTGCCAACGGCGTCATCGGGGCCGTGATGGCCGGCTGGATGATGGTCATCATCGTGCTGGCGCGCGGGCCCTTCCGGGCGGGTGAGCGCTGGGCCTGGCAAGCGATGGCCTGGCCACTGCTCGGGTGGTACGTCATCGACACGGCCTTCTCCATGATGCACGGCGTCTGGGGCAATGTGCTGCTGAACACCGGGACCGGGCTGCTGTTCGGTGTGCCGCTGCTGGCATCGCGCCGGCATTTCGTGTGAACTTCGTCTGAAAGGGTGCGCGGGACGCCTGGGCTGCATGGGGGCCATCGCAGGCCATCCTGCCAGCCCCTGGGAGCTAAAGTGATTGTTGGGCGCCCTGTGCCTGTGGGTATGTCTCATGGCACATGACAACCCGGGCCCCGGAACTTCGGTTCCGCAAGGCTTCGGCATCACGCTCGCGCCCAGGCCCAGGAAGTAGGAGAAGACGCTGGGCTTCCTTCAACGATGGCCGCCAAAGCCCATGCGCCGCAGAAGCCCGTCCCGGCGAACGGTTTGATGCCACAGCGCAGCCGCGACATGCAGGACGATCAGCGCCGTCAGCAACTTGGCGGCAACTGCGTGCAGCACGCGCATCCACGAACCGTCGAAGGTGGCGGGCAGCGGTTGATCAGACCCGCCAAAGACGATGGCTGGGAGGTCGGCGCTCACGCCGAGTGCCACGCCGCTTGCGACCATCGCGAACACCAGTGCGTACAGCGCGCGGTGCGTCCAGGGGCCGACCGCATCAGCCCAGACCATGCCGGTCGCAGCGGGTGCCGGGCGGCGGGTACGCGCCCGGATGATCAGGCGCAGGACCATCAGACATCCGATCACGGCCCCGTTGATCATGTGGCCCCTCAGGCTGTCGAGCTTGGACGGGTCTGAATTGGGCAGCCTCTCCAGGGAGAAGGTCCCCATGAAGAGGCCCAGAAGGATCAGCAGACCGAGGATCCAGTGC
>JBMLPD010000633.1:0-1052 GCA_049242285.1 Rubrivivax sp.
CCCTCACGCACCCCCTCACGCGCCTGCACCTTGCGCCGTGACCAGCGGGACAGGAAGCCGTCTGGGCTGTCGGCCATGCTGTTCAGCGCTTGTCGGGGTCGACGAAGGAGGCCGGCCGGCGCCGCTTCTTGGGCTCGGGCCGGTAGTGCAGGTCCACGTAGTCCTGCAGCCATTGCGCCACCTCGGCCGGCAAGGGCAGGTTGTCCACGTGCTCCTGCGCATCGAGCAGGCGGCCGGCCTCGTGGTACGACAGGGTCACCTGCTCGGGCCAGGCCTGCGAAGGGTCGTCGTCAGAGGCCCGCCACATCACGAACCACACAGGCTGGCCGGAGCTGAGGTTCAGGTAGTAGCCCTCGGCCTCGTCACGGTGCAGTTGCACCGGCAGCCCGGGGTGCAGGATGCGTGCGGTGTGGCCGTCGTCACGCAAGGTGCGGGGGGCCGGGCCGAAGCCGCCTTCGTCCTGCACCACCTCCACGGGCCGGTGGCGCCAGGCCTCCCAGGGGCTGGGGTCGCGCTGGCGTTCGAACACGACGGCGACACGGAGGGTGGGCGGTGTGTCCATGATCGTCGGGGTGCTCAGGGCGGCGGATTCTAGGGTCCGGCCCTGCGCGCCAGTGCGCTGCGGCCCCCCATGCCCCCGCACCATCTTCAGCCACGGCGACATGACGCCCTGCGTTGCGACAACTTGTCGCGCGAAACCCGGGTGCCTACTGATTGAACTCGGGTAAACGCCGAGTCCTAATCGATGGTGCAGATATGAAGCGGCCTTCATGCCCTTCCTGTTCACGAGGACCCTGCCATGAGCCAACCCTCTCAAGCTTCTCAACCCTCCCTGTCCCGGCGCACCCTGTTCGCTGGGGCGGGCACGGCCGGCGCGCTCGCCGCTGCCGCCACCCTCTTGCCCGGCACGCCGGCCCAGCCCCCCGTGGCGGCCGCCCAGCCCGCACTGGAAGGCGGCGAGGACGGCCGCTACCGCGCCACCGCCCATGTGATGCGCTACTACCAGACCGCCAAGGTCTGAGCCGCGCCACCGTTCACTGCCCCATCGGAAT
>JBMLPD010000634.1:0-5547 GCA_049242285.1 Rubrivivax sp.
CGGCCCGGCCCGCGGCCTGCAGCAGCAGGGCGAACAGCCGCTCGGCGGCGCGGAAGTCGCTGGCAAACAGCGCGCCGTCGGGGTTCACCGCCGCCACCAGCGTGATGCGCCGGAAATCATGCCCCTTGGCCACCATCTGCGTGCCCACCAGCACATCGACATCACCGTCATGCACGGCGGCCAGCTGAGCGTCCAGCGAGCCCTTGGTGCGCGTGGTGTCGGCGTCGATGCGCGCCACCCGCGCCCCGGGCAGCAGGGCCGCGATTTGTTCCTCGAGCTTCTCGGTGCCGCGGCCCACGGGCGCGATGTCCAGGTTGCCGCAATCCGGACAGGCGCGCGGCACGCGCTCGGTGAAGCCGCAGTGGTGGCAACGCAGCGTGCGGTCGAGCTTGTGGAAGACGCGCCAGGCGCTGCAGTGCGGGCACTGGCTCTTCCAGCTGCAGGCGCCGCAGTGCAGCACGGGGGCGTAGCCGCGGCGGTTGAGCAGCAGCAGGCTTTGCTCGCCGCGCGCAATGCGCTCCTCGATGGCGCGCAGCAGCGGGGCCGCCAGGGCGGGCGCGTTCTCGCCGCGCTCGCGCGGCTGCTGGGTCATGTCGAGCAGGCGCACCTCGGGCATCACGCCGCCGCCAATGCGCGTGGGCATGGACACGCGGCGGTAGCGCCCTTCCAGGCCGCGCTGCCAGGTCTCGAGCGAGGGCGTGGCCGATCCCAGCACCACGGGCACCTGCTCCAGGCGACCCCGGTAGACGGCCAGGTCGCGCGCCGAGTAGCGCGCGCCCTCCTGCTGCTTGAACGAGGGGTCGTGCTCCTCGTCCACCACGATCAGCCCGGGCCGCGGCAGGGGTGTGAACACCGCCAGCCGCGTGCCCAGCACCAGATCGGCCTGGCCCAGGTGGGCCATCAGCCAGTGCCTGAGCCGCTGCGCCGGCGTCAGGGCGCTGTGCAGCGCCACCAGCACCCGGTCCGGGAAACGCTGCGCAAAGCGCGCCTCCAACTGGGGGGTGAGGTTGATCTCGGGTACCAGCACCAGCACCTGGCGTCCAGACTGCAGCGCCCGATCGGCAGCGCGCAGGTACACCTCCGTCTTGCCGCTGCCGGTGGCGCCGTGCAGCAGCACCGGGCCGGTGTGGCGCACGCCCTCCAGCGCGGCGGACTGCTCCGCCGTCAAGGCGGGCCACGCGGACGACACCCCCACCGGCGCGGCGGCCGGGCTCTTCAGCAGGCGCGCCACCCGCTTGGCCACCTGCACTCCGCTGAGCTTGCGCAACTCGGGCGGCAGCACGGACAGCGCCAACTCCCCCGTGCCGCGCTGGTAGTAGGCGGCGGCGAAGTCCACCAAGGCGCGCCAGGCCGCGGGCAGCGGCGGCAGGCTGTGCATCACTTCGGCCACCTCGCGCAGGCGCTCTAGGGGTGTGAGGCCGTCTGCCTGGTCGCCCCAGACGATGCCGGGGACGGTGCGCCGGCCCAGGGGGCAGCGCACCAGGGTGCCCGGCGCGAGGGGCGAGGGGCTCAGGTATTCCAGCAACCCACCCAGGCCGGCATGCTGGGGCGTCTCCACAGCCACGGACAGCCGCGGCGCACCCCCGGGCACAGGTGCATCCAAGGCCCCGGGCGCGGCCGTGCCTGCCTTCATGGCGCTCAAGATTGACGGCCCTCAACTTGCGGGCGGGTCTTCGCCCCGCATTGAGTATTCGCACCCAAGTTCATGTTGCACATAGGGTTTTCGGCCTGTCCACCGATTCTGTGGATAACTTTGTGGGCAACCCGAACCGGATCGCGCCAAACCCTTGATTCACGGGGCCTTCCACTGGATTGCCTCATTTCTCAGCAACCCTCGGTCCTTCGAAAAATCAACAACTTAGCGCATTCCGCCCGATCTGGAGCCGGCGGGAAGACCCGGGGTAAACCCGCCCCCTCGAAAGGCCCGGAAAATGGGGATAAGTACGATGCTGAGTGCTCACTCACCGCGCAGGCATCGTGATTTCGTGATCGCCGGACGGCGCAGGACGCAAGGCTCAGCGCAGCGTGCGCGAGTGCGTGTGCACCGCCTGCACCAGTGCGGTCACGTGCTCGGGCGGGGTGAACTGGCTGATGCCATGGCCCAGGTTGAAGATGTGGCCGTCCCAGGTGCCATCGGGGCGCTGGGGGCGGCCGAAGCTGTCCAGCACGGCCCGGGCCTCACGGGCCACTGCCTCGGGCGGGGCGAACAGCACGTTCGGGTCCAGGTTGCCCTGCAGGGCCACGCGTCCGCCCACCTTCGCGCGGGCCGTGCCCAGGTGGACCGTCCAGTCCAGACCCACGACATCGGCGCCGACATCGGCCACCTGCTCCAGCCACAGCCCCCCGCCCTTGGTGAAGACGATGACCGGGATGCGGGCACCGTCCTTTTCGCGCCGCAACGCATTCACCACCTTGCGGGTGTAGGCCAGGCTGAAACGCTGGAAGGCGCCATCGGCCAGCACCCCGCCCCAGCTGTCGAACACCATCACCGCCTGCGCGCCGGCATCGATCTGGGTGTTCAGATAGGCCGCCACCGCCTGGGCGTTGATCTCCAGGATGTGCTCCATCAGGTCGGGCCGGCCGTAGAGCATGCTCTTGACCAGCCGGTAGTCGTCCGAACCCGCGCCCTCGACCATGTAGCAGGCCAGCGTCCAGGGGCTGCCTGAAAAGCCGATGAGCGGTACCCGGCCGTTCAAGGCCCGGCGGATGGAGGTGACGGCGTCGAACACGTAACGCAGGCGTTCCATGTCCGGCACCTGCAGCGCCGCCACGGCGGCCTCGTCGCGCACCGGGTGCGCGAAGCGCGGGCCCTCACCCTGCGCAAAGCTCAGGCCCAGGCCCATGGCATCGGGCACGGTGAGGATGTCGCTGAACAGGATGGCGGCGTCCAGCGGGTAGCGCTCCAGCGGCTGCAGCGTCACCTCGGTGGCGAAGTCCACATTCGTGGCCAGGCCCATGAAACTGCCGGCCCGGGCGCGCGTGGCGCAGTATTCGGGCAGGTAGCGCCCGGCCTGGCGCATCAGCCACACGGGCGTATGGGAAGTGGGCTGGCGCAGGCAGGCGCGCAGGAAGGTGTCGTTCTGAAGCGGTGCAAACATCCGCGGATTATGGCCACGGGGCCGACACAACCAGGTGTGATCGTCGGCCTGTCAGCGCCCGGGCGTCTGTGCAGGGCGCGGACCCGCCGCTGGGATGATGTTGCGCCACGTCAGGGGTGCAGGGCTGCCGGGCGCCGCACAATCCGCGCCATGCACATCGGCATCCTCACGGGCGGCGGTGACTGCCCGGGCCTGAACGCGGTGATCCGCGCGGCCACGCTGGAACTGCTGCACGCCGGGGTGCGGGTCACGGGCATCGAGCGCGGCTTCCTCGGGCTGATGCGCGACCGCATGCGCCCGCTGCAAGTGCAGGATGTGGACGACATCCTGGACCGGGGTGGCACCATCCTGGGCACCCACAACCGGGCCGACCCCTTCCACGATTTCGCACTGGACGGTGCGGATGTGTCGGCGCAGGTGCTGGCCTGCGCGCGGCGCGCTCGGCTGGACGCCGTGCTGGCCATCGGCGGCGACGGCACCATGGACATCGCCGCCCGGCTGCACGCCCTGGGCCTGCCGGTGATCGGCGTGCCCAAGACCATAGACAACGACATCGCGCTGACCGAGCGCAGCTTTGGTTTCGACAGCGCGGTGGCCATCGTCACCGAAGCCCTGGGGCGGCTTCGCACCACGGCGCGCAGCCACGGCCGCGTGATGATCGTGGAGACCATGGGGCGCTACGCCGGATGGATTGCGCTGGAAGGCGGCATCGCGGGCGGGGCGGACGTGATCCTCCTGCCCGAGCTGCCGTTCGAGCCGGAACGGGTGTTGCGTTGCTGCCGGCAGCGCGAGGCCGCGGCAGGTTCGGCCGGCCGCGACGGGAGCACGCTGATCTGCGTGGCCGAGGGCTGCGTGCCGGTAGGGGGCGCCATGACCGTGGCCCGCACCCTGGCCGACAGCCCCGACCCGGTGCGCCTGGGCGGCGTGGGCGAGCGGCTGCGCGCCCTGCTGGAGCCGCACCTGCAGTCCGAGGTGCGCACCACGCTGCTGGGCCATGTGCAGCGTGGCGGAACGCCCACCGCCTACGACCGCGTGCTGGCCACGCGCTTCGGCCACGCCGCGGCCCATCTGGCCGTGCAGGGGCACTTCGGCCGCATGGTGGCTCTTCAGGCCGATGCCTGTGTGAGCGTGCCGCTTGCGGAGGTGGCCGGTCGCACCCGCCACGTGCCGCCCGGGCACCCACTGGTGCAGGCGGCACGGGGCCTGGGTGTGTGCCTGGGGGTGGCTTGACAACGCCGGCTGCCGCCTGCAGGGCCTGCGTGTCCACCGCCCCGTGGCCTTGAATTCACGGCTTTGGCCCCACCTTCACGAATCTGATCAACGATGGACCGGAAAGCGAGCACCGCATGTTGGCACTGACTGAATCTTCCCTCTCCCGGCGCTGGCTCGCTGCGGCATTGATGGCGGCCGCCGCGCTGCTGTCGGGCTGCGGCTACAACCAGTTCCAGAGCCTGGACGAGCAGACCAAGGCCGCGTGGTCCGAAGTGCTGAACCAGTACCAGCGCCGTGCCGACCTCATCCCCAACATCGTGGCCACCGTCAAGGGCGAGGCCAACTTCGAACAGGAGACCCTGACCAAGGTGGTGGAGGCACGCGCGCGCGCCACGTCCATGCAGGTCACGCCCCAGACCCTGAACGACCCGCAGGCCTTCGAGCGTTTCCAGAAGGTGCAGGGCGAGCTGGGCAGCGCGCTGGCGCGTCTGCTGGTGGTGAGCGAGAACTACCCCAACCTCAAGGCCAACCAGGGCTTCCAGGACCTGCGCGTGCAGCTCGAAGGCACCGAGAACCGCATCACCGTGGCGCGCAACCGCTACATCAAGGCCGTGCAGGAGTACAACGTGCTGGTGCGGCAGTTCCCGTCCAACCTGACGGCCATGGTCTTCAGCTATGCGGTCAAGCCCAGCTTCACGGTGCAGAACGAAGCCGCCATCTCGGCGCCGCCGGCAGTGAGTTTCGACAAGCAACCGGCCAGCCCTGCACCCGCAGCCTCGAAGTGATGCGCTGACGAGGAACCATGCGCCCTGTCAATGGCTTGGCCCCGGACGTCCCTGGCCCCACGATGCGCACGGTACGCACTGTACGCACCGTAGGTACGGTGCGTACAGTGCGCACGCTGGCGGCTTGGGGCCTGCTGATCGCCCTCAAGCTGTCGACGCTCTGGGGCTTGGCGGCCCTGCTCAGTGGCCCCGTGCGGGCGCAGGATCTTCAGCCCGTCCCGGCCTTGACGGCACGCGTGATGGACGCCACCGGCACGCTGTCCACGGCGCAGCGCAACGCCCTGGAGGCCAAGCTCGCGGCCTTCGAGGCACAAGCCGGGCCGCAGATCGTGGTGCTGATGGTGGCCACCACCCAACCCGAGGACATCGCGGCCTTCACGCAGCGCGTGGGCGAAACCTGGAAGATCGGCCGCCGCGACGTGGGCGACGGCCTGCTGCTGGTGGTGGCCAAG
>JBMLPD010000635.1:0-21745 GCA_049242285.1 Rubrivivax sp.
CCGCTGGACGCCGTGTTCGTGGCCATCGGCGGCGGCGGGCTGATCTCGGGCGTGGCGGCCTACATCAAGGCGGTGCGGCCGGAGGTGCGGGTGATCGGCGTGCAGACCGTGGACTCCGACGCCATGATGCAGTCGGTGCAAAAAGGCCGGCGGGTGCAGCTGGCCGACGTGGGGCTGTTCTCCGACGGCACGGCGGTGAAACAGGTGGGCGAGGAGACCTTCCGCCTCACACGCGCTCTGGTGGACGACTACGTGCGCGTGGACACCGACGAAGTCTGCGCCGCCATCAAGGATGTCTTCCAGGACACGCGCAGCATCCTGGAGCCGGCCGGCGCCCTGGGCGTGGCCGCCATCAAGCAATACGTGCAGACGCACAGGTGCAAGGGCCGCACCTTCGTGGCCATCACCTGTGGCGCCAACATGAACTTCGACCGGCTGCGCTTCGTGGCCGAGCGCGCAGAGTTGGGCGAGCAGCGCGAGGCCCTGTTCGCCGTGACCATTCCCGAGGAGCGCGGCTCGTTCCGGCGCTTCATCGAGCTGATCGGCAGCTCTGCGGGCGCGGCCAGCCCGCGGCAGGTGACGGAGTTCAACTACCGCATCTCGGACGAGAAAGTGGCGCACGTCTTCGTGGGCCTGACGCTGAACAAGCGTGAAGAGGGCCCCAGGATCGCCCGCCTGTTCCAGCGCCAGGGCTTTGCCACGGTGGACTTGTCTGATGACGAGATGGCCAAGGAGCACATGCGCCACCTGGTGGGCGGGCGCAGCGATCTGGCGCGCGACGAGCGGCTGTTCCGCTTCACCTTTCCGGAGCGGCCGGGCGCGCTCAAGCGCTTTCTGTCGTCCATGCACCCCAGCTGGAACATCAGCCTGTTCCACTACCGGCACCAGGGGGCGGACTACGGGCGCATCCTGGTGGGCCTGCAGGTGCCGGACGAAGATTCAGCGGCGTTCGACGAGTTTCTGCAGACGCTGGCCTACCCCTTCGTGGAAGAGACGCACAACCCGGTGTACCGGCTGTTCCTGCGCTGAGCGCGGAGGCCAGGACCCGCCGCCCGAGGCGGGGCGGGCCGCGCCCCGCCCCATGCTCCACACTCAAGCCAGCCAGCGGCGCCGGGCCGCCAGATGCTGGCAGGCCCGCAGCGTGGTGGCGCGCTCCTTCACGAGGAACGGCCACAGCCGCAGCAGCAACTCCGCCGTGGCCAGGGCGTCGGCCGCGGCCTCGTGGCGGGCGGCGCAGGGGATGCCGAAGGCCTGCAGCCAGTCGTCCAGCGCGCGGCGCGGCGCGGCGGGCTGGCTGAGGGCCGCCAGCGGCTCCAGGTCCAGCCAGTCCCAGGCGGGCACGCGCCCGAGCTGCAGGCCGCAGGCGCGCTCGATCAGCACGCGGTCGAAGTGGACGT
This sequence comes from Rubrivivax sp., assembly GCA_049242285.1. Classification (GTDB taxonomy): domain Bacteria; phylum Pseudomonadota; class Gammaproteobacteria; order Burkholderiales; family Burkholderiaceae_C; genus Rubrivivax. Next base: position 1,398 of record JBMLPD010000635.1, read on the forward strand.
GAAAGCCCACGCACGGGGCGCTGGCGACCCAGGCCTCGAAGGCCTGCAGCGCCCGCGCTGGCGGCAGGCCGCGCGACTGCGCCCCCACGCCCAGGCCGTGCACCAGGATGTTGGCCTTGTCCACCGGTGCGCCGGCGGGGCCGGCATCGGGCTGCCCCAGCAGCACCTCGAAACTGTCAGCGCAGGCGATGCGCGGACGGTCGGCCGCCACCTCCACCGCCACGGCCGCAATGGCCAGCAGGCGGTCCCGCGCGGGATCCAGCCCGCTGGACTCCACGTCCAGCACCACCCAGCGCTGCGCTGCCCCGGCGCCCGCGCCACCGCCGGGCCCACCGCGCCAGCGTTGCCACCAGGACGCCATGGCCGCGCTCACACCCGCACCCCATCCAGTTCCACCCGCTGCTGCAGGCTGCGGGCCACCCGCATGGCGTCGCGCAGCAGCCGGCGATCGAGGTCGTTGAGGGTGTCCAGGTCGAGGAGATTGGGGTGTCCGGGCGCCCTGGCCGGGGCTGGCCCCGGAGCAGCACCGTCCTCCAGGCCGACCTGCGCCCGCAGGCGCAGCATCTGCAGCACCTCGAACGCGGCGGCCCAGCCCTCGCGCTCGGACACCGGCACCCCCATGGCCTGCCCCGCGCCCAGCAGGCGCTCACGCGTGCCCACCGCCTCCAGGCCGTGGCTCAGGGCCAGCCAACGTGCGGCATCGACGAACACGGCCGTACCGTGCAGCTTCAGGTCGATGCAGCGCCGCCCCGCGTCCAGCACGGCATCCAGCCCGCCGTGCCAGTTCAGCGCCGGGCGGAAGTTCAGCGAGTTGACGGCCAGGTGGTACAGGAAACGTGGGCGCCTGGGGGCCTGCTCGCGGATCAGGCGGCGCAGCGGTGCCGCCAGCGCGGCAGCGCCGGCGTTCCCGGTGATGGGCCGCAAGTCGAAGAAGATGCCGGCCTTGAGCAGGTCATCGGGCTGGCCCTGGGACATCCAGCCGCTGAAGGCGGCAGCCCAGGCCGAGCGGGTTTGCGTGCAGGCCGGCTCGCCGGCCATGATGCCGCCCCTGCACAGCGGAAAACCGCAGGCCTCCAGGGCCTGGTTGACCTCGCGCGCCATGACCAGCCAGCGTTCGCGCTCAGCCGATCCCACTTCGTCGTCCAGCACCAGGCCGTTGTCCTGGTCGGTGGCGATGGTCTGCTCGGCGCGCCCTTCGGAGCCGAAGGCCACCCAGCAGGCGCGCGCCGCATCCAGCCCATGCTGCGCCGTCTTCAGGGCCACCACGCGTGCGACCAGGGCGTCGTTGAGGTGGCTCACCAGCGCCGTCAGCGTGCGAGACGCCACCCCTTGGGCCAGCAGCTGACGTGCCAGCGCAGGGATCTCCGGGGCCAGCACCTGCAAGGCGGCCAGATCGGGCGCGCTGCGCAGTGCCGCTCCGAGCTGGCGCAGCGAGCGCCGCTGCAGCGCGAACAGATCACGCTCCGACACCAGGCTGACCACGCGCCCGCCCTCGGTCAGCGGCACATGCCGGATGCCGTGGCGCGACATCAGCAGCGCGGCCTGCTGCAGCGGCTGCCCGATGTCCAGCGTGTGCACCGGCGTGCTCATGACGGCGGCAAAGGGAGTGCGCCGCACATCCAGCGGCGGATCGGCCAGGGCCACGCGGGGCAGCAGGTCGTGCCGCGTGAGGATGCCCAGCGCCGCCCCTTGCGCATCCAGCGCCAGCACCGAGCCGACGCTGTGCGCGTTCATCAGGCGCAGGGCCTCGTGCAGGGTGGCATCGGGCGGCACCGCCACGGGCCAGCGGCGCCCCAAGGTGGACAAGGGCTGCTCGAAGGACTGCTGCGCCAGCGCCTGCGCGCCTTGCGACCCGGGCACGCCCTCCTGGAGCGAGGCCTGCAATGCGGTCTGCGACAGGGCCAGCAAGTGCTGAAGCCGCCCCTGGACGAAATCGGCCAGCACCGGATCGGTGCGGACCAGGCGCGCGAAGGTCGAGACATCGAAGTGCAGGCAGAAGACATCATCCTGCGCGCGGTACACCGAGGTGACGGCCCGCTGCGCCAGGGCCGCGCCGATGGGGAACAGATCACCGGCCTCGACCTGGAAGCCCGCAGCCCCCTGAGCCCCTGCACGGGCAACGCCCTGCACCACCCCGCGCCTGACCCACCACACGCTGGCAACCACGCCATGCTCCGGGGCGCAGATGACCTCGCCGGGGGCGAAATAGCTCTGCTGCGCCACGACCAGCAAGGCCTGGATGGAGCCGGGCGCCATGCGCTTGAACGGCGCATGCGCCTGCAGTTCCGCCGCGAGGTGGCCCAAGAGCGCCGGCGAAGGCGAGGGCTTCACGGTCAGGGCCGGACTCAGCGGTTGACAGGCCCCGGGCGGCGCAGTGCGCCCGGAGATCCGCCGGCCTCAGGCGCCTGGGGCGGCGCAGCGTCGGTCACAGGCGCGGGCGGCGCGGGCGAGGGTGGCGACGTCACGGAGGACGGAAACGGCAGCACGGAACCAGGCGCTCCGGCACCCGCCGCAGCGCCCGGCCGGCCGGTGGCTGCGGCGGGCGGCGGGGTCAACTGCAGCGACACCACCGGGACACCCCCCCGGGGACCGATCTCCACGCCCCGGGCCCCCACTTTCTGCAGCACGCTGGAGCCGTCCACCACATGGCCCACCCGGTAGGTGCGCGGCGGCTTGCCGTCCACCGCAATCGTGGCCCATCCGGCCTGACCGGAAGCGATGACGCCCACCAGCTGGAACCGGGCCTGCTCAGCCGTTGGAGCGGGCTTGTCCGGGGCCGCCGCGAGCAGCACCCCCTCAGCACCCAGGACCCGGCTCAGATCGGCCCTCGTCACGGCAGGCACCGGTGCGGCCTGGGCATGGGGCGGGGCCTGGGGGGGCGCTCCGAACAGGTGCAGTGCCCAGAAAGCCGCCGACCCGGCCACTGCTGCCCAGATGAGGAAAGCCGAGGTTTTCAACAGCATCAAGGAATTATGATGGATCGACCCCTCGGAAATGCACGCCATGACCCGCCCCTTCAAGCGCCTGTACCCCCACCGATTGACCGGGCTCACGGCCCATGTGCAGGGCCTGCGCCCGCCTGTGCCGATGGCGCAGCGGGTGCACCGGGCCCAGCGCGGCTTCACCCTGATCGAGATCATGGTGGTGCTGGTGATCATCGGCGTGCTGGCCGCGCTGATCGCACCGAACGTGCTCAACCGGGCCTCCGAAGCGAAGGTGCAAGCAGCGCAAACCGACGTCAAGAGCCTCATGCAGGCGCTCAAGCTCTACAAGCTGGACAACCAGCGCTACCCCACGGCCGAGCAAGGCCTGGAGGCTCTGGTGCGCAAGCCGGCCACCGGGCCGGACGCCCCCAGATGGAAGCCCTACCTGGACAAGCTGCCGCCCGACCCCTGGGGCCGGGCCTACCAGTACCTGAACCCGGGACTCAAAGGTGAGATCGACGTCTTCAGCTTCGGCGCCGACGGGCAGCCCGGCGGCGAGGACCAGGATGCCGACATCGGCTCATGGCAGTGAGAGCACGTTCGGCAGCGCGCACGGCTTCACGCTGATCGAGTTGCTGATCGTCCTGGCCATCGTCGCCCTGGCCTCCACGCTGGCCGTCCTGGCCGTGCGTGACCCGCAGGCTTCGGCGCTGGAGCGGGAGGCCGACCGCCTGTCCGCCCTGCTGGAGGCGGCACGCGCCGAGTCGCGCACGTCCGGGCTGACGGTGCGCTGGGTGCCCGCGCCTGCGTCAGACCCCCCCGGTGCCGCGCACTTCCGCTTCCTGGGGCTGCCGGCCGCCCTGAGCCTGCCGCAGACCTGGCTGAACCCGGAGGTCAGTGCCGAGGTGGTCGGTGGGCGCGGCCTGCTGCTGGGGCCCGAGCCCCTGATCGGCGCCCAGCGCGTGACCCTGCGCCTGGGCGACCGGCGCCTGACCCTGGCCACGGATGGCCTGCAGCCTTTTGAACCGGAAGCCGCAGGACCGGGGTCGCCGCGGGGGGCCGATGCACGGCCTTGAAGACATGGTCGCGGTGGACCTGTGCCCCTGCATTGCGCGCCCCGCGTGTCGGCGCTGCCGGCGCTGCAGGCGCGAGCGCCCGGCACCGGGCCGGGGTGCCGGCGGCTTCACCCTGGTGGAGGTGCTGGTGGCGCTGGCCATCGTGGCGGTGGCGCTGGCCGCCGGCATGCGGGCAGCTGCCGGCGTGGTGGACGGCGCCCAGCGCCTGGCGGACATCACCGCGGCGCAGTGGTGCGCCGACAACCAGTTGACGGCCCTCAAGCTCAGCCGCCAGTTCCCCGGCGTGGGTGACGCCGACTTCAGTTGCACGCAACTGGGCCGCCAATACCGCGGCACGCTGCGCACGCGGCCCACCCCGAACCCGAATTTCCGCCGCGTCGACGCCGTCGTGCAAGACGCTGCCGGTCAGCCGCTGCTGACCGTCACCTCCCTGGCGTCCCGGCTGTGAGGGCTGAGCGCGCCCGCCGCCTGCGAAGCTTGCGGCACCGCACCGCCCCCGGGTTCACGCTGGTGGAGGTGCTGGTGGCGCTGGCCGTGATGGCGGTGATCGCCGGCATGGCCTGGCAAGGCATCGATGCGATGGTGCGCTCGCGCGACGCCGCCCAGGCCTCTTCGCAAGCCACGCTGCGCACCGGCACGGCGCTGGCGCAGTGGGAACGCGACCTCTGGTCGCTGCTGCCCACGGGGGCGGTGCCGGCCCTGCGCTTCGACGGCGCCCACCTGCGCCTGACGCGTGAGGCGCCCGACGGCAGCGTGCAGGTGGTGGTGTGGAGCCGGCGCGAGGGCGCCTGGTGGCGCTGGGCCAGCCCCGGCGTGACCCGCACCGGCGACCTGCAGGACCTGTGGCTGCGCAGCCAGCAACTGGTGGGCCAGGAGGCCGGCACGGTGAAGGTGCTGGAGGATCTGGGCAGCCTGCAGCTGTACTTCTACCGCGACAACGCCTGGACCAACGCCCAGTCCTCCGGCGACCGCAACGCCGATGCGTCCACGCCCGCGGGCGCCGGTGCTGCCCCGGGCGCCCTGCCGGCGTCCCAGGACGAACGGCTGCCCCAGGCCGTGCGTCTGGTGCTGGGAATGCCCGCCGGGCCGCTCACGCGTGACCTGCTGATGCCGCCGCAGCCATGACGCCGCCCCGCCGCGCTTGCGCCCTGCGCCCCTGGCATCACCTGGGCCTGCCTCGGCGGCCGACGCGGGTTCGCCAAGGGGTTCGCCAGCACGGGGCGGCCCTGCTGTTGGCCATGACCCTGCTGGCGCTGGTGGCCTCGCTGGCCTCGGGCATGGTCTGGCTGCAGTGGCGCGCGGCGCAGGTGGAAGAAGCCGAGCGTTCGCGCGGGCAGTCCGCCTGGATCCTGGCCGGCGCACTGGACTGGACCCGGCTGATCCTGCGCGAGGACGCCCGTTCCGGCGCCGCGGACCACCCCGGCGAACCCTGGGCCACGCCGCTGGCAGAGGCGCGCCTGTCCAGTTTCCTGGCAGCCGACCGGGAAGCGACCGCCGACAGCGAGGTGGAAGCCTTCCTGGCGGGCTCGATCACCGACGCGCAGGCGCGCTACAACCTGCGCAACCTGTTCGCGGACGATGGCCGGGCCGTGGAGCAGGAGGTGCGGACGCTGAACCGCCTGTGCGCGACCGCCGGGCTGCGCGCCAACGAGGCCGAGCGCATCGCTGCCGGACTGGCCGGCGCGTGGCAGGCCGGCGCTGCCGCAGACGACGACAAGCGGGTGCTGCCCATACAGCGCCTGGAGCATCTGGCCTGGCTGGGCCTGGAGCCCGCCGCACTGCAGGCCTTGCGCCCCCTGGTGGACGTGCTGCCCACCCGCACGCCCGTGAACCTGAACACCGCCAGCCGCGAGGTGCTGGCGGCCGTGCTGGCAGTGGATGCCGGCACGGCCGAACGTCTGGTGCAGGCCCGCCAGCGTCAGGCCTTCGAGCGGCTGGACCAGGCGCTGGCGCTGCTGCCGCAGGGCAGCACGCTGGACGACAAGCGCGTGTCGGTGGGCAGCCAATACTTCGAAGTGCGCGGCCGGCTGCGCCTGGAGGACCGGGTGCTGGAGGAAACCTCGCTGGTGCGCCGCAGCGGAACGGCGGCGGTTCTGACCGTGCAGCGATCACGCCGAAACCTGCAGGCGACCACGAACTGACGCGCCACGGACCCAGACCCCGGGGACCGCGATGCCGCAGACGGCGGCCCCAGAGGCTGAGGCCACGCGGCGTCCTGGCTTGCGGATGTCACGCTGCGGCGGTACATGCCAGCGTAAAGTCCGGGCACCGGAAGCCTTTCGTCTCGTTGCAGGGCTGCCGCTGAGAAGTCATCTGACGCCCACCCCGCCTGCGCCATGTCCGTCCTCGTCGTCCTCATGCCCATGTATGCGCGCGCCGCGCCAGGCGATACGCCAGGCAGGGATGCGGGGCCCGCGGGTGGGCGTGGCCTGCCGTGGCGCTGGGCCTTGTCGGACGATGGCCGCGAGCTCACCCGCCAGGGCGAGGACCCCCCCGCCCTGTGGCCGCGCTGCGACACCCTGGTGGCCGTGGTGCCGCCGCAGGCACTGTCCTGGGCCCGCCTGGACCTGCCCAAGGTGCCCGCCGGGCGCATGCGCGCCGCGCTGGCCGGCGCACTCGAAGACAAGCTGCTCGAAGAGCCGGAGCATCTGCACTTCGCCCTGCCCCCTCAGGCCCGCCCGGGGCGGACGGCCACCGTCGCCCTGCTGGCCAGGGCGCCGCTGCGGGCGGCCCTGCAGGCGGCCGAGGCGGCCGGCCGGGACATCGACCGGGTGGTGCCCCTGTTCGAACCGTGCCAGCCCCCGCGAGCCCATTTCCGGCAGGCCGATGAGGGCGGGGCGGCCGGCATCCAACTGGTTTGGGCAGACGACGGCGTTGTGGCGGCCCTCCCGCTGGAGGGCGACGGCGCGCGGGAACAGGTGCGGCCCGGGCAGAACCCGCCGGGGCCCCCGCAGGACACGCCACAGGCGGCCCAGGCCGTGACCTGGACCTGCACCCCCGTGGCCGCCGTCCGGGCCGAGGCCTGGGCGGGACGGCCGGTGCCCGTGGTGCCGGATTGGCAAGCGGGTCTGCAGGCCGCCGGCAGCGCCTGGGAACTGCGCCAGTTCGATCTGACCCCGGGGCACCGGGGTCTGCGTCGGGGGCGCGAGCTCTGGCGACAGTTCGGCTCCCCGGCCTGGCGGCCGGCACGCCTGGGCCTGGCCGCGGCCGTGGCGGTGAACGTGCTGGGTCTGCAGGTCTGGGCGTGGCAGCAGCAGCAGGCCGTGCGCGCCGCTCAGCAGGCCCAGGTGGCGCTGTTGAAGGCCACCCATCCGCAGATCCGGGTGGTGCTGGACGCGCCGCTGCAGATGCAGCGTGAAAGGGACAGGCTTGGTCAGGCTGCGGGCCAGCCCGGCGAGGCTGATCTGGAGGCAGCGCTGTCGGCTGCGGACGCCGCATGGCCGGCCGGCCTGGCGCCCCCGCAGGCCCTGCGCTACGAGCGCGGCCGCCTGAGCCTGTCGGCCACCGGTCTGGGCGCGGACCAGGTAGCGGCCATGGCCGAGCGCCTGCAGCCCCAGGGCTGGGCGGTGGCGGCCACGGGCGGGGCTCTCATCCTGACAAGGCGCATCGGGCCTGGCGGAAGGAGTGCCCCGCCATGAAGGCTCTGGACAAGGCTGTCCGCCCGGTGTCCGCCCGGCGCGCTGCCGTGGCAGCTCGCTGGCAGGCCCTGGCGCCGCGCGAGCGTCTGGCCCTGACCGTGGCGGTCTGGGTGGTGGGTGCCGCGGCCCTGTGGTGGGTGGGCATCCGGCAACCCCTGACCCAGGGACAAGTGGCGCAGCAGCGCCTGGCCGGCCTGCTGGAACAGCAGCAGGTGATGCAGCGGCTGGCGGCCGAGGCCCAGGCGCTGAAGGCCGCCCCTGCCCTGCCTCCCGGGCAGGCCGAACAGGCCCTGCAGGCGGCCACGGCCCGGCTGGCCCCGCGCGGGCGGCTGCAGATCCAGGGCGAGCGCGCGGTGCTCACGGTAGACGGCGCCAGTGGCACCGAACTGCAGGCCTGGTGGGCCGAGGCCCGCGCGGGGGCGCGGGCGTGGGTCGTGGATTTGCAGCTGTCACGCACCGAGCGCAGCCTGGGCGGAACCATCACCGTCCAGTGGGGGGGGGCACCGTGACGCCGGCAGCACGCTGGGGCTGGGCCGGCGCCATGCTGGGTGCCGCCGCGTCGCTGGCCGCCTTCGCCCCGGCACGCTGGGCCGCCTGGGCGCTGGTGCAGGCCAGCGAAGGGCGTGTCGTGCTGGGCCATGCCCAGGGCACGCTCTGGTCGGGCCGGGCCCGCATCACCTTGACGGGCGGCCCGGGCAGCCGCGATGCCCTGACCCTGCCGGGGGAGTTGAGCTGGCGTCTGGGCTGGGAAGGGTCGTCCCCGCGGCTGACCCTGCGCCACAGCGAATGGACGCCCGCCCCGGTGGCGCTGCGGCTGCAGCCCGGCATCGGCCAATGGGCCGTGTCGCTGCCCGAACAGCCCGCTCAGGGTGGGGCGGCCCTGCTGTGGCCGGCGGCCTGGCTCACCGCCCTGGGCACGCCCTGGAACACCCTGCAGCCCTCTGGCCTGCTGCGCCTGTCCAGCCCCGGGTTTGCACTGCAACGGGTGGGGGGGCGGTTCCTTTTGCAGGGCACCGTGCTGCTGGAGGCCACCGACATCGCCTCCCGTCTGTCCCCCCTGCCCCGCCTGGGCAGCTACCGCCTGACGCTCACGGCCGGCGGCGGGGGCGACGCCGCCGCGCTGCAACTGAGCACCACCGATGGCGCACTGCTGCTCAGCGGCTCCGGCCAGTGGACCGGCACGCGACTGCGCCTGCGCGGCGAGGCCCGCGCCGCGCCCGGGCAGGAGGCCGCACTGCAGAATCTGCTGAACCTCATCGGCACGCGCGACGGTGCGCGGTCGATCCTCTCGATCGGATGAGCATGAAACCGTCCCGCATTGGTCTGTCCACACTGGCCGTCACCCTCTGGGCAGCCGCTGGCGGGGTGCTGGCCCCCGCTGCGCCGCGCGCGCAGACGGCTGCGCCCCCCCCTGCAGCGGCCACCGCAGCGCTGCCCGACACGCGCGCCATGCGCTCGCGCACCAAGGTCACGGTCAACTTCGTCAACGCCGATGTGGAGGCCGTGACACGGGCCTTCGCCGCCATGATCGAGCGCCAGATCGCGGTGGACCCGCGCGTCAAGGGCACCATCACCGTCTACAGCGAGCAACCCCAGACCATCAGCGAGGCCTATGTCAGCTACCTCTCGGCCCTGCGCGGACTGGGTTTCGCCATGGTGGAAAGCGCGGGCCTGCTGAAGGTGGTGCCCGAGGCCGACGCCAAGCTGCAGGCCGGCACCGTGGTGGTGGGCGAGGCCACGGCGCGCGCCGACCAGGTGCTGACGCAGATCTTCAGCCTGCGCTACGAGAACGCGAACAACCTGGTGGCCGTGCTGCGGCCCCTCATCACGGCCAACAACACCATCAACGTCAGCCCGGGCAGCAACTCGGTGGTGATCACCGACTACGCCGACAACCTGCAGCGCCTGGGCAAGATCATCGCCGCGCTGGACCAGCCCGCCCACACCGACATCGAAATCGTGCCGCTCAAGCACGCCGTGGCAGCGGACCTGGCGGCCCTGATGCAGCGCCTGTCCGAGGCCCAGGCCGGCGCGGCCCCGGGCGCTGCTGCGGGCACAGGCGTGACAGTGGCCGCCGACTCCCGCAGCAATTCGCTCATCGTGCGCGCACCCAACCGCGCCCGCCTGGCCGCCACCCTGGCCACCATCGACAAGCTCGACCGCCCGGTGCCCGGCGCTGGCGCCCAGGGCCACTTCTGGGTGGTGCACCTGCGCAACGCCGACGCCACGCGCCTGGCCACGGTGCTGCGGGCCGCCTTTGCCAGCAGCGGCAGCGGCTCGGGGGCCGCAGGCGCCCCCTCGGCAGGCACGGGGGGCACGGCCCCCGTCACCTTGCAGGCCGCCTCTGGCCAGGGGGCAGCCGGGGCTGCCGCCACCGCGCCCATCACCTCAGCCGCCCAGCCGTCCACGGGGGGCTTCGTGCAGGCCGACCCGGCCACCAACTCGCTGATCATCACCGCGCCCGAGCCGCTGTACCGCCAGGTGCGCGCCATGATCGATCAACTGGACACGCGCCGCGCGCAGGTCTACATCGAAAGCATGATCGTCGAGGTGTCGGGCGACAACGCGGCCGACTTCGGCTTTCAGTGGCAGGGCCTGATCGGCAACCGGGGCGACTCCAACCTCATCGGCCTGGGCACCAACTTCGGCAGCAGCGACAACATCATCGGCCTGCAGACGGGCGCGGCGGCCGGCACGATCTCGCTCGGCCAGGGGCTGAACATCGGCCTCATCCGCAACTACGGCGGCGTCTACGCGCTGTCAGCCATCGCCCGCGCGCTGCAGAGCCAGACCAGCACCAACATCATCTCCACCCCCAACCTCGTCACGCTGGACAACGAGGAGGCGAAGTTCGTGGTGGGCAGCAACGTGCCCTTCGTCACCGGCCAGTTCACCAACACCGGCACCGCAGTGGCCAACCCCTTCCAGACCATCGAGCGCAAGGACGTGGGCATCACGCTGCGCATCAAGCCCCAGATCGGCGAGGCCGGCACCGTGCGCATGACGATCTTCCAGGAATCCTCCAGCGTCAGCGACAAGGTGGCCCCGGGCACCACCAACGCCGGCCCCTCCACCAACAAGCGCCAGATCGAGACCAACGTGGTGGTGGACGATGGCGGCATCATCGTGCTGGGCGGCCTGATCGAGGACCGCTTCGTCGAGAACAAGGCCAAGGTGCCGCTGCTGGGCGACATCCCGGGCGTGGGGGCGCTGTTTCGCAGCGACAGCCGCACCAAGAACCGCACCAACCTGATGGTGTTCCTGCGGCCCGTGGTGCTGCGCGACGCCCCAGCCGGCGACCGCCTGAGCCTGGACCGCTACGACCAGATCCGCGCCCAGCAGAAGGAAGCGCAGCCAGCGCCCCACCCCATGCTGCCGCTGCAGGACAGCCCTGTGCTGCCGCAGGTGCAACCCCCGGTGCGGCCGCCTGTGCAGCCGCCGGCCCCCGGTCCGGCCGCCCTTGCGCCCGCTGGCCCGGCCCCCGCCAGGCCCTGAACGCCACGGCATGCGACACCCCCTGCCCTACGCCTTCGCCAAGGCGCACCAGGTCCTGCTGCAGGACGACGGGCGCCAGCGCGTGCTGTGGACGACGCCGGGCACGCCGATGTCCACCGTGTCGGAAGTGCTGCGCGTGCATGCCGTGGACGTGTGGCAGCACGAGGCGGCCCCCAGCCTGCAGGCGCGCATCGCCGCGGCCTACGCGGGTGGCGAGAGCAGCGCTGCGGCCGTGGTGGGCGAGGTGGAAAGCGCGGTAGACCTGTCGCGCCTGATGCAGGAACTGCCCGCCGTGGAAGACCTGCTGGAGGCGGCCGACGACGCGCCCATCATCCGCATGCTCAACGCCCTGCTCACCCAGGGCGTGCGCGACGGCGCCAGCGACATCCACATCGAGCCCTACGAGCGCAGCAGCGCGGTGCGCTTCCGCGTGGACGGCACGCTGCGCGAGGTGGTGCAGCCCAACAAGGCGCTGCACGCGGCGCTGATCTCGCGCCTGAAGATCATGGCCGAGCTGGACATCTCGGAAAAGCGCCTGCCGCAGGACGGCCGCATCTCGCTGCGCCTGGGCACGCGGGCCATCGACGTGCGCGTATCCACCCTGCCCGGCGCCCACGGCGAGCGCGCGGTGCTGCGCCTGCTGGACAAGACCGAGGCACGCTTCAGCCTGGAGGCCCTGGGCATGAGCGGACAGGTGCTGGCGGGCTTCGACCGCCTGATCCACCAGCCACACGGCATCGTGCTGGTCACCGGGCCCACGGGCTCGGGCAAGACCACCACGCTGTACGCCTGCCTGGCGCGCATGGACACGGCCACCACCAACGTGCTGACGGTGGAAGACCCCATCGAGTACGAGCTGCCCGGCATCGGGCAGACCCAGGTCAACGCCAAGATCGATCTCACCTTCGCCAAGGCGCTGCGCGCCATCCTGCGGCAGGACCCGGACGTGATCATGATCGGCGAGATCCGCGACTACGAGACCGCGCAGATCGCCATCCAGGCCTCGCTCACCGGCCACCTGGTGCTGGCCACGCTGCACACCAACGACGCCCCCTCGGCCGTCACCCGCCTGACCGACATGGGGGTGGAGCCTTTCCTGCTGAGCTCCAGCCTGCTGGGCGTGCTGGCGCAGCGCCTGGTGCGCCAGCTGTGCACGGCCTGCAAGCGCCCCGATGGCCACGGCCAGTGGCACCCCGTGGGCTGCGCCGAGTGCGGGCACACGGGCTACAAGGGCCGCACGGGCGTGTACGAGCTGATGACGGCCGACCAGGAGGTGCGCGCACTCATCCACAACCGGGCAGCCGAGAGCGAGCTCACGGCGGCGGCCCTGCGCGGCGGCCTGCAGCCCATGCGCGATGACGGCCAGCGTCTGGTGGCCGAAGGCGTGACCTCGGTCGAGGAGCTGGTGCGCGTCACGCGCGACTGAGCACGCGGCCCGCCTTGAACCCGTCACGCGCCCGGCCCTGACCCCCCCATGCCCGCCTTCCGCTTCGAGGCCGTGGATGCCACCGGCAAGACGCACACCGGCACGCTGGAGGCCGACACCGCGCGCGCCGTGCGCAGCCAGTTGCGATCGCGCGGATGGGTGCCCCTGGAGGTGGCGGCCTTGGACAGTGCCCCATCGGACCGCTCGGGCGCCTCGTTCAGGCGCCGCGTTTTCCAGGGCGCGGAGCTGACGGTGTGGACCCGGCAGCTCGCCGGCCTGGTGGGCGCCGGCCTGCCTCTGGAACGGGCGCTCACCGCCCTGGCCGACGACGCCGAAACCCCGCGCCAGCGCGATCTCGTGGCCCAGATGCGCAGCGAGGTCAATGCCGGCCACAGCTTCGCGCATGCCCTGGCCACGGCACCGCGGGAGTTCGACGAGGTGTACCGCGCCGTGGTGGGCGCGGGCGAACAAAGCGGCGCGCTGGGGCCGGTGCTGGACAAGCTGGCCGACGACCTGGAGGAACGCCAGGCCCTCAAAGCCAAGCTCGTGGGCGCCTCGGTCTACCCGGCCATCGTCTCGGGCATCGCCCTGCTCATCGTCATCTTCCTGGTGACCTACGTGGTGCCACAGGTGGCCAGCGTGTTCACCAGCTCGCGCCGCGCCCTGCCTGCGCTGACCGTGGGCATGCTGGGATTGAGCCGCTTCGTGCGCGAGTGGGGCTGGCTGGTGGCCCTGGCCGCAGCAGGCGGCATCGCCACGCTGGGGGTGCTGCGCCGGCGTGAGGGCGTGCGGCTGCGCATGGACGCCGCCTGGCTGCGCCTGCCGCTGGTGGGCCGCCTGGCAGGCGGCTACAACGCGGCGCGCTTTGCCGGCACCCTGGCCATGCTGGCGGGGGCGGGCGTGCCCATCCTCAAGGCGCTGCAGGCCGCGGCCGAGACCCTGGGCAATCGCGCCATGCGCGCCGACGCGCTGGACGCCCTGGTGCAGGTTCGCGAAGGCGCGCCGCTGGCGAGTGCGCTGGCGGCCAAGAAGCGCTTTCCCGGGCTGCTGTCGATGTTCGCGCGCCTGGGCGAGCAAACGGGGCAGCTGCCGCAGATGCTGGGCCGCGCCGCGACGCAGCTCTCGGGCGAGGTGCAACGCCGCGCCATGGCGCTGGCCACCGTGCTGGAGCCCCTGCTCATCGTGGCCATGGGGGGCGTGGTGATGCTCATCGTGCTGGCCGTGCTGCTGCCCATCATCGAGCTCAACGCCTGGGTGAAGTGAGGCGCTGCCTCCAGAAGGCAAAGAGGTGCCATCCCAGGCCGTGCGAGCAGCCGGCGGCCGCGAGTGCTGATCTGCCACAGAAGCCCTCTGTTCTACGGCCTTTTCCCGATGTCACCCGACCGGGCCTTTGCTTCAATGGACTGCAGGGGCCGGAAGACCTTCCGGCCCGGCAGCAGGAGGATGATCCCGATGAGCCCCAACCCCGAGCGACTGCCTGTCCCGCGAGGCCCCAGCCTGCCCATCGCCCGCATGCGGGCGGTGTTCCGGCCCGAAGACGTGGAGAAGCGGCTGGACAAGCTGCCGCACAAGGACCACGAGAGCCTTCGCAACACCTACGAACGCATGCTGGAAAAGGGCCCCGAGCGGTTCCAGGTCAAGCCCTCCGGCCTGCCGGTGATGGACAGCCTGTACGAGGACCTGCCCAACTTTCAGGAAGTGCTGGACGACTTGAAGCGCCAGCTGGCCCTGTGTCAGGACAGCGCCGACGCACTGGAGATCACGCCCATGCTGCTGCTGGGCCCGCCGGGTATCGGCAAGACACACTTCGCCCGCGCCCTGGCCAGGCTGCTGGGCACCGGCATGGGGTTCGTGCCCATGAGCAGCCTGACCGCAGGCTGGATCCTCAGCGGCGCCTCCAGTCAATGGAAGGGTGCGCGTCCGGGCAAGGTCTTCGAGACCCTGGTGGACGGCACCTATGCCAACCCGGTGATGGTGGTCGACGAGATCGACAAGGCGCGCGGCGAACACGCCTACGACCCGCTGGGCGCGCTGTACAGCCTGCTGGAGCAGGACACGGCGCAGGCCTTCACCGACGAGTTCGCCGAGGTGCCCATAGACGCCAGCCAGGTGATCTGGGTGGCCACCGCCAACGATGATCGCGCCATTCCCGAACCCATCCTCAACCGCATGAACGTCTACGAGGTGCACAACCCCGACCGCGATGCGGCCCGCGCGATCGCCCAGCGCCTGTACGCCAGCATCCGCGCGCAGCACGACTGGGGCCGGCGGTTCCAGCCACAGCCCCTCGAAGAGGTGCTCGACGCCATGGCCGACATGGCGCCGCGCGAGATGCGGCGGGCCTGGATGACGGGCTTCGGCAATGCCCGGCTGGAGGGCCGTGACCGCATCGAGCGGGGCGACCTGCCCGCAGCGGGCGCCCGCCGCTCGTCCATCGGGTTTCTTCACTAGACCCCGGGCACCGCATGCCGGCCACCCTGCAAGGTCAACTCGTCGTGGCGATCTCCTCGCGCGCGCTGTTCGACTTCGAAGAAGAGAACCGCCTGTTCGAGGCCCAGGACGACCGCGCCTACATGCAGCTGCAGCTGCAGCGCCTGGACCTGCCGGCGCGGCCGGGCGTGGCGTTTTCGCTGGTCAACAAGCTGCTGGCCTTCAATGCCGATGCCGCGCGGGTGCAGGTGGTGATCCTGTCGCGCAACGATCCGGTGTCGGGCATGCGCGTGTTCCGCTCGGCGCAGCATTACGGTCTGCCCATCGAGCGCGGCGTGTTCACCCGCGGCCAGAGCCCCTGGCGCTATCTCAAGCCGCTGGATGCCCACCTCTTCCTGTCGGTGAATGACGCCGATGTGCGCAGCGCCCTGGCCGCCGGGGTGCCCGCCGCCCGCGTGTACCCGCACAGCGCGCTCGCCTCGGATGCCCACCCGCAGGAGGTGCGCATCGCCTTTGACGGCGACGCCGTGCTGTTCTCCGACGAGGCCGAGCGCGTCTTTCGCAGCGGCGGACTGGATGCCTTCCAGAGCCACGAGCGCACGCACTCCGGCACACCTCTGGCGCCCGGGCCCTTCAAGCCGCTGCTGGAGGCGCTGCACCGCCTGCAGCGGGCGGGGGCGGCGTCAGGCGCAGGCGCAACGGGGCGGGGCTCTGACGAAGGCGGCGCCGGGCGGGCCGCCGCGCCCATGCGCATCCGCACGGCCCTGGTGACGGCGCGCAGCGCCCCGGCGCACGAGCGCGCCATCCGCACCCTGATGGACTGGCAGATCGAGGTGGACGAGGCCATGTTCCTGGGCGGGCTGGCCAAGGGCGAGTTCCTGCGCGAGTTCGAGCCGGACTTCTTCTTCGACGACCAGACCGGCCACGTGGACTCGGCCGCCGCCCACGTGCCGGCCGGGCATGTGGCAGCCGGGGTGGCCAACGACAGGGGCTGAGGGCTGCCCGCTCCACCGCTGAAAGACGGGCCGGACAGACGGGGCCCCAGCGCGCAGCGCACCAGCCCTCATGAACGGCCCACCGCTCAGGAGATGGACGCCACCTGGCGGCTTTGCTGGTAGGCCGAACCGAACCGGTTGGTCAGGAAGTCCGGCAGCGCCACTTGCTCCTGGCGGATGAAGCCGCTTTGCGGCAGTGTGCCGGCACGGAACAGATCAACCGCCGCGCAGATGCCCGCAGCCGTGGTGATCTGGATCGCGCTCAAGGGCTGGGCGCCGTCGCGCTGCGCAAAGATCTTGCGGGCGAAGACCTCCTGCAACAGCACGCCGTTCTTCTGGCCGGACACGGTCACGAACACCAGCACCACGTCCTGCATGGTGGCGGGCATGCTCCTGCGCATGATGTCCTTGAGCGTGTCCTGATCGGCCTTCATGCCGAGATCAGCCAGCAGGAACTGCATCAGGTCGCGATGGCCGGGGTAGCGCACGGTCTTGTAGTCCAGGTTGTGCACCTTGCCGGCCCAGGTCTCGCACAGGGTCCCGAGGCCACCGGACGTGTTGAAGGCCTCGTACTCGGTGCCGTCCAGACTGAAGTGCTCCAGTCCCTCGAGCGGCAGCGCGGCGATGAACTGGCCCCCGTGCACCGCCTCGCAGGGGTGGCAGTACTCGTTGATCAGGCCGTCCACAGACCAGGTCAGGTTGTATTTGAGTGCGTTGGTGGGAAAAGCCGGCAGCGCACCCACGCGCATCTTCACGTCGCGTACCGACTGGAAGCCACTGGCCAGATGGTGCGCCACGATGCCGATGAAGCCCGGCGCCAGGCCGCACTGGGGCATGAAGGCGGTCTGGGCACCCTGTGCCAGCTCCTTGATCGCCCTGGTGGCGGCCACGTCTTCGGTCAGGTCGAAGTAGTGACAGCCGCATGCCAGCGCCGTTTCGGCGGCCGTGATGGCCAGGTGGTACGGCAGCGCGTTGACCACAGTGTCCGCGCCACGAATCCGGGCGGCCAGGGCGGCGCTGTCGCCACTGTCCACCTGGGCGGTGGCGATGCCTTCGGCGGCCAGAACGGCGAGGTAGGCCGGGTTCTTGTCGAGCACCGTCACCTCGTAGTCGCCAGTGGCGTGGAGCAGGCGGGCGATGGTCTGGCCGATATGGCCGGCGCCAAGCAAGGCAACTCTCATGGGGGGTCTCCGACCGGGGGTGTTGAACTGCTGCGCACTCTAAGGAGAATGGATGACGAAAGAAAGCACTGTTACGACGTGAAAATACAAACGTACGTCACTTCGTCACAAAATCTTGTCGATATGGATGATTTGCGCCAAAACCCCCGGCCGACCGGCACCCCGTCCACCGACGACCTGGACCGCCGCCTCATCCTGCTGCTGCAGTCCAACGCCCGCGAGAGCACCGCAACGCTCGCCCGCAAACTCGGCGTGGCCCGCACCACCGTGGTGGCACGGCTGGCGCGGCTGGAGTCCAGCGGCCAGATCGCGGGCTACACCGCCCGCCTGGGCGGCGACGCCGCCGGGCGCAACGTCCAGGCCTTCGTGGGCATCACGGTCAGCCCCAAGTCCGGGCGCGACGTGGTCAAGCGCCTGTCCGAGCTGCCCGAGCTGCGCCAGCTGGCCTCGGTCAGCGGAGAGTTCGACTACATGGCCCTGCTGAGCGCCGACACGACCCCACGGCTCGATGCCCTCCTCGACGAGATCGGCGAGATCGAGGGCGTGCTGCGCACCAACAGCTCGGTGGTTCTGGCGCTGCGGGTGGACCGGCAAACCTGACTGCGGCGCCGCAGCGGGGCGCCGCCTGAACCGGGCTGGGCCCGGCAGGCTCTTCATCGCCTGCTCAGCGCACGCTGAACGCCCGCAGCGCTGCCAGGTCGCGCACCCGCACGCCCCCATATTCGATGCCAATGAGGCCATGGGCGGCCAGCGTGTTCAGCGCCTGGTTCACGCGCTGCCGGGACAGGCCCACCAGGTAGCCCAGTTCCTGCTGGGTGATGCGCAGCAGGCCGCCCACGCCGGGATAGAGCACGGGGTTGAAGAGCTGGGCCAGGCTGCCGGCCACGCGGCGGTCGGGGTCGTCCTGGCGGTCGATCTCGCGCGCGGCAATGAAGTGCCCCAGCCGCTCGTTGAGCTGGTTCATCAGGTAGCGGTTGAAGGGGATGCTGCGGTCCAGCAGGGCGTGGAAGTCCTCGATGGGCAACCCGGCCACGGTGCTGCGCCGCAGGGCCTCGATGTTGTAGCGGTAGGGCTCGCGCTTGATGAGCGTGCCCTCACCGAACCAGGCGCCCGGCGGCACGCCCATGTACGTGATGGTGCCCCCCGAGGGCGTGTCGTTGCTCATCTTGAGCAAACCGTCGACCACCCCGAACCAGAACGTCGGTGGGCGGCCGAGGCGGCAGATGCGGTCGCCCGTCTCGGCCGGGGCGATCCGCAGCGCCGACCGGGCGCGCGCCAGGTCCGCGCCTTCCAGCACGCGCAGCCACGGAATGCCTTCCAGCTCGGCATCGGTGGCCGGGCGGGCACGCTCCAGCACGCTGCGATTGATCACGGTCAATACTCCTGGAAAGTCCCATCAGTGACAACCCTAGGAATGTCGTCCGAAGGACAACTGGGCGTCAATGCCGGACCTAGCATCCTTTCACGCGCACAGTGTGCCCTGGTCTGGCAGGCCCGAAACGGCCGGCTTGCAGACCGAACCCTGCGCCGAGGAGACCGCGTTGGAAACCACCTTTCCCCGTCTGATGCTCGAGCATGCGAAGGCCCGCCCCGAGGCGCCGGCCCTGCGCGAGAAGGAATACGGCATCTGGCAGACCACCACCTGGCGCGCATTGGCCGACGAAGTGGCCGCGCTGACCTGCGGCCTGGCCGAGGCCGGGTTGACGCGCGGACAGCACATCATCATCGTGGGCGACAACCGCCCGCGCCTGTACGCCTGCATGCTGGCGGCCCAGTCGCTGGGCGCCATTCCCGTGCCGCTGTACCAGGACGCCGTGGCCGCGGAGATGGTGTTCCCCATCCACAACGCCGAAGTGGCCTTCGCCGTGGTGGAAGACCAGGAGCAGGTGGACAAGCTCATCGAGGTGCGCGAGAAATGCCCGCAACTGGCACGCATCTGGTACGACGACCCGCGCGGCCTGCGCAAGTACGACGAGCCGGGGCTGGCGTCGCTGGATGCATTGATCGATGCCGGCCGGGCCCGCCATCAGCGCGAGCCCGGCTTCTTCGAGGCGGCCGTGGCGCAGGTGCGGCCTGAGGACGTGGCGTCCATGTTCTTCACCTCGGGCACGACCGGCAACCCCAAGGGCGTGGTTCACACCCACCAGACCCTGCTGGACCGCGCGCGCGCCGGGGCTGACTTCGACAAGCTCGGCGCGAACGAGGAAGTGCTGGCCTACCTGCCGCCGGCCTGGATCGGGCAGAACATCTTCAGCTACGCGCAGTGGCTGGCCTGCGGCTACATCGTCAACTGCCCGGAGTCGGCCGCCACCGTCACCATCGACATGAAGGAGATCGGGCCGACCTACTACTTCGCCCCGCCGCGCGTCTTCGAAGGCCTGCTGACCAGCGTGACCATCCGCATGGAAGACGCCGGTGCGCTGAAGAAGTGGCTGTTCAAGACCTTCATGGAGGTGGCGCGCCGCGTGGGGCCGGACCGCATGGACGGCAAGGCCTTGTCCTTCATCGACGGCCTGATGTGGAAACTGGGCAACCTGTGCATCTACGGCCCGCTGCGCAACACCCTGGGCCTGTCGCGGGTGCGCGTGGCCTACACCGCGGGCGAGGCCATCGGGCCGGACCTCTTCACCTTCTACCGCTCCATCGGCATCAACCTCAAGCAGCTCTACGGCTCCACCGAGACCGCCGTGTTCGTGTGCCTGCAGCCCGACCACGAGGCCCGCGCCGACACCGTGGGCGTGCCCATTGCCGGCGTGGAGATCAAGTTGGCCGACAACGGCGAGATCCTGGTCAGGAGCGCCGGGCTGCTCAAGGGCTACTACAAGAACCCCGAGGCCACGGCCGAGGTGCTCACGCCTGACGGCTGGTACCACACGGGCGACGCCGGCTTCCTGGATGCGCACGGCCACCTGAAGATCATTGACCGCGCCAAGGACGTGGGCCGCATCCTGGGCGGCCCCAACGACGGCGCCATGTTCGCGCCCAAGTACGTGGAGAACAAGCTCAAGTTCTTCCCCCACATCAAGGAGGCGGTGGCCTTCGGCGACCGGCGCGAGAAGGTCTGCGCCTTCATCAACATCGACTTCGAGGCCGTGGGCAACTGGGCCGAGCGGCGCAACCTGCCCTATGCCGGCTACACCGACCTGGCCGGCAAGCCCGAAGTGCTGGAGCTCATCCGCGACT
>JBMLPD010000636.1:0-7381 GCA_049242285.1 Rubrivivax sp.
GGCACCATGCCCAGTCCGGTCGTCTCCAGTGCGCTCATGTTCGATCGTCCCTTCAGTCTGAAGCCATCAACTCATCGAAAGGTACCACCTTGTCCACGACCTTGGCCAGCCCAAGCACATGCTCGGTGACGTTGTTCTCGATGACCAAGGCCTCGACCTCGGCCATGCGCTGCCGGTCGCTGAGGTAGTAGCGCACCACCTCGGCAGGGCGTTCGTAGCTCTGGCTCAACTCTTCGATGTGCTTTTGCAACTGCTCGGGTTTGGCCTGCAGGTTGCTCGCACGCACCAGCTCGGCCACCACCAGGCCCAGGCGCACCCGGCGCTCGGCCTGTGGCTTGAAGATCTCGGCCGGGATCGGCGCCGTGTCCGCGCCCTTGATGCCCCGCTGCTTGAGATCGGCCCGCGCGGATTCGATCATGCGTTGCGTCTCGCTCTCGACCAGAGCATTGGGAATATCCAGCTCGGCTGACCTCGCCAGGACATCCAATACCGCTGCCTTGTTCCGGGCCATCAGGCGGAACTTCACTTCGCGCTCGAGGTTCTTGCGAACGTCGTCGCGCAGCGCCTCGACGGTGCCCTCCTTGATGCTCAAGGCCTTGGCGAAAGCATCGTCAACCTCCGGCAGGTGAGCCGCCTCGATCTTCTTCATGGTCACGAGGAAATCCGCTTCCTTGCCTGCCACATCCTGGCCCTGGTAGTCCGCAGGGAACTGCAAGGCAAAGGTCTTGCTCTCGCCGACGCGCATCGCGCGCACCGCCAGATCGAACTGCTCCAGCATCTGGCCTTCGCCAATGATGAACTGAAAGGCCTCGGCCTTGCCGCCGGCAAACGGCTCACCGTCGATCTTGCCTTCAAAGTCGATGGTGACCCGATCAGACTCCGCCGCACCTTCGGCAGCCGGCCGATGTGCGAAGGTCCGTCGCTGCTTGCGCAGGATGTCTATGGTCCTGTCCACCGCTGCATCGGTCACTTCGGCTGAAATGCGCTCGACTTCCAAGCTGGAAAGATCGGACAGCTGCACATCCGGGTAGACCTCAAAAGTGGCATCGAATGCGAGGTGCCCCTGCGGTGCCTCATCCTTCTGTGCGATGCGTGGCGCGCCAGCCACCCGCAACCTGGCTTCGGATGCCGCATCAGAAAACGCCTTGCCGACCTTGTCGTTGACGACCTCGTACTGAACAGAGTAACCGTAGCGCTGTGCCACCACTGACAGGGGCACCTTGCCGGGTCGAAAACCGTCGGCCTTCACCGTGCGAGACAAACGCTTCAGCCTGGCATCCACTTCCTGCCCGATCTCCGATGCTGACAGGTTCAGGGTGATGCGACGCTCGAGTTTCTCAAGGGTTTGGACGGTGACAGTCATGAAGGACTCGATTCAGTGGACAAGAGGTTGGAGGTGGTGCGCGGGGTCGGACTCGAACCGACACGGGGTCACCCCCGTCAGGACCTAAACCTGGTGCGTCTACCAATTTCGCCACCCGCGCTGATGGGAGGGCCCGACACTGCTCCAGGATGGGTGCCGAACGGTGTTTGCAAAGCCCGGCATTTTAGCCTGCCGCCAACACATGGGACGCCTGGTGGCGCGCATGCCGGACGGCAGCTCCGCCCGGCGACAATCCGGCGGGTGACCGTTGAACACTATGAGAACTTCCCAGTGGCATCCTGGCTGTGTCCACCCGCCATCCGACCGGCCGTGGTGGCGATCTACCACTTCGCGAGGACGGCGGACGACATCGCAGACGAGGGCAGCATGGCCCAAGCACAGCGTGCCGCTCAGCTGGCGGCCTATCGGCAGGCTCTGGACCGGGCCCTGCAAGGTCAGATCGACTCTCGCAACTCGCCCTGGGCCAGAGTCTTCCTTCCGCTGGCAAAGGCGCACCAGACCCACGATCTGCCTTCGAGGCCGCTGCATCACCTGCTGGACGCCTTCGAACAGGATGTCCGAAACCCGGTCTACGCGACCCGTGGCGAACTGCTGAACTATTGCAGCAGGTCCGCCTGCCCGATCGGGCGGCTGCTGCTGCACCTTCAAGGGGTGCGCGACGCGGGCCTGATGGCCATGTCCGACAAGATCTGCAGCGCGCTGCAGCTGATCAACTTCTGGCAGGACCTCAGCGTCGACCTCCCCAGGGGTCGGGTGTACATCCCGCAGGCGGACGCTGCGGCCCATGGTCTGCGCTGGCCATCACCTGCAGGTGGCGACCCCCAGCCTGAAGCGGAGCGGGCGCTGGTGGCGGACTTGTGCGCTTGGGCGCAGGCCACCATGCACGAGGGCGCGCAGCTTCCAATCGAAATGGGTGGCCGCATGGGACTGGAACTGCGCCTGGTGGTCCAGGGGGGGCTGCGCGTTCTGGAGAAAATCGCTCGCATGGACTACCAGACCTTTAGGCGCAGACCCGTGCTGAGCTCCAGTGATGTCCCGACGCTGATCTGGCGCGCCCTGAAGATGCGCCGCCATGGCGGGCCGGCGCGATGACGCCGCAGCAGTACGTCCAGCAAAAGGCTGCGCGCAGCGGCTCGAGCTTTTACTACGCGTTTCTCTTTTTGCCGCCGCGCAGGCGTCTGGCCATCACCGCCTTCTATGCCTTTTGCCGCGAGGTTGATGACGTGGTGGATGAGGCGATCGAACCGGCTGTGGCGAGTGCCAAGCTGGCCTGGTGGCAGAAGGAGATTGCCGCAGCCTACGGCGGCACGCCCTCCCACCCGGTGACGCAGTGCTTGATGCCTTTGACCAGGGAATTCGGCATCGAGCACGCCCATCTGGACGCGGTCATCAGTGGGTGTCGCGTCGACCTGGAGCAAAACCGCTTCATCGACTTCCCGGCACTTGCAGCTTACTGCCACCTCGTCGCAGGCGTGGTGGGCGAGGTGGCCTGCAATATCTTCGGGCGTCAGTCAGCCCAGACGGTGCAGTACGCGCATCGCCTGGGGCTGGCCATGCAGTTGACCAACATCATTCGCGATGTCGGCGACGACGCAAGACGGGGTCGGATCTACCTGCCTGTCTCGGAACTTCAGCAGTTCGGCGTGAAGGCGCATGAACTGCTCGCTCGGCAGCGCCCCTGGGGCTACAGCGACCGCTTCAGCGCACTGATGGACTACCAGGCCAACCGGGCCCATCGCCTCTTTGAGGAAGCATTCGAGCTGTTGCCCGAAGAAGACAGGGCTCGCCAAAGGCCGGGCCTGATGATGGCCCATATCTACCGCAGTCTGTTGCATGAGATACAGGCGCAAGGGTTCCAGGTGCTGCACCAGCGCACGTCGCTGACGCCCCTGCGCAAGCTGTGGATTGCCGCAAAGACGCAGTGGCGGGGCGCCTGACGCACGCGCCCGGCAGCAGGCTCCAGGCATGAAGGTCGCCATCATCGGCGCAGGATGGTCCGGGCTGGCTGCCGCCGTGCGGGCCGTCACCCTCGGGCATCAGGTCACCCTCCTGGAGATGGCTCCCGAAATGGGGGGCCGGGCCAGGACGGTGCACAGGCATGGAAAGCTCCGTGACAACGGTCAGCACATCCTGATCGGCGCCTACAGGCACACGCTCGACTTGATGCGCCTGGTGGGCGCAGACCCGGCAAGTACGTTGTGTCGAACCCCGCTTTGCCTCGTGGCACCTGACGGACAGGGGCTGGCGCTGACCGGTACCTCCTCCATCGCCGCGTTCGCCGTGGCAGTGCTTCGAAACAGGTCATGGGCCTGGGGATCACGGATCGGATTGCTGCGCGCCGGCACCGGGTGGGCAGTGAAGGGCTTCGAGTGCGCCGCCGATCTGACCGTGGAGGCACTGACACAGAACCTGCCGCCGGAAGTCCGCCAGGGCCTGGTGGATCCCTTGTGCGTGGCCGCCCTGAACACGCCTGCTCGACGTGCCAGTGCAAGGGTGTTTCTTCGGGTCTTGAAGGACGCTCTGGTGAATGGCTCAGGGGGCGCCGACCTGCTGCTGCCGCGTCGCCCGCTGGGGGAGCTGTTGCCACTGCCGGCCCAACGGTGGCTCGAGGCCAGAGGTGCAAAGCTGTTGATGCGTGAACGTGTGGGCGCGCTGCACAGGCTTGCAGCCGGCTGGCGGGTGTGCGGTCAAGACTTCGACGCCGTGCTCCTGGCCTGCTCCGCCGTGGAGGCGGCTCGACTGACGCAGGACCATCAGCCGCAATGGTCGGCCATCGCAGCGCGGATTCCGCACGGAGCGATCACGACGGTCTACCTGTCCTGCCCAGGCGTCGTCCTGCAGCGGCCGATGGTGTTCCTGCCCAGGGGCCCGGCGCAGTTCGCCTTCGACCTGGACGCCTTGGGGCACCCTGGCGGCGGCTTCGCGTTCGTGATCAGTGCGGCCGATGAGTTCGATCATCTGGATCGCGACGAAGTCGCCAGAGCCGTCGTGCAGCAGGCGCAGTGTCTCTTTCCAGCGGGCACCTGGCCGCACGAACCACAGGTTGCCGCGGTCTTCACCGAGCACCGCGCCACGTTTCGGTGTGAGCCCGGCACAGCAAGACCTCCCGGCCAGGTGGCCTCCGACCTCTGGGCGGCGGGTGATTACATCGAAGGCCCCTACCCAGCCACCTTGGAAGGTGCCGTAAGGTCAGGCGAGGCGGCCGTCGACCATCTGGTTCAAAATTCTTTCACAATGCAAAATGCCGGATCAAATCGCGCGAACCCATGAGTAAAGCCGACCTGCACACGCCAGCCGTCCAAGTCCTGGAACGGACGTTTGCGTTGCTGGACGTACTGGCCTCGCACCAGGATCCGGTGTCCCTCAAGGAACTTGGCGAGCGCACCGGACTGCACCCGTCCACCGCGCACCGGATCCTGAACGATCTGGTCATCGGCCGGTTGGTGGACAGGCCCGAGGCGGGGCACTACCGTCTGGGCATGCGTCTGCTGGAGTTGGGCAACCTGGTCAAGGCGCGCCTGGACGTTCGGGATGCCGCGCTGGGACCGATGAGGGAGTTGCACCGTCTGACACACCAGCCCGTCAATCTGTCCATGCGCCAAGGCGACGAGATTGTCTACATCGAACGCACCTTCAGCGAAAGATCCGGGATGCAGGTGGTCCGGGCCATTGGCGGCCGTGCCCCCTTGCATCTGACCTCCGTGGGCAAGCTCTTCCTGGCCCACGATGACGCGCCGCGGGTCCGGGCCTACATCACCCGCACCGGACTGATGGGCCACACGCGCAACAGCATCACCGAGCCGGCCCGCCTCGAACGCGAGCTCGCTGCGGTCAGGGCATTGGGCTATGCCCGGGACGAGGAAGAACTGGAACTGGGTGTGCGGTGCATGGCCGCGGGCATCCACGACGACCAGGGCAAGCTCATCGCCGGGCTGTCGATTTCTGCTCCGACGGATCGACTTGAGGAATCCTGGCTGGACAGGCTGCGCGCCACAGCACGGGAAATCTCCGCGGCGCTGGGCCACGGGAGCGTTTGATCTTCGACGGCGCTCAGACCCCTGACGGAGGCTCTGACGCGGCCTGAACAGCCGGGACGGTGTGCGTGAGCCAGTTGCGCAACCGCTCCGCGTCCCCGATCCGCGAGTAGCGCCCCGCCGAATCGAGCAGCACCATGATCAACTTGCGCCCGGCCAGTTGCGCCTGCATCACCACACAGCGCCCGGCCTCGGAGATGTAGCCCGTCTTCTGCAGGACGATGTCCCAGGCGGGGTTGCGGATCAGCCCGTTGGTGTTTCGGAACTGCATGGCACGACTGCCCACGTGCACACTGGCATCTGCCGTGGTGGACATTTCGCGAATCAATTGATGCTCGGCGGCGGCGCGAACCAGGATCGTGAGGTCGTGGGCGCTGGACTGGTTCAGGCTGGAAAGCCCGGTGGGCTCCACGTAGCGGGTGTTGGCCATTCCCAGGGAGCGCGCCTTGCGGTTCATGGCATCCACGAAGGCGGTCAGACCGCCCGGGTAGTGCCGACCCAGGGCGCTGGCTGCGCGATTCTCCGAAGCCATCAAGGCCAGATGCAGCATGTCACCACGCGACAGGGTGGAACCCACGCGCAGGCGCGAACCACTGCCCTTCTCGGTGTCCACGTCTTCCTGGGAAATGGACAACTGCTCTTCGAGCGAAAGACCCGCCTCAAGGACCACCATGGCCGTCATGAGCTTGGTGATGGAGGCGATAGGCAGCACGGCGTCGGAGTTCTTGCTGAACAGCACCTGCTGGGTGTCCTGGTCCACCACCAGCGCCACGCTGGATTTCAGGTCCAAAGGATCGGCAGTGCCATGAAGCCCCGCACGCTGTCCGAAAGACGCGCGCGCCAAACCCGCGCTGGACGTCACGCCGGCCCGTGCAGCAACAGCAGGATTGGCGGACCGCGGGCTCCGCACGGGTGTACCAGACGGCACGCGCTTCGCAGAGCCCCCCTCTCGGTTCAACCGCTTCGGGCTATCAGCGTTACCGGGCTTGCGGCCCGCTGGAGGCGGTGCCGTCCTGGAAGCTGTCGCGACCCTGCGGCCCTGGGCGGCAGGCTGCGCATCTTGAGACTTTTCAGCCTTGTCGGACAGCCTTGCCGACGACCCCGTAGGCAGGGACTGCGCGGCAGTCGCAAGGGCCCAGCCAACCCCCGTGAGCACCAGCAAGCCCTTCAACCAATGCACAACCCGCATTCCACCCACCCCCGTGCCTGCATGCCCGCCACTGCGCGCTGTGTTCTCCCGCAACCGCAGTGTACGAGAGGGGCAAAGATCCTGCAATGACAAGCACTTGGAAAAATGTGCTGACCGGCCGCCTGAAACAGCCCAGCTCCTGTCTGCGCACATCCGCTGCCCTGTGTCCTGACCTGCTGACGCCTTTGCCTTTGCCTTTGCCTTTGCCTATGCCTATGCCTATGCCTATGCCTATGCCTATGGCTGTGCCTGTGCCTGTGCCTGTGCCCAGCGTTCGCGAAGAAGCCGTTGTTCACCAAGAGACTGTTGTTTGCGGCGAAACCCTGCGGGCTTAGCTTGTCGAAGCCCTCGCGGGCACTTCGACTGGCTCAGTGCGAACGGACGGAGTCGCAGGCGCGGCGACAGGCTCCGTGCGCACGGATTCGCGGGTGCTCCGGCAGGCTCAACCCGCCGGTGCTCCGGCAGGCTCAAGCCGCGGGTGCTCCGGCGGGCTCAGTGTGTTGGTGTCCGTCAAGAAACCGTTCGGGCTGAGCTTGTCGAAGCCCTCGCAGGCACTTCGACAGGCTCAGTGCGAACGGACGGAGTCGCAGGCGCGGCGACAGGCTCCGTGCGCACGGATTCGCCGGTGCTCCGGCAGGCTCAATCCGCCGGTGCTCCGGCAGGCTCAATCCGCGGGTGCTCCGGCAGGCTCAATCCGCGGGTGCTCCGGCAGGCTCAATCCGCGGGTGCTCCGGCGGGCTCAGTGTGTTGGTGTCCGTCAAGAAACCGTTCGGG
>JBMLPD010000637.1:0-1525 GCA_049242285.1 Rubrivivax sp.
GCTCTATGCCTGGCTTCTGTTTCTGATGCTCGGCACCTGAATGAACCCGGTTCCTGAGACTGCTTTTACTCGCGCCTGCGCTGCTCCCGGGGCGAGAAGTTGACGCCATCCGGCTCTGATAAAGCCCCGATCCATCTGCAAAGGACCCAATGACGATCGAAGTCGAATTCATTGATGCCGAAACGGGCAAGATCTCCAGCAAGAAGGTAGAGGAGCCTCCCATCTCCTTTTTCGACGCCGTCAGGTCCGAGCAGTGGACGGACCGGCAGATCGAGACCTTCATCGACCGGCTGAACATCTCGGCTGACGCCAAGGCCAATCTGGCCAGCTTCGCCAAGGTCACGCTGAAGGTGGGACGCGAGGTGGTGCGTATCGGCCGCAAGATAGTCGATGTGCTGTTCTCGTTCCTGCGCAACTTCCCCGGCATTGGGTTCGGTGTGATCTTCGCGGTGGTGATCACCACGCTGCTCAGTGCCATTCCGCTGCTGGGCGCCATCCTGGGGCCGTTGGCTTCCACGCTGCTCATCGCCTTTGGAGGCTACGTCGACCTCAAGAACCCAGCCTTCTCGGCGCGGCTGGATGCGTTCGTCGAGGAACTGCGCCCCCTGGCGGCCTGACGCCATTCACGACCCGAGGAGAACAGATGGAAACCTCGACGGAAGACCTGTTCAAGGATGTGCAGACGGTGGTGGCCAGACCGCTGGAGTTCAAGGCACGCCTGAACATTGGAGAGGAGGCGTACACGAGCCTCACCGTGATCGGCAAGGTGCGCGAGTACTGGGACTTGATCGGGGCGGCCGGCACAGGCGCTGCCGTGGCCAGTTCCACCGTGGTGGCTTCTGCCTTCTTCGCACCCAAGGGGCTGCTCGCTGCCTTGGGCCTGGCCACCGCCGCCACGCCTGTAGGCTGGGTGATCGCGGCCAGCATCATCTCCGCGGGGGCCTGGTACGGGTTCAACCGAAGCCACAGGAAGGCCACAGCGGACCGCATGGTGGTGATTCCCAAGTACATCAACACCCCGCTGGATACGCTGGCCGTGAGCCTGGCCGACCTCCTGTTGCCCCTGGCGCTGAAGGTCGCCAAGGCAGACGGATCGATTGGCGAAGCAGAGCGTGTCCACATAGCCGGCTACCTTGTCAACGGCTGGGGGTACGACCCCCTATTTGTCAGTCAGGCCATGGCCACGGTGGAAGCGAATCTTGACCAGTTGGACGTGGCACCGGTAGCCAAGTGCCTGGCCCTCTTCAGCGAGGCCAATCCCGACTGCAAGTACGAGGTGATGACCGGTGAGTCCTTGAAGTTGCTGCAGGAGGTGATGGAAGCCGACCGAGAGATCCACGATGCCGAGCAGGCCGTCATCACGGAGGTTGAGGCCATCTTCAACTCTGCGCGACCCCAGACGGTCGCAGACAAGGCGATCAACCTGGCCACCACTTCCGCCACCCGCGCGAAAGAAGGCGCCCACCACGTGCTGGGCAAAGTGTCGGAAGTGTCGTCTTCGGTGACCGATCGACTCCGCAAGAAG
>JBMLPD010000638.1:0-4964 GCA_049242285.1 Rubrivivax sp.
GCGTGGGCATGGTCATGATCGACGGCGTGGTCCGCTGCGGCCGCAGCCGCAACACCCCGCCGGCGATGGAGGTGCCGGTGGTGGTGCAGTGAGGGTCGGGTGCACTGATGCAGTTGTGTTGAATGATGCAGTCGGTTCTATACTGCATCTCACTTCATGGTCTGCCACGGAGCCATCCATGCGAACCACCTTCACCTTGGATGACGATGCCGCAGCACTGGCACAGAACTACGCCAAGGCGCGCTCCTTGCGCCTGGGCAAGGCGGTGTCGGAACTGATCCGGCGTGCCAGTGCGCCTCCCCTCGGCCTGAAGAAGAAAGGCGATCTTTGGGTGGTTGCCGCGTCGCCGGACAGGCCCAAGGTCGGCTCGGCGAAGGTCAAGGACATGATCGAGGATCTGTCCTGATCGCTGCGTGGTGACCCCATGTCTGCTTGACGTCAATGCGCTGATTGCCCTCGGCTGGGAAGGGCATGAGCGGCATCGCGAGATGGTGTCCTGGTTCCGGCGTCACGGCCGTGCCGGTTGGGCCACCTGCGCACTGACCCAGGCCGGGTTCGTGCGGGTGCTCAGCCAGCCCGCATTGGCCACAGGCGCGTCAATTGCCGAACTCTCGGAAGCACTGGAGCGCAACTTGGCGCATCCCGGCCACCGCTTCGTCTCGCTGGACTTCGACTTCACCGATGTGCTGTCCTGTTGCACTGGCGGCGTGGTCGGCCATCGTCAGGTCACGGACGCCTATCTGCTGACGGCCGCGATACGCAGTGGCATGAGATTGCTGACCCTGGACCGGGGTTTGGTCAACCTGCTGGCATCAGACGCAGAGCGTACCTTGCACACGGAGGTGCTTTGCTGACTGCAGCGGCAATACTCAGGATCGGTTGGATTCGCCGGTCCAGATAAGGAAGGCCTGCGCCATGCCAGTCGAAGTCAAGCCCGTCTCGCCGGATGAGCATGAGTCTCTCGTCGCGCTGTTGACTGAACTTCATGCTTTCTACAACCAGCCGCCGACTGCCTCACCAGATGCAATTCGGAGCCATTTGTTTGAGAACCTGCTTCAACAGTCTGGTCTCTGTCTGCTTGTGGCCGTTGACGAGCAGCATCAGGTACTGGGCTTCGCAGCCTTGCTGTTCATGTATTCCCTGGTGGAGCCCGACCCGCAAAACCGCAAGCAGTGCCTTCTGAAGGAACTCTTTGTGCGCTCTGCTTGCCGGGGAGCAGGCGTCGGCAAACTCTTGATGCAGCGGTCGGCGGATTACGCCGTTCGCTCCGGCTGTGGTCGGATGGACTGGAATGTCAAGGCCTCAAATCTGCGAGGCATCAGGTTCTACGACTCACTTGGTGGCCGTCTGGTTGAGGATCGCCTGTCATTCAGGGTTTCAGCCGAGGCACTTGTACGTTTGGCCGGATGTGTGGTCTGACATGTCGCCCAGCACAATGCCGCACGCATCCTGCTGGAAAGCATCCAGCTCGGCGACCTGCCTGGCGTGGGCATGGTCATGATCGACGGCGTGGTCCGCTGCGGCCGCAGCCGCAACACCCCGCCGGCGATGGAGGTGCCGGTGGTGGTGCAGTGAGGCAGAGAGTGGCCTGAAGCCGCCACTCGGCGCGGGGCCTGATCAGGATTGCGCTTGCGCGCCTGGGCGATCAGTTCTCCCCGGGCTTGCCCAGGTGGTGGGCCATGGCGCGGGCAAACGTCGCAAAGTCACCCAGGTGATCCCGCGCCAGCGCGTACATCACCTGCCAGTCGATGACCTCGTAGTTGTGAATCACGCTGTTGCGAAAGCCCACCGCCCGCTGCATGCGGCCGGCCAGCTCGGCCGGGATGATCCGCTGCTGGCCCAGCAACTCGAAGGTCTGACCCATCGTGGCAGGTGCAGGGCCTGAAGTGGAAGCGATCAAATGAGCCCCGATGTCCACACAGAGCTGGATCGCACGGCTCAGGTTGAGCGTGACGATGTGCTGGAGGTCGACGTTTTCGGCCAGGGCTCGCGCGTTCTCAGGGCACTTGTCGGCCACGCGCTGCACGCAGCGGCGCAGTGACTCGAGCTTCTGCTGCACTACTTCCCTGTCCATGCCACGCGTCTTTCCTTGAGGATGCGGTTGCGCAGGGGCATGAAGTCGGCCTGATCGACGAGCTGCCTGTAAAGCAGCCGGCCGTGGGCCGCGTCGCTGCCGAGGATTCGTCGTCCGTGGCGTACCACCTGACCGAGCGTGGGCTCGCCGGCCGTGCGCAGATCGACCAGATCCACCGGCCGCTGCAAGGCTTGCGACACGGCAACGATCAGGTCCATGCGCTCCTGAGCGGACAGAGGGTGCCCCGCCTGCACCGCCAGGTCGACATCACTGTCCGGCCGGCCTCGCCCCTGTGCCAGTGAGCCGAACAGCAAGGCCAGTTCCAGGCCCGGGAACACGTGCAGGGCCGACCTAAGCCGGTTTTCCAGGTCCGTCAGGCCAGGCGACTGAGCAGCAGTGGATGCAGCAGGCGTGTTCATCGATTCGGTAGTGTCACGCAGTTCCTTCGTGTGCGCCACGTGGTTTCGGTACAGTGGCGACAGTGACAACAGGGGCGTTGTGCGCGCTTTGGCGGCTGCAGACGCAGCACCCTGCCGGCGATGGAGGTGCCGGTGGTGGTTCAGTGAGGGCGGTGGTGTGGCGCCACTCCCTTACGTCAGAAGGCAAGTGCTAGCCTTTGTGCTCTCATGAAGAGACGGCTGCCTGACGGGCGACACGTAACAGAAGGCTTCGACCTTCGGCCTGTCGGGCGGCCAATTTTTTTGGCCCATGCAGAACTACGCCATATTGATCGACGGCGGACTTGCCAAGCGCAAGTTGGGTTCGGCGGTTCGCCCGGCCACGGCCCAGGACTTCGCTGGCTTGGTTCAAAAGCTCCAAGCAACAGCGCCACTGGAGGCCATGCGGCTGCATCGGGTGTACTGCTGCGATTCGGCTCCCCTGGAAACGGCGCACGACAAGCCGCTGAACGGTGGTCGGGTCGAATTTGGCAACAACCCGATTGCGAACAGGTCTCGCCAGCTGTTTGCGCAGCTCGCTAAACAGCCCTTCACAGCACTTCGACTTGGCGAATTGGCGTTCGAGGGTTGGGCCATCAGCAGCAAGACCTTCAATACGGCGCCTGGTGCGAGCCTGCAGATCACGGCTGATGACCGCAAGCCGCAGATTTCCCAGAAGGGCATGGACATGCGTGTTGGCATGGACATCGCCGCGTTGACGCTGAAGAAGCAGGTGCAGGCCATCGTCCTGGTGTCTGGCGACAGCGATTTCGTGTCGGCCATGAGTTTGCTCGCTGAGAAGGCGCCAACCTCTTTCTGGTACCCCTTGGGCAGCGAGTCAAACCTGCCATGCTGGAGCACAGCGACCTGCTGTTGGAGATTTGAGTGTTTCGTCGCTGAAAGCTTGCTTCGACGTCTCTGAGCCGACCATGAGAACCGCCCTCAACCTGGATGACGACGCCTTGGCGCTGGCGCAGGCCTGTGCCAAGTTGCGCTGCTGGCCCTTGGGCAAGGCGGTGTCGGAGTTGATACGGCGTGCCAGCGTGCCGCCCGTCGGCTTGAAGAAGAAGGTCGATCTGTGGGTGACTGCCGCGTCACCCGCTACGCCCAAGGTCGGGACGGCCCGGGTCAAGGACATGATCGAGGGCCTGTCCTGACCAGCGCGGGGTATCCAGCGCAAGCTGACGCTGCCTCTCCGTTCTTCCCCGCCAAGCCCGTTGCTTGGCAACACCGCGCGCCTGCATCGCGCTTTCGGCGGCCACTCGAAGCCCCTGAACCCTGTGCACGCAGGCCTCTGAGCGACGGCCGCTTCGATTGCAGCAGCGCTTCGTGGTCAGCAGGTCTCAATCGCGCTTTGATCTGCTTGCGCGGTGGACCTTCATGATGCGTCGACTTGGGCAGTCATCTTTCGAGGGCTGGGCGCTCAGCCGCAAGGCCCTGGGCCCGGCGCTCGGCACAGTGCATGGCGCGCGCCTGGCGATCACGTTGAAAGTGCAGGGAGCCATGGGAATCCCAGGGTTCGGGCCTTGCACCTGCATGCCAAGCGCCTGAATGCAGGATCTGAACCCAAGGTCCTGACCAAGCTGTCCGGGCAAGCGTCGGTGGTGCTGCGCAGCAGGCGCACCCCGGCCCTGGTGCCAGTCGCAATTTCAAGAAGGAGACTGAAGCATGAGGCCTGATGCACCCACGTCCAACGTTCAGAACCTTCGGCTGCGTGACGATGAAGGCGCGGCCCGGGTGGCCATCGGTTGGCTGGCGCAGCGCCACCGCAAGGGCTGGCACAACGCCTTGGGCGAGCTGCTGCGCATGTGGCAGCCTGACTCGTCTGAGGATCTGATGGATCTGGACGACGACAGCACGACGATGATCAGCACCAACGCAAGCGAGTGGCTTCTGGCGCGCGGCCAGATGCATGCCCGTGGGGGTTTGCGTGAGATCAACGGCTATGTGCTGGGGCGCGAAGGGCCCTTTTTCACGCCAGGACAGCGCGCCTGGCTCGCCCAGCTTCGCCACAGGCCGCTGCGGCTGTATCGGGTGACCGATGTGCGGCCCGGTGAAGGCATGACGCTTGTCGATGAGC
Source organism: Rubrivivax sp. (assembly GCA_049242285.1). Taxonomy (GTDB): domain Bacteria; phylum Pseudomonadota; class Gammaproteobacteria; order Burkholderiales; family Burkholderiaceae_C; genus Rubrivivax. The sequence goes on from JBMLPD010000638.1 coordinate 4,592, forward strand.
TGGATCAGCAGGCGCCACCTCAGATCGTCAGGGAGAACAGTGGCATTGAAATGGCGCACCCCGGTCTGCTGCTGGCGGTCCGCATCATGCAGGTGGGCGTGCACACGGGAGGCGCTGATGGGCATCTGGAACTCTCCGGGGCCTTGTACCCATTTGCCAAGCTGCGGGAGCCGCAGGTGCTGTACAGGGTTCGACGTGCCCGCGAAGGTGCCGCCATGCTGCAGCTTCACCCCGAAAACGTGCGCGACTTCCTGGAATTGGAGATCGCAGGCGCCTGGCTGGAGCAGTGGTTCACCCCCGTGCCCATTCCGCAGATCCATGATCCTGAAAACGGCAGTTGACCGCTTGTCATCTTGCCGCACACCGCGTGGAC
>JBMLPD010000639.1:0-3854 GCA_049242285.1 Rubrivivax sp.
TGTCCGACGCAGAACTCACCGAGCTGGAGCAACTGCTGGACGGACTTCCCGAGCCCCTGGAGCCGCTGGACATCAGCGCCCTGGACGGCTTTCTGTGCGGCGTGCTGCTGCAGCCCCAGCCCGTGCCGGCGGCGCAATGGCTGCGCTGGGTGGGCGATGGGGAAGGCCGGCCGCTGCCCCCCGGGCCGCAGGCGCAGCGGCTGTCTGCGCTGGCCGCTCGCCGGCACGCCGAACTGGACCTTGCCATCTCGCAGCGGCAGTGGTTCGACCCCTGGGTGTTCGAGATCGACGGCGACGGGCTGGCACCTTCGGACCTCACCCTGCCGTGGGTGGCAGGCTTTGCCGCGGCCATGGACCACTTCCGGGGCCTGATGGCGATGGACCATCCCGGCCTGCTGGAGCCGCTGGCCGTGCTGTACGCCGCCTTCGATCCGGACGATCTGGAGGACGCCGACGAACTGCTGGCGGTCATCGACACACTGGAACCCCCCTCGCGCCTGGACGAGGCCGTGGAAGACCTGGTGCGCAGTGTCCTGCTGCTGGCCGACATCTCCCGGCCGCGCACGGTCCGGTCAGCGCGGCCAGCCCGCAGGCCTGTTGCGAGGGCGCGACACATCCGGCGGTGACGTGATTTGCAACACGAAAACGTTCAAATTCCCGTCATGGTCGGCGGCGCATGATGTCAGCATAGGCATCAGAACCAAATCGTTGGGGAGCACACGATGAAGCCAGGAACCTTTGCATCTCGCCTCATGGACCGCCTGCGCCCCGAGCCGGCTGCCCAGACGCCGGACTTCGCCGATTACGGCACCGCGTTCGCGCTCGACCTGTCCATCGAAGCCGCACCTGGCGCGTCTGAAGGGCCCGCGGGCTCGTCTGACAAGCCCGACGCCTGGTGGTCGGCGCTGGCTTCGCAGCGCCCCGCACCCGGGCTTTGAACGCTGGCACCGGCGCAGGCGTGACTGCCCGGTTCGATTCAAGACCCTGAAGTCCGCTTTGCGGCGCGGCGGTCTAAAATCCGCTGCATGGCACGGGGCTCCTTTCGCGATCAAGTTCTGAGGGTTCGCGAAGACGCGATCGTCTCTTCCGTCAACCGCTTGCTCGCCGAGAAGGGCTTCGAGCAGATGACGGTGGACGAGGTGGCCGCGGACGTGGGCATTGCCAAGGCCAGCCTGTACAAGCACTTCGCCTCGAAGGAGGCTCTGGCCGCGGCTGCCATGGTGCGCGTGCTGGAGCGCGCCATGGAGGTGCTGGATCAGCAGGCGGCTCGGCAAGCCACTGCCGTCGAACGCCTGCGCGAGGTGACGCGCTGGGCGCTGCGCGTGCAACTGGCGGGCGAGATGCCCATCCTGCCCTCGCAAAGCTCCAGCTTGCGCGCCGAACTTCTGGAGCACAAGGGCTACCTGGACCTGCTGATGCAGGTGAGCGACCGTCTGGGCGAGTGGATCGTCCAGGCCCAGGGCGATGGTGACCTGGACCGCTCCTTGCCGCCTGAGCTGGTGCTCTACACCCTCTTCGCCCGCGCCTGCGACCCGGTCCCCGGGGTGCTGAAGGCCTCAGGCCGCCACAGCGAGGAACAGGTCGCCGAGTGGGTGCTGGCCACCTGCTTCAGCGGCATCGGCGCACGGCCCAGCTGAGCGCCGGCCGCGCTGCCGGGCCCTCGGGCCTGGGGAACTCAGCGCACCAGGAGCACAGGGGTCTTGCAATGGGCCAGCACCTTGGTGGCCACCGAGCCCATCACGAGGTTGCCCAGCGCGCCGTGACCATGAGAGCCCATGATCACCAGGTCAAAGCCCCCCTTGGTGGCGGCGGCGACGATGTTGTCAGCCGCCGGCCCGGCCTTGACCAGGAAGTCGACCTTGAGCTCGCGCTTCTTGCTGAAGAAGGTGCGGATGGGCTTGATCACCTTCTCGCCCTCGTCGTCGTAGTAAGCCTTGATCGTGGCCTTGTCGATCACGGCCGCAGCGCGCGGCGGCACGGCCGGCACGGAGTGCAACACGGTGTACTGGTGGGCACCGCCCAGCCATTCGTCATGCGCAGCCAGGTAGCCGAGCATGCGCTTGGTGAAGGGGCTGCCGTCCACGGCGACAAGAATCTTCATTGGGGGTGTACTCCGGAAATGGATACGGACCGGCAGCGCGGTGCCGCCCCGGAATGACCAGGCCGCCGCGCCCCACGAGGCCGCCAGTATCTCGCGCCCGCGCGGGCCGACCTTGTCACACGTCAATGGCCCGCAGGTCGCCTGTGGCATGTCGCCCCAGGCTTACACCTCGAACAGCCGGCCCGGATCAAAGCCTGCAGACTCGCCCTTGCGGACCAGTCCCCGGGCCTGGCACACCACGCGCGCCGGTGCGCGGCCGGGCCTGTCCACCCGGTAGTCGTGGCGGCAGTGCAGGTGTCCGTGGATCCACAGGTCGGCGCGCGGCATCAGGTCGTCGTCGGCATTGCAGAAGCTGGCCGTACCGGGCTGGCGGCCGTAGCGCGGATCTGCGCTGCGCAGGCTGGGCGCAAAGTGAGTGATCACCACCGTGGCCTGGACCGGCTCCGCGGCTCGCAGGCCCAGCGCCTGCTCCAGCCAGGCGCGGCAGGCCTGACCCTCGGCGCGCAGGGCCGCCGTGTCCAGGGGCCGGCCCTCCAGGGTGGAGCCCATCTTCTTCAGGTAGTAGCCGGCCGCCCGCTCGGCCTTGGGTCGGCCCTTCTCCCCAAAAAGGTCAAAGTCGCTCCAGCGGGTGGCGCCGAGGAAGCGCACGGCACGCCCGGCGCCGTCGCGCATCAACAACTCCTCGCGCTGCAACAGCCGGATGCCGGCGCGCTCGCAGGTCTCGCGCAGCGGCCCCCAGGCGGCAGCCAGGTCGCGTCCGTCAAACTCGTGGTTGCCCGCCACCATCAACACGGGAACGGGCCAGCCGGCAAACCGCTGCAGGCCCGCCCAGGTGCTGTCGATGTCACCGGCCAACACCAGCAGCTCGGCTCCCGGCGCCGGCTGGGGATCGAAGGCCTCGCTCTCGAGATGCAGGTCGGACAGGATCTGGAGCTTCACCGGGCGGTCAGGCCGCCAGGCGTTGCTCGATCAGCGCCTTGGTGGCCGGCAGTTCCGCCGGCAGGCCGTGGGCCAGCTGGGTGAAGAGCTCCTGGTGCAGGGCCAGTTCCTGCTGCCACGCGGCAGGCTCGATGCCGATCACGCTGTCGAACTGCGCGCGCGTGAAGGCCAGGCCGTCCCAATGCAGGTCTTCGTAGCGGGGGCTGGTGCCGATGGCGTGCTCCACACCGCCGGCCGTGCCGTCGATGCGGCCCAGCATCCAGGCCAGCACGCGCATGTTCTCGCCGTAGCCCGGCCAGACGAACTTGCCGTCGGCGCCCTTGCGGAACCAGTTCACGCAGAAGATCTTCGGTAGCTTCACGCCGTGGCCATTGAGCTTGTCGCCCAGGTGCAGCCAGTGGCCGAAGTGCTCGGCCATGTTGTAGCCGCAGAAGGGCAGCATGGCGAAGGGGTCGCGCCGCACCACACCCTGCGCGCCGGCGGCGGCGGCGGTGGTCTCGCTGCCCATGGTGGCGGCCATGTAGACGCCCTCGGTCCAGTCGCGCGTCTCGGTCACCAGCGGCACGGTGGTGGAACGGCGGCCACCGAAGATGAAGGCGTCAATCGCCACGCCGGTGGTGGAGTCCCACTGGTCATCGAGCACCGGGTTGTGGGTGGAGGCCACCGTGAAGCGGGCGTTGGGGTGCGCGGCCGGGCGCGGCTTGCCGTTGTCGGCGTGGGCGCGGGCGATCTCGGGCGTCCAGTCGCGGCCCTGCCAGTCGATCAGGTGCGCCGGCGGCTCGTCGGTCATGCCCTCCCACCACACGTCGCCGTC
>JBMLPD010000640.1:0-1717 GCA_049242285.1 Rubrivivax sp.
CAGCTCCCCGCGAGCGCCGGGCAGGTGCTGCTGGACGGCGAGGACCTGAGCGCGCTGCCCGCGCCGCTGCGCACCCGCAAGGGGCTGGGCCGGGCCTTTCAGCTCACGCAGCTGTTCCCCAACCTGTCGGTGCAGGAGAACGTGCGTCTGGCGGTGCAGGCGCGTGAGCAGGGGCGGCAGCAGGCGCGCGCCGGGGCGGCGTGGCGCGGGGGGCTGGACTTGTTCAAGGTGTGGCTGGACCGGCGGACCTGGATCGACGAGGCGCAGGCGCTGCTGCGCCAGGTGCAACTGGGCGACCGCCTGGAGCAGCCAGCGGCGGCCCTGCCGCATGGCGACCAGCGCAAGCTGGAGGTGGCCTTGCTGATGGCCCTGGACCCCAAGGTCTACCTGTTCGACGAGCCCACCGCCGGCATGAGCGTGGACGACGCGCCCGTGGTGCTGGACCTGATCCGCGCGCTCAAGGCCCGCGCCGACCGCACCATCTTGCTGGTGGAGCACAAGATGGACGTGGTGCGTGAACTGTCGGACCGCATCGTGGTGCTGCACAACGGCCGGCTGGTGGCCGACGGCGCCCCGGCTGAGGTGATGGCCTCGCCCATCGTGCAGCAGGCTTACCTGGGCGTGGCCGAGGACGAGGCTGCCGCAGCCGAGCCGGCAACCAAAGGCGCCGCACGATGAGCGCCTTGCTGACCTTGCGCGGCGTGCACACGCACATCGGGGCGTATCACATCCTGCACGGCGTGGACCTGGAGGTGCCCGAAGGGCAGGTGACCATGCTGCTGGGCCGCAACGGCGCGGGCAAGACCACCACGCTGCGCACCATCATGGGCCTGTGGCCGGCCAGCCAGGGCGAGCTGCAGTTCCGCGGCCAGACGCTGCGCGGCCTGGCCACGCCCGACATCGCGCAGCAGGGCATCGCCTACGTGCCCGAGAGCATGGGCATCTTCACCGACCTGACCGTGCAGGAGAACATGCTGCTGGCTGCGCGCAGCGCCCGCCAGGCGGACGAACTGGACCGCGAACGGCTGGCGTGGATCTTCAGCCTCTTTCCTGCGCTCAAGACCTTCTGGCTCTACCCCGCCGGCAAGCTCAGCGGCGGGCAGAAGCAGATGCTGGCCGTGGGCCGCGCCATCGTGGAGCCGCGCGCGCTGATCCTGATCGACGAGCCCAGCAAGGGGCTGGCGCCGGCCATCGTGCGCAACCTGATCTCGGCCCTGCGCGAGCTCAAGGCGCAGCGCACCACGATATTGCTGGTGGAGCAGAACTTCATGATGGCGCGCGCCCTGGGCGACACCGTGGCCGTGATGGACGACGGGCGCGTGGTGCACCGCGGTGCGATGGCGGAACTGGCTGAAGATCAGGCGCTGCAGCGGCGCTTGCTGGGCCTGAGCATGGGGGAACACGCATGACGACGCCGGCACCGCACGAGGCTCCCGCTCCCGCAGCCCCCAGCGCTGCAGCTGCAGCTGAGGGTTTGGCACCCGGTGTCACGTCGCATGACGCCACCCCTGCCGCCATTCCGCAGGCTGCCTTCGACTGGCGCCCCGTGGCCCTGCTGCTGGCCCTGCCCCTGCTGGCGCTGCCAGCTCTGGGCAACGCCAGCACCTGGGTCACGCTCACCTTCGCCGGCCTGGCCATGGGCCTGATCATCTTCGTCATCGCCTCGGGCCTGACGCTGGTGTTCGGCCTGATGGACGTGCTGAACTTCGGCCACGGC
>JBMLPD010000641.1:0-2217 GCA_049242285.1 Rubrivivax sp.
CTGGAAGATCGGCCGCCGCGACGTGGGCGACGGCCTGCTGCTGGTGGTGGCCAAGAACGACCGGCGCCTGTGGATCGCCCCGGCCAAGGCGCTGGAAGGTGTGGTGCCCGACCTGGCCGCACGGCAGATCGTGCGGGATGTGATCAGCCCGGCTTTCAAAGCGAACGACTATGCCGGCGGCCTCGACAAAGGGGTGGACGCCCTGATGGCGCGCATCCGTGGCGAGGGCCTGCCAGAGCCCGCGCAACGAAGCGCGGGCGCCGCCGCGGAGGACGGCTTCCAGGTTGAAGACCTGCTGGCCTTTTTGTTCGTGGCCGTGCCCGTGGCCGGCGGCGTGCTCAGCGCGATGGTGGGCCGCAAGCTGGGCGGGCTGCTGACGGGCGGTGCGGCGGGTGGCGTGGTCTGGTGGGTGACCCACAGCGTCTTGCTGGGTGTGGGTGCAGGCATCGTTGCCTTGCTGGTCGTGGGCGTGCTGGGCCTGGGGTCGGCCTTGCGCGGTCTGGGCGGGCGCCGCGCGGGCGGCGGGCGTTCAGGGCGCGGTGGCCCGGTTGTCTTCGGCGACGGTGGTTGGTCCCGGGGCGGGGGTGGCTGGTCAGGCGGCGGAGGGGGAGGGGGAGGCTTCGGCGGCTTCTCCTCAGGCGGTGGCGGCGACTTTGGCGGCGGCGGCGCAGGGGGGAGCTGGTGATGAGGGTTTCCAATGGCTGAGCGTGTGCCCAACGATGCCTCCCACGGCCTGCTGGGCAGGCTCCTGCGTCTGCTGCGCCACCGCTGGCTGGACGAGACCGACACCCGGCGGGCGCTCGGCCCGCAGGCGCTCGCGCGCATCGAGCAGCGCATCACCGCCAGCGAGCGCAGGCACACGGGCGAGATCCGGGTGTGCGTGGAGCCGGGCCTGCCACTGAGCTACCTGTGGCGCGGTGCCCACGCGCGTGAACGCGCCATCGCCATGTTCGGCAAGCTGCGCGTGTGGGACACCGAAGCCAACAACGGCGTGCTGATCTACCTGCTGCTGGCCGAGCACCAGATCGAGATCGTGGCCGACCGCGGCATCACGCGCCATGTGCCGCCCGGGCACTGGCAGGCCATCGTGGCGGGCATGGGCAGCGAGTTCCGCGCCGGCCGCTTCGAGCCCGGGCTGCTGCAGGCCATCGAGGCCGTCGAGGCCCTGCTGTTGCAGCACTTCCCCCAGGCCGAGGGGCAGGCCAATCCGGACGAACTGCCCAACAGGCCCTACCTGGGCTGAGAGCTTGTGAAACATCCCCGCACACCCACTCGTGCGCCCCAAGCGGCGCCGCTCGTCGTTGCAAATGCTCGCCGTGGCCCGAGCTACGGCTGTGCTTTGCGCCTGGATCAGCACCGTTTGGGACGCCCGCTCGGGCGCGCTGGAAAACTTCACAAGCTCTGAGGGCTCAGGCTCGCGCAGCGGGGGGCGGGTCGTCCCCAGGGGGTACCCCCGGCGGCCAAGCCAGGCGCCGGCCCGTCAGGTCCTGGAAGCGCGCCAGGTCTTGCGGCGTGTCGATGTCCACCCGGTAGTGCGGGTGGTCGGTGTCCCAGGGCCAGACGGCCTCAGGGTGCGCCTGGCGCCACTGGCGCGCTCCCACGTCGGGGTGGCTGCGCAGGATCTGCCGACGCACGTCGTCGCTGAAGACCACCGGGTTGCCCGGCTGGCCCGCCACACGGGGGAACACCACCGAGGCGCCGGCCGGGCGCTGCGCCCAGGCCTGGAGCAAGGCCCGGACATCGCTGGCGTCGACCAAGGGCTGGTCCGCCAGGGCCACGAGGACGGCCCCGTGCCCGGGGCCCAGGGCCTGGAGCCCCAGGCGCTGGGAGGACACCTGGCCTTGCTCGGGCTGCGGGTTGCACACCGTTCGCACGGCCGCGCCCTGCAGGACGGGCTCTATCCTGGCGCGGTGGTGGCCCAGCACCACCACCAGATCAACCACGCCGGCCTGCGTCAGCGCGTCGATGGCGCGGCGGATGAGCGGGCGGCCGTCCAGTTCCAGCAGACACTTCGGACGGTGACCCAGGCGCGAGGCGCTGCCGGCGGCCAACAGCACCGCGCCGATGCGAAGGTCGGCGCCCGACACCTTGGCGGCGGCCCCGACAGGCATGTCTTTCGCTGGGTGGGCCGGGCGCTGGCGCGGCTCAGGCCTTGCGACCGAAGAACCCGCGCAGCCACTGCTTGATCACCGTCCAGGCCAGGGACAGCGCATTCAA
>JBMLPD010000642.1:0-6810 GCA_049242285.1 Rubrivivax sp.
AGTCCACGCGGTGTGCGGCAAGATGACAAGCGGTCAACTGCCGTTTTCAGGTTCAGGCGTGTGCATCACGCTTTGGTGGACCTGCTGTGCCTGGCTGCCGTTTCCACCCTGGGCTTCGACGCAGTCTGGCTTGGCGTGCTGATCGCGCTGGTGGTGCTGCAGCTTTCGCTGTGGCTGCCTTCGTTCATGAAGTGACGAGCCGACGCCACACCCGCCAGCCCAACAGCCCGGCGAGGATGACGGCATACACCGCGACGTCGGCAAAGTCGTTCTTGCCGGCGCGCATCCAGAAGAAGTGCAGCAGGGCCAGCCCGGCCACGGCGTAGACCGATCGGTGCAGCAACTGCCAGCGCCGTGCCCCCAGCGCCTTGATGGCCCGGTTGAAGGAGGTGGCCGCCAAAGGCAGCATCAGCAGCAGTGCTGCCGTGCCCACCAGGATGAACGGGCGCTTGACGATGTCCACCAGGATGGCGCCCAGGTCCAGCCCCATGTCCAGCCAGGCAAAGCACAGGAAGTGCACCACGCCGTAGAAGAAGGTGCACAGCCCCAGCATGCGGCGCAGCCGTGCCAGCGCGTGCCAGCCCGTCCAGTGCCGCAGCGGCGTGATGGCCAGCGTGGCGCACAACATGCGCAGGGTCATCTCGCCGGTCTGGCGAATGAGGGTTTCCGCCGGGTTGGCACCCAGATGCAGCCCCGGATCGGTGACGGCCGCGTAGGCCAGCCAGATGAACGGCCCCAGCGCCAGCAGGCATATCGTGGGCTTGGACAGGGGGTGCAGCAGCAGGCCGTTCATCCGTGCGGTGGGGTGCTCAGTAGAACTTCCTGAGATCCATGCCTGCGTACAGCGACGCCACCTGCGCTTCGTAGCCGTTGAACATCAGGGTCGGGCGCTTCTTGGTCAACAGGCCGTCTTCGCCGATGCGTCGCTCGGTGGCCTGGCTCCAGCGCGGGTGGTCCACCTTGGGGTTGACGTTGGAATAGAAGCCGTACTCGCTGGGGATGGAGGTCTCCCAGCTGGTGCGGGGCTGCTTCTCCAGGAAGCGGATGCGCACGATGGATTTGCCCGACTTGAAGCCGTACTTCCAGGGCACCACCAGCCGCAGCGGCGCGCCGTTCTGGTTGGGCAGCACCTCGCCATACATGCCAAACGCCAGCAGGGTGAGCGGGTGCAGGGCCTCGTCCATGCGCAGGCCTTCCACGTAGGGCCACTCCAGCACCGAGGAGCGCAGGCCTGGCATCTGCGATGCGTCAGCCAGCGTGACGAACTGAATGAACTTGGCGTTGCCCGTGGGCTCCACCCGCTTGATCAGCTCCGACAGGGACCAGCCCACCCAGGGAATCACCATGGACCAGCCCTCCACGCAGCGCAGGCGGTAGATGCGCTCCTCCATCGGCGCCAGCTTCAGCAGCGCCTCGATGTCCAAGGTGCCGGGCTTGCGCACCTCGCCCTCGATGACCACGGTCCAGGGGCGGGTCTTGAGGGTGTGGGCGTTGCGGGCCGGGTCGCTCTTGTCGGTGCCGAACTCGTAGAAGTTGTTGTAGGTGGAGGCGTCCCGGTAGGACGTGAGCTTGTCCATCGTGACCGCGCCGGCCACGGCGCTGCGGGCGCCGGGCAGGGCAGCGAGCTTGCCCGGGGCTGCGGTGCTGGCCCGCGCATCACGCGCAGCCCAGGCTGCGAGCGTGGTGCCGGCGGCGCCCAGGGCCAGCGCCTTCAACCAGTCGCGCCGCCCCTCGTAGGCTGCGCGCGGCGTGATGTCAGAGGCAACGGGGTGGCCGAAGCCACGGTCAGGGTGGAAGTGCATGGCGCGGCCCCAGTGAACAACGGGCGCTGCGGACGCAGCGCGTGAAACCCGCACCTTACAAGAAACGGCGCGGGCTTGCGCGCCAGGGGCTCAGCGCAGGCCGGCGATGTAGTCCGACACCGCCTTGATCTCGGCGTCGCTGAGCTTGGCGGCAATGGTCATCATCTGCGCATTGTTGGCGCGGGTGCCGGCGCGGAAGCCGTTCATCTGGCTTTCGGTGTAGTCGGCATGCTGACCCCCCAGGCGCGGGTACTGCGCCGGAATGCCGGAGCCGGTCGGGCCGTGGCAGCCCGCACATGCGGGCACGGCCTTGGCGGCGATGCCGCCGCGGTAGATCTTCTCGCCCAGGCGCAGGCTGTCCTTGTTCTTTGCAGCACCAGGCTTGGCCGTCTTGCCGGCGTAGAAGGCGGCAAGGTGCTTCATGTCTTCTTCGCTCAGGTTGGAAGCGAAGCCCTTCATGATGGCGTTGTTGCGCTTGCCCGACTTGAACTCCTGCAGCTGCTTGACCAGGTACTCCGGGTGCTGGCCCTGCAGGATGGGGTTGGCCGGGGCGCCGCGGCTGCCGTCGGCGGTGTGGCAGGCACTGCACACCTGGGCCAGGGCTTGGCCCTTGGCCGGGTCGGCCTTGAAGGCGGGCTTGGTCTCGACTGCCAGGGCCGAGCCGACGACGGCGCTCGACAGCAGGGCCGAGAAGATCAGTGCTTGGACGGGCTTCATAGGGCAGGGCCTCGCGCGGGTGCGCCTTCTTGCAGATGCGTGGGTGTGCTTGCGGTGTGCGGAAGGCACGAACCACCCGGTGCCGGCCGGCCCTCTGGGATGGGGGCATGCGCGGCGCCACAAGGCGGCACGGCTATCCAAAACCTGCGGATTTTACAATGGCGCATGAACGCATCCTTACCGGAAGTCCCGCCGGCGGCGTTGCACAAGGCCGCACTGGCCTGGACGCACACGGCGCGCTTTCTCACCACGGCCAGCCAACTCGAACAGTTGCCCGCCACCGAGCTGCCGGAGATCGCCTTCGTGGGGCGCTCCAATGCGGGCAAGTCCACGGCCATCAACATGCTGGCTCAGCAGAAGCGTTTGGCCTTCGCCTCCCGCACGCCCGGCCGTACACAGCACATCAACCTGTTCGAGGTGGGCCCCAAGGATGCGCCCAATGCCTTGTTCGCCGACCTGCCCGGCTACGGTTACGCCGCCGTGGAGCGCGCGGCCAAGCTGCGCTGGCAGGAGGTGATGGCGCGCTACCTGGAATGGCGCCGCAGCCTCAGCGGGGTGGTGCTGATGGTGGATTCGCGCCTGGGGTTCACCGAACTGGATCGGCAACTGCTGGGCTTCATCGGGCCGCGGGTGGCCACGGGGGAGGTCCGCCTGCTGGCGTTGCTGACCAAGGCCGACAAGCTCGGTCGCGCCGAAGCCCGGCGTTCGCTCCAGTCGGCGCAGGCGGTGCTGGGCGAGATGGCGCAGGAGCCCGCCGACGTGGGCGTGGCCTTGTTCTCTGCGCTGTCGCGTCAGGGCGTGGGCGACGTGGCGCAGACCCTGAAGGAGTGGGCAGCGTGATCGAGACCTCCTTGATGTCCTTGCCTCATGGCGTCACGCTGTCCTGCCGGGCGTCCGGGAGGGCGGGCACGCCGAGGGTGATGTTGCTGCACGGGTTTCCGGAGGCTGCGTTTGCATGGGACGAGGTGATCACCCTGCTGGCACCCCATGTCAGGTGCCTGGCGCCGAACCTGCGCGGCTTCGAGAGGTCTTCGGCACCGGCGCAGGTGCAGGCCTACCGGGCGCGCCACCTGATGCAGGACGTGGAGGCCCTGATCCAGCAGACAGGCGGCCCGGTGGACCTGCTGGTGGCCCATGACTGGGGGGGCGCCGTGGCCTGGAATCTGGCCGCTGTGCGCCCTGAGTTGATGAAGCGGCTGCTCATCATCAACTCGCCGCACCCGGCCACGTTCCTGCGCGAGTTGCGCAGCAATCCGGCGCAGCAGGCGGCCAGCGCCTACATGAACTTCCTCTGTCGTCCGGACGCCGAGGCCCTGCTGGCGGAGAACGACTTTGCCCGTCTTTGGCCCTTCTTCGGGCGCCTGGGTGCCCCGTCCTGGCTGACGCAGGACCTGCGATCGCGCTACCGCGAGGTATGGCGCATGGGCTTGACGGGCGGGCTCAACCTCTACCGCGCGTCGCCGCTGCGCCCGCCTTCCAAGGCCGACCCGCGCGTGGAGCAGGCGCTGCAGGCGGTGCAGTTGCCCGACGCCATGACCCTGTCCCGCGTGCCCACTGCCGTGCTCTGGGGTGAGGGCGACCACGCATTGCTGCCCGGTCTGCTGGACGGCCTGGAGCGCTGGGTGCCGGATCTGCACCTGACCCGCGTGCCCCAGGCCAGCCACTGGATCGTCCACGAGCAGCCGCAGCGGGTGGTCGATGAGATCAGGCGCTGCCTCGGTTGAGGTCCGCGCAGCCAACCTTGGGGTCAGGGCTTGCAGTCAAGCGGCTGCCATCGGTGGGACTGCAGGAATTGCCCGTCTGTCGCTGCGCTCGGCGGCCCCTGCGCAGGCCGCCTGCCGCTGCGGGCCATGCCGGCACTTCGGCAGCGGCAGTTCCCCCCCCCTATCGACAGGACGGGCCTGCGGCGTGGCCGCAGGGCATCGGGCGCAGCAGCCGTCGCCAGGCCCGGCGGGCAGCCGCTGTCAAGGCAGGTCCGGGCTCCCCTACAGTCTGGCCCATGTGTGAATCCGGCGAAGAGAGCTTGTCATGAGCATGCGGTCGTTGCGTTCCGGGCTTGATACCGCACTGGGAAGACTCGCTCTGGGCCTGTTTGCCGCGCTGCAGCCCGCGGTGGCCCGGAGCGCCGACGCTGGCGCGGTGCAGCAGGTCGAGATCCGCACCGATGCCCAGGCGCAGCGTCGGGCCGACATCGCCGGGCGTCAGGTGGTGGGGCGTGAGGAACTGCTGCGCCACGGTGATGTGCGCCTGGTGGACTCTTTGCAGCGCGTTCCCGGGGTGTCGGTCGAGACGCGAGGCAACAGCGCCGAACTCAAGCTCTCCGGCCTGGGTGGCGGCTACACGCTGATCCTGCTCAACGGCGAACCGTTGCCGCGTGGCGCAACCTTGGACAACATTGCGCTGGACAGCATCGAGCGGGTGGAGATCGTCCGAGGGGCTACGGTGCAGTCGTCGCAGTCCATCGCCGGCAGCATCAACCTGGTCACGCGCCGCGTTGCGGCTTTGGTCAACCGCGACACACGGCTGGGTTTGGCCAGCCAGCAGGGCCGGCCGCAGATGTCTGCGGCGCTCAATCTGGGAGGTGGGGCCCATCGCACCACATGGGGCCTGGGCACGGTGCTCAGCCGTGAGCAGCAAGTCTGGCCGGCCACATTCGCGCAGGAGCGGCGCGACACCGAGGCGGCAACGTTGTCGCAACGGACCATCACCCGCAAGCGTGAATTCGACAACACCGAAGCGATCAGCCTGAATCCGCGACTGGCCTGGAAGCACCGCGGCGAACGGGGCGATTCATGGCAGCTCAGTACCGACCACAACCTGCGGTATGCCCGTTCCAGCGGCGGCGTGCAGGATCTGCGGGAGGCAGCGTTCGGCCCGGCACCTGCCCAGCAAACCAGCGACATGGCGCTCAACTACCGCCGCCTGTTCTGGCGCGGGCGTGCGCAGGCTCAGTACCTTGACAGCGACGGCGCGCGCTTCGAGGCCCGCTTGAGTGTCACGCACTCCAGCCGCGACCAGCAGTCGCGCGCCCAGGGGTTCGACTTCCGGGAGCGGCAGGTCCAGGACATGCGCGTAGACGGACTGGCCGTGGACCAGTCGGTGGTGCTGAACCTCAACCATCAGCGATCGCTTGGCGGCTCGCACCGGCTCGACCTGGGCACTGAATGGGAACAGGCGCGCCGACGAGAAGACCGCGTGCAGTGGGACCTTCCGCTGCCCGGCGGTCTGCCGCCTGAGGATCTGGACGAGCGCTACAGCGCCAAGGTGCAGCGCTGGGCGCTGTACTTGCAGGACGACTGGTCGCTCTCAGCGGGGACGGCGTTACAGCTGGGCCTCAGACTGGAGCGTCTGGACACCGCCAGCCAGGGCAATGTGTTCGATGGCGTGCAGCAGACGCACCACCTCGTCGGCCCTGTGATGCGTTTTTCGACCCAGCCATCCAAGACCCTGGGAACCTTCAAGCTGGGGCTGACCCGCGGCTTCAGGCTGCCCACGCCTCGCGACGTCATGCCGCGACGCTATGTTCCCATTGAGGTCTCGCCCACCACCCCAGCGCAGTCGGGCAATCCTGATCTGAAGCCCGAACGCGCCTGGAGCCTGGACGGCAGCTGGCACAAGCCTTGGCCCGCGCCGGGCGGGGAACTGGTGGTGTCGGCTTCGCTGCGCCGCATCGATGATGTGATCCTCGATCGCCTCGCATACCAGCCCGACGTGCTCACGGCGCCCTGGTTGCTGCAGCGCTTCAACGCGGGTGGCGCCTGGACGACGGGCTTTGAGATGGAGTTGAAAGGGCAGACCTCCCACGACTGGATGGCCGGCGCGCCGCTGCGTTGGCAGGCCAGCCTGGCACTGTTGCGGTCGCGCCTTCTTGATCTCGCTGCCGAACGGCCGGCGTTGGCGGGTCAAGCGCCTTGGGAGTTCAAGCTGAATCTGACCCAGAAGCTCAGTCCCACATGGTCCGGGCAGTTCGGTTTGGAAGCCCGTGGGGCGGACCGTGCCGACTTGCCGAGCGCGCGGCGAATCGAGAATCTGGGCCGTCGCAGCCTGAGCGCTGGCCTGACCTGGCAGCCACGGCCACGTGAAACCTGGCGCATCTCGGCGCACCAGATCGGCGCGACCGATGCCGTGAGCTTGAAGTCGGTCAGCACTGTGGACGCAGGCCGCCCCGTCAGCTACCTGGCGCGCGAGGCCTGGCATCGCCCAGTGGCGCTGCGCCTGGGTCTGGACCTGCCGTTGTAGTGCAACGTTTCAACGAAGGCCTGATGCCTGGGCGCTATGGAAATCCCGGCGC
>JBMLPD010000643.1:0-2186 GCA_049242285.1 Rubrivivax sp.
CTGGGGTCTTCGGCCAACCGCAACTTCATCTCCAATGCGGGCTTCGTCGTGACCTCGGCCGGGGTGGTGGTCATCGACGCCCTGGGCTCGCCCGAACTGGCCCGCGAACTGCGCGCCGAGATCGCGCGCATCACGCCCCTGCCGGTGACCCACGTCATCGTGACCCATTACCACGCCGACCACATCTACGGCCTGCAGGTCTTCAAGGACGCCGGAGCGCGGGTGATCGCGCACCGGCAGGCCCTGCTGTACCTGCATTCGGACACGGCACAGCAACGCCTGGCCGCCAGCCGCGAAGAACTGTTCCCCTGGGTGGACGAGGCCACGCGCCTGGTGCCTGCAGACCAGTGGATCGACGGCCCCACCACGCTGCGCGTGGGCGACACGGTGCTGGAACTGCGCCCCGTGGGCCCTTCCCACACCCCCGAGGATCTGGCGGTGTGGCTGCCGCAGCGGCGCGTGCTGTTCGCCGGTGATCTGGTCTTTCGCGGGCGCATCCCCTTCGTGGGCCAGGCCGACAGCGCGCACTGGATCCAGGCCCTGGACACCTTGCTGGGCTTGGACGCCCAGATGGTGGTGCCCGGCCACGGCCCGGTGTCGGGCAGCGTGCAGGCGGACCTGGAACTCACGCGCGACTACCTGCTGCACCTGCGGCGTACCATGGGGGAAGCCGCCCGCAACCTGGACCCCTTCGACGAGGCCTATGCGCGCACCGACTGGTCCCGTTTCGAGAAACTGCCGCTGTTCAGCGTGGCCAACCGCATGAACGCCTACAACACCTACTTGCTGATGGAGCAGGCCAAGTGAAAGCCGCGCGGGCGCCTGCCCGGCGGCGGATGCTGAGCGCCTTGTGCCTGGGGGCACTGTGTGGCGCCGCGCCGGCTGCGCTTGCGCAGGGCGCGAAACCGGCCGGACGCGTCGTGAGCTGGCCCGAGGTCACGCTGCTGGATGGCACCCGCTGGGGCCCGGCCCAGGCCCAGGGCAAGACGGTGATCGTCGTGTTCTGGTCCACCACCTGCCCGTTCTGCCTGCGCCACAACGCCCACATCGAAAAGCTGCGGCGCGCGGCCGCTGGCCGCCCGCTGGAAATCCTGACGGTGGCGCGCGACAAGGACGCCGGCACCGTCAAAGCCTACCTGGCGCGCCACGGCTACGGCTTCCAGGTGACGATGGACCAGGGCCCGATGGCAGCGGCCTTGTCGAGCCGCAAGGTGATTCCCCTGACCCTCACGGTAGACCGTCAGGGCCGCCTGGGGCAGGAGATCCCGGGCGAGATGTTCGAGGAAGATGTGATGCAGTGGCTGAACGCCCTGTGAACCCTTCAGCAAAGAGGAATCCCAGATGACACGTCGAAACGGCTTGCCTGTCCTGGCTGTCATGGCGCTGCTGCTGGCGGGCGCATGCGTGTTGCCGCTGGGCGCGACAGCGCAGGGGCCCGAGATCTTCAAGGATGCGGATCTTTCCCTGGGCGAGAAGCTGATCAAGGAACACGCCTGCAGCGCCTGCCACATCCGCAAGGTGGGCGGCGACGGCTCGGCGATCTACCGGCCTGCAGGGCGCATCAACACCCCCGGCGCGCTGCGCGGCATGGTGGACCTGTGCAGCACCGAGCTGAACCTGGGCCTGTTCCCCGAAGAGGTCACGGCCGTGGCTGCCGTGCTGCAGCGGGATCACTACCGGTTCCCGGCCCCCAGGAAGTGAGCAGGCTGCAGGGCCTGATGATTTCGTGCATCATCACACGCTGATATGGATGGCGATCAGCGAGCACACGCATGGAACACACCGGGCATGACGAATCCGAAGCGGTCTTCAGCAGCGCGGCCGAGCTCTTCGGCCTCCTGTCCACGCCCATCCGCCTGCGCATCCTGAGCTCGCTGTGCCACGGCGAGAAGAACGTCTCGCAGCTGTTGGCGGAAATTCCCACCACGCAGCCCAACATGAGCCAGCATCTGTCCACGCTGTACCGCGCGGGCGTGCTGGGCAAGCGGCGCGACGCCACCCAGATCTACTACCGCATCGAGAACCAGCAGGCGGTGGCCGTGTGCCGCTCGGTGTGCACCCAGATCGCCATGGACATGGCGGAAACGGCCGAACAAGCGGCCTGAGGTCTGGCCGGCCCGCGGCCCGGGCGCTCAGGTCCTGATCTCGCCCTGCCCCAGCACCACCCACTTCATCGAGGTCAGGCC
>JBMLPD010000644.1:0-1386 GCA_049242285.1 Rubrivivax sp.
GCACCGATCTCGCCGTCCCATTCCGTGGGGGCGATGCGCTCCAGCGGCACCCGGGCCCAGGCCTGCGGGTCGGCCAGCGGCCGAAAACCGCTGTCGCGCATGCCCAGCGGACGGAAGATCCACTCATGTGCCAGGGCGTCCAGCGTCTGCCCGGTAAGCCGCTGCGCGATCTGCCCGAGCAGGATGAAGTTCACATCCGAATAACGGAAGAAGGCGCCCGGTGAATGCGTGGGCTTGCGCGTGGCGGCCAGCGCCAGCGCCGCCTCCGGCCCATTCCAGGCCGGCTGCAGCGGCAAAACGGCGGGCAAGCCGGAGGTGTGGGTGAGCAGCTGGCCCAGGGTGATGGGCGGGCCGCCGCGATCGCTCGCAAAGGCCGGCAAGATGGCGCGCACGGCCGTACCCGGTTGCAGCGCGCCGTCTTGCATCAGACGCGCCAGCACGGTGGCCGTGACCACCCCCTTGGTGAGCGAGGCGCAGTCGTAGACGGTAGAGGGCTCCAGCGGCTCGGGCACCGGCTCCAGCGCCTTGCGGCCGACCACAGCTTCGTAGCTTTCATGGGCCTGGTGCTGCGCGCCTGCGCCCAGGCGTTCCACCCGTACCACCGCGCCGGGCAGGTGGCCGGCCTGCACCGCGGCCGCAATCGCCTCGTTGATCAAGGGCAGACGCGCGGGGTCCAGCAGATGGGCGGGCGGGGAGGTCACGGCAGATGCGGGTCGGGCCAGAAGCACGGCAGGGTTCCAGGCAGAGGCTCCCTCGGCCCACACGCACAGCAGGCCGCACAGGTGCCGGCGCGGAGGCGAAGCAGGGTCCACTGGCGGCGTGGCTGCCAGGGGGGCCGCCCTTGGAAGCCAGGGTTTCATGGAGGCACAGGATAGCCCCTGGCCCTGCGGTACGGTGTCAGGGATGGCCCCCAGGGATGGCCGGGATGGGCGTGCTACATTCCGCGCATGCGTCCGCCCGCTTCTTTTTACTTTGCGTACTTTTGGATCTCGCACCGCCCGGCGGTTGGAGAGGCCAGCGCATAAGCAGACGAAGCGCGCCAGACCCAACGAAACCGCCGGAACCCCCGGCGGTTTTTTTTCGCCTGTCGCGCGCGACACCCACCGCAACCCTCACCAGGAGCCGCCCCATGCCCAGCCGCCACACCGCCACCAGCGAGGGTTGGTATGCGCACAGCGAAAAGACCAGCCAGACCGATGACCAGCGCATCAAGGACGTGACGCCCTTGCCGCCGCCCGAACACCTCATCAAGTTCTTCCCCATCGCAGGCACCGCGGTGGAGAAGCTCGTGGGCGACACGCGCCAGGCCGTGCGCCGCATCCTGCACGGCGAGGACGACCGCCTGCTCGTGATCATCGGGCCCTGCTCGATCCACGACCCGGCCGC
>JBMLPD010000645.1:0-2544 GCA_049242285.1 Rubrivivax sp.
TCACGCGCAGCAGCCGTTGCCGCTGGACGTCCTGGTCATCGACGAAGCGTCCATGCTGGACCTGGAGATGATGGACGCCGTCCTGGCCGCGCTGCGCCCTCAAGCGCGCCTCGTGCTGCTGGGCGACAAGGACCAGCTGGCCTCGGTGGAGGCCGGCGCCGTGCTGGGCACGCTGTGCCAGCGCGCCGACGGTGGCCACTACACCCCGGCCACGCGCGCCTGGGTGCAACAGGTCACGGGGCAGGACCTGGGCGAGGCCATGACCGACCCCGAGGGCCGCGCCATCGACCAGGCCATCGTCAAGCTGCGCAAGAGCCACCGCTTTGGCGAGGGCAGCGGCATCGGGCGGCTGGCGCAGGCGGTCAACGCCGGCCAGGGCGTCGAGGCCCGCCAGCTGCTGACCCAGGGCCTGCCCGACCTGGACCTGGCCACGGACCTCTCCCACCTCCCCCCGCTGTGCCGGCCCCTGTGGCAGACGCTGCGGCAGCAGCGCCCGCCGCCACACGCCCCGCAAGACGCCTACGACGCCTGGGCCCAGCACGTGCTGAGAGCGGCTACCGGCTTCCAGGTGCTGTGCGCCGTGCGCGGCGGGCCGCAGGGCGTGGAGGCGGTGAACCGCCGCATCGCCCAGGCCCTGGCGGCCGAGGGCCTGATCCCCCATGCCGAGGGCTGGTTCCACGGCCGGCCGGTGATGGTCACCCGCAACGACTACGCCCTGGGGCTCATGAACGGCGATGTGGGGGTGACGCTGGAAGGCCCGGCCCGGGACGCCGAACCGCCGGCCCTGCGCGTGGCTTTCCCTGACGGCCGCGGCGGCATCCGCTGGGTGCCCGTCAGCCGCTTGCAGGCGGTGGAGACCGTGTTCGCCATGACCGTGCACAAGTCCCAGGGCTCCGAGTTCGACCATGTGGCGCTGGTGCTGCCGGCCCACGCCAGCCCCGTCCTCACGCGCGAGCTGGTCTACACCGCCATCACCCGCGCCCGCCTGCGCTTCACGCTGGCACTGCCCGGCCAGGACCTGGGGGTGCTGGCACAGGCCATCGGCCGGCAGGTACGCCCGGCGGGGACGCCAGCGACCTGATCGAGCGACACCCTCAGCGTCCCAGCTCTTGCGCCCGGTCTCTGGCCGCGTGCAGGGCGCGCACGAAGGCGGCCTTCACTCCACTGTGCTGCAGCGAGGTGAGCGCGGCATGGGTGGTGCCGCCCTTGGACGTCACGCGCTCGCGCAGCACTTGCGGGGACGCGTCGGATTGCGCCGCCAGCGCCGCCGCACCCGCGAAGGTCTCCTGCGCCAGGTGGCGCGCCTGGGCTGGGTCCAGCCCCATCTCGGCGCCCGCCTGCATCATGGCCTCGATGAAATAGAAGACGTAGGCCGGTCCGGAGCCCGAGAGGGCGGTGACGGCGTCCAGATCGGCCTCCTGCGGCACCCACAGCAGGCTGCCGGTGGGCGCCAGCACCGCCTCCACCCGGGCGCGGTCGGCGGGCGTCACTTCGTCCCGGGCGTACAGGCCGGCGATGCCGCGGCCGATCAGCGCCGGGGTGTTGGGCATGGCGCGCACCACGCGGGCGCTTCCCGCGGCCGCCACCACCGCCTCGCTGCGGATGCCGGCCATGATGCTGAGCTGCAGCGCGCCCGCCACATGCGGCGCACAGGGCGCCGCGGCCTCGGCAAACATCTGCGGCTTGACCGCCCAGACCACCAGGCCCACGCGGGCCAGCGACGCATCGGCCGCGGGCAGGGCCTGGATGCCGAGTTCGGCATGCAGCCGCTCGCGCTGCGGCGCGTGCGGCTCCACCACGATGAAGCCGTCAGCCGGCGCCCCACCGCAACGCAAGCCCCCCAGGATGGCCAGGGCCATGTTGCCGCCGCCGATGAAGGCCAGAGGGGGGACGGAGGCGGAGGTCGGATTGCTCACCAACGGATCGTATCTCCAAGGCAAGCTCCACAGGCAAAGGGGATCCCGTGCCGCACGCGGCAGGCCGCGTCCAGGTGCCGCCTCCCGCTATGGAGTCCAGGTGCCGCCGAGGGCACGGTCCGCATCCCCAGGGGGGTCGACTTCGCCCGATCGACCATGCGCATGATGGTCCGAGACGTGTGTATCGCTCATCGACTGAAATGTTGCAGGTATCGGAGGGGGCCGCCATGCGCACCAACTTCGTGATCGATGACAAGCTCATGGCCGCCACACTGCGGGCGACAGGTCTGAAGACCAAGCGGGAGGCGGTGGAGCTTGGCTTGAAGACGCTGCTCAGACTCAAGCAGCAGACGGCGTTGCGCCAGCTGCGGGGCAAGTACGCCGGGTAGGGTGACCTGGATGCGATGAGGCGCGACGCGTGATCCCCGTCGACTCCAGCGTCTGGATCGACTTTTTCCGCAACCAGGCGACGCCACAGCTGATTGGCTGGACCGGCATCTCGGCGTTGAAGGGCTGGTGGTAGGAGATCTGATCCTGGCCGAGGTGTTGCGGGGCTTCAGGGACGAGCGCGGATTCAACCTGAAAACGGCAGTTGACCGCTTGTCATCTTGCCGCACACCGCGTGGAC
>JBMLPD010000646.1:0-2245 GCA_049242285.1 Rubrivivax sp.
ACCGCACCACCCCCAACGTCTTCGAGCAGTTCCGCGCGGCCGCGCAGGTGCACCCGCCCATCCTGGAGTGCCACATGGTGGCCGGTGGATTTGACTACCTGCTCAAGATCCGCGTGGCCGACATGCAGGCGTACCGCCTCTTCGCCGGCAGCGTGCTGTGGCAGCTGCCCGGCGTGCGCGAGACCCGTACCTACGCCGTCATGGAGGAGGTGAAGAGTTCGGGCAAGCTGCCCTTGGCCCCCTGAGCACCAGGGCGCGGGCCCGGCACTCAGCCGGCTCGCAGCGCAGCCGCAGCCAGGGCCACGAAGCCGGCGGTGTGCGCCGGGTCCAGCCAGCGCGTCACCACCACGGCGTCCAGGTCCGGGTCCACCCACACCAGATGACCGCCGGCGCCCAGCATGAAGATCGCGCGGGTGGACGCTCCAGGGTACGCAAGACCATCCCGGTTCAGCCACACCAGCCAGCCGTAGAAGGGCGCCAGAGCACAGGGCGTGCCCATGCGCTGCACCCAGCCGGCCGGCAGCACATCGCGCCCCTGGTGGCGGCCGCCGGCCAGCAGCAGCTGCCCCACGCGGGCCTGGTCGCGCGCGCTGATGGACACGCCGCCGCCCCAGTGCGTGCCGCCAGGCACGCTGGGCAGGCGCTGGCCGTCCAGGGTGACGAAGACGCCGTCATAGGCTTCCCAGCGGAAAGCGTCCTGCGCGCCCAGGGGCTGCAGGATCTCCTCGCGGAACACCGTCTCCAGCGGGCGGCGGAACAGGTGCAGCAGCGCCAGCGACAGCTGGTTGATGCGCACGTCGTTGTATTCCCAATAGCTGCCCGGGGCCTGCAGCGGGCGCGCGCCGCCCTTGGGGCCGGCGGCGGGGCGCGGGTCCTGCCCCACCTTGCGCCAGCGGTCGGCCTGCTCGGACAGGCCGAAACAGAACCCCTCCCACTCGCTGGTCTGCTCCAGCAGGTGGCGCCAGGTGATGGCGGCGTTGTGCGGTGTGTCAAAGCCGATGCCCGGCAGCCGGGCTGCCACCGTGGCCTCCACGTCCGGCAGCAGGCCGTCGCGGTGCGCCACACCCGCCAGCAGGCACAGGTAGGTCTTGGCCACGCTGAAAGTCTGGTCAGACCGCTCCGGCTCGCCCCAGGCCGCCAGCTCCCGGCCGTGTTGCCACACCACGCCACCCACCGGCCCGCGCGGGTGAACCGGGCCCAGCAGCCGGTTCCAGGGTGGCGGGTCCTCGATGTGGACACCGAAGCGCTGCGGCTCGGCGATCGGGTCCCGCGCCCAGGGGGTCTCGTGGGCGCTGGCGAAGGTGAGGGCGTCCTGGAGGGGTGAGGATGTGAGCAATGTCATGAGAGCAGTCTTTGGGGCCTGTTCAGCTGGGCAGTTTCACGCTGGGCAACAGCCCGAGCTTGCCTGCGCGGCTTGCAAACCGGCGGTCGTGGAAGCTGGCCATGTGGCTGCACGCCACGTGGCTGGCGTGGTGGAGGGCGTCGGCGAAGTCCAGCCCCGCTTCCATGTTCCGCAAAGCCCGCTCCACGGCTGGACGGTCCTCGACCGTGACCTGCGCAAGGCTCAACAGATGGCCCAGCACCGCGGCCACTTCCGCGGGCTCGAAACCGCAGTAGCCCCTGAGCACCCACTCCAGCTCCAGCACCACGGTCTTGCAGACCATCAGCGCCTGGCCGGACTCGATCAGGCGCCGCGCGGCAAGCCGCTGCTTCCTGGCCTGCGGGTCTGCCGCGTCCTCGACGTAGTAGCGAGCGAGGACGTTGGTGTCCAGGCCGATCACGGTCGCAGGAGAGAAGCCGCATCGAAGTCGGCCGGCACGGCCTTGCGGCGGCTCTTGAGCATGCCGAAGCCGGACCCAGGCGCTGCCGCCACTTCGACGGGCGAACTGCTCAAACGCATCTCGACGTGATCGCCCACGAGTTCGAAGCGGATGCGGCTGCCCTGACGGATGCCCAGTTGCTGCCGCAGTGCCTTGGGGATGGTGACCTGCCCCTTGCGGGTGACCGAGGTGATGTCCATGACCGCAGGAATCAGCAATACCTCGGTAATGCTATCAGCGCTCCAAGGCTGATGGTGTGTGCGAGAACCCCAGGCTGTAGCCGCCGCGGCACGGGGTGCGCTGGTGCTCACCCCGCCGCTACCACCCCCACCCCGGCAGACGCAGCCGCGCATCGTTCACGTCGATGCCGAAGCCCAGGCCCAGCAGTTGCAGCTCCAGCCCTTCTTCGCGGGCCAGGGTGGCAC
>JBMLPD010000647.1:0-1927 GCA_049242285.1 Rubrivivax sp.
GCGATGAAGGCGTAGCGCAGCACCTTCTGGCCCGGGGCGGCGGGCTTGATGGGTTGGCGCTCGGCCGCCGGCGCGGACGCGGCGGGCGCCGCCTTGGGCTGGGCGTGGGTGGGGTTGAGCGCCAGGCCCAGCAGGACCATGGCACACACACGCAGCGGCCACTTCAACAGCGCCGCGCTGCGCCAGGCGGCCGCCTCCCGCCGACCTTCAAGGGCCAACGCCAGCCGGCTCATGGCGTGGCCCTGCGCTTGGCGGGGTCGATGTCGATGTAGCGCCAGAAGTCGCGCATGAAAGGGTGGCGCCGGTAGCCGACGACCTGGGGGTGCAGCAGGTCGGTGATGATGCGGTGGCTGTTGACCTTGTAGGGCATGTAGGCCACCCCCAGCAGCGCGGCCTCGCGCATCAGGGCTTCGCGCTCGGGGCCATCCGGCATGACTGCCTGGCGCTTGTACAGGGCGTTGAAGGCAGGCAGGTCGAAGCGCGCATGGTTGGCTTGTCCCTTGTTCGGGCCGTACATCAGATCCAGGAAATAGGCACCGTCCGGGTTGGCGGCACTCCAGGCCAACCCCCACATCATCAGCTTGCCGGCGCGGCTGGCCTTGAGTTGCTCGGGCCATTTGGCGATCTTGAATTCGATCTTCACGTTGATCGAGGCCATGGCCTTTCGCCACAACTCCTGCAGTTGCTTGCTCAATTGGTCGGGCTGGCTGCTGTACTCCAGCACCAAGGGCTGGCCGTCGGGCAGGTCGCGAAAGCCGTCGCCATCCTTGTCCGTGTAGCCGTACAGGTCCAGCAATGCCCGCGCGCGGGCCACGCTGTACTCGCTCATTTCGGTCTTGAGCTTGGGGTCGTGGCCAGACACCAGGGGCGGCAGGACAGCCTGCGCCGGAATGGCCTGGTTGCGCCGCACCAGCGCAATCTCCAGATTGCTGTCGTAGGCCAGGCCGATGGCGCGGCGCAGGGCCACCTTGTCAGGCGTGTACCCGCCCACCACCGGGTGCTCCATGCCGAAGTAGCTCAGGGTCACATCCACCGCGGGCGCGCGCTCCATCTGCAGGCCCTGCTTGCGCAGGTTTGGCGCGAGCTGGTTGTTGGGAATGGCGGTGCCGGAGAACTCGTTGGGCAGGCGCTCAAGCATGTCGAGTTGGCCGTTCAGGAAGGACAGCCAGCGTGGCTGACTCTCCTCGATGATGCTGATCTCGATGCGGTCGATCAGCGGCAGGCGCTTGCCCTTCATGCGCTGCAGGATGGCCTGCCCCTGCGCGTCGTTCGGCGCGGGCTCAGCGTCGTAGGTCAGCTCGCGGAAGTTGGGGTTGCGCTCCAGCACCATGCGCGAGCTGCGCTTCCACTGCACGAGGCGGTAGGGACCGGTGCCCACGGGGTGCTCCATCGCCTTGCCGGGGTAGGCCTCGATGACTTCCCGCGCCACGGCACCCATCACCGCACCATCGGCCATGACATAGAGAAACCGGGGTGCGGGCTCGGCCAGCCGGATCTCGAAGGTGTAACGGTCGATCACCCGCGCCCCGGGCACTTCCACGTCATAGCTGAACGGCTGCTTGGCCTCGATGGCCTTCTTGCGCAATTCCGACAAGCCCAGGACCTTGGCGTTTTCGAGCTGGAACAGGCTCGCGCTCTTGTTGGCGGGGTCGTAGTGGCGCTTGAGTGCGTAGACGTAATCAGCGGCCACCAGCTCGCGGCGCACGCCCTTGAAGGCGGGGTCATCGGCAAAGTAGATGCCCGGACGGATGCGAAAGACAAAGCGCCGGCCTTCATCCAGCACTTCCGGCATGCTGCTGGCGGTCTGCAAGGCCAGCCGGGCAGGCCGCGCGAGGAAGTCGTACGTCAGCGGCGCCTCGAAGATGTTCGCGGCCACGGTACGTGAATACAAGTCCGAGATCTGCGCCGGATCAAAACCCGTCTCGGC
>JBMLPD010000648.1:0-1178 GCA_049242285.1 Rubrivivax sp.
AAGCGCTGACCACGCTCCGCGCGAATCCATCGATCACAACGAGACGGATGGAGGCCATCTCGGGCGGTGAAACCTTCGGACTCTTGACGGCCACCGAGCTATCGAATGGCCTGGGACACGACTTGGAGGTGCTGGCGCAAGCGGTACGCCTTGTCGCACCGAGCCGCAAGGTTGGGGTTCGAAAGGGACGGCCAGAACTCCTCATCGGTTTGCTCCAGCAAGCCGCGAGCTCTTCTTCGAATCTCCGGCCGTAGCCGACGGATATGAGCCCGCACCAGCGACCCACCCCACGACGCCCGGGCATGTACGTCATCGACCCCACCCACGGCCTTGACCCTGCGGGCGCGATCGCCCTGGAGCGGGGCCCGGCCCGCAAGTTCGCGGACTTCGCCGCCGCTGTCGTTGCCCATGCCACCGCCTTCGACCGCCCCGAATCCACGCCAGGCCCCCTGTGCTTCAAGTGCCAAAAGCGTGACCGGAGCCTCGTGGAGACGGGTCTCACCGAAGACAACCTCGTCGTCTGGCGATGCCTGGCGTGCGGCATCGATGGCCAGGCGACCACCACTGCACGCGCCTGCGGCCATGTGGCGCACCACCGGGCCCGGCTGTGGGAGATCGCCAACAGCGGCATCGACCTGCTGCCCTTCTGCCCGCCTGAGGCCTTTGAAGCGGAGGTCCGTGCATGCCACGCGCGCCAGGCGGCTTTCTGGGCGCATGTGAACGGCACCCGGCGCGACCGCCACGGTATCGAGGACGACAAGCAGGCCGCCGGGCCGTCCATGCGGCCCACCGGCTTGGAGGCCCTCGCACACAGGTGATCGAAGAAGCGATCGAATCCAGCCAGCACCTCGGGCGCCAACTCCATGCGGGGCATGGCGTCGGTCAGCGCTCCATGGTGCGGCCCGCGGGTCTGCGGGCCTTTTCCCCCCGGGGCCTGGCCACCAGGTATGCCTTGGCGACATCCCAGGGCACGGCCCAGCCCGTGGAGAGAACTCTGGTCCAGCGCTCGCTGGCCAAGCGAGCGAACTCTGCGCCGGTCTCGACCTGCTCGACCTGCCGGACGATGGCGTCCAGGACGCGGGCGTGCGAAGTCCTGCCTGCCAACTCAGCCGCAGCGGCGACCCTCGCCTTGAAGTCGTCTTCAACCTGAAAACGGCAGTTGACCGCTTGTCATCTTG
>JBMLPD010000649.1:0-3375 GCA_049242285.1 Rubrivivax sp.
CAAAGCATGCACTGGGGGCGGTTTCGGCTTGACTTTCAAGACAGTTGATCACCCCGTGTTGCGCAGCCCCGCGGCCAGCCCGTTGATGGACAGGTGGATGCCGCGGCGCACGCGCTCGACCTGGGGGTCTTCCGCGCTGCGCTGGCGGTAGCGGCGCAGCAGTTCCACCTGCAGGTGGTTCAGTGGGTCCAGGTAGGGAATGCGGTGCTCCAGCGAACGGGCCAGCGAGGGGTTGGATGTCAGCCGGGTGGACTCGCCGGTGATCAGCGCCAGCGCGTCGCTGGTGCGTTGCCACTCGGCCTGCAGCAGGGCGAAGATGCGGCGGCCGCTCTTGCGGTCTTCCACCAGCTCGGCGTAGCGCTGGGCCAGGCCGAGGTCTGTCTTGGCCAGCACCATGTCCAGGTTGGACAGCAGGGTGCGGAAGAAGGGCCACTGCCGGTGCATGCGCTGCAGCAGCTGCACCCGGGCGGCGCGCTGCGCGGCGTGATCGCGCGGGCTGGCGCCTCCACGTCCCGCGCCATCCGGCCCCGCGCCGCCCTCCAGAAACACCTGCACCCCCGAGCCGAAGCCGCACCAGCCCGGCAGGCCCAGGCGGCACTGGCCCCAGGAGAAGCTCCAGGGGATGGCGCGCAGATCCTCAATGGCGCGGGTGGCCTTGCGCGAGGCGGGCCGCGAGCCGATGTTGAGCTCGGCGATCTCGCGCAGCGGCGTGGCGGCGAAGAACCAGTCGGTGAAGCCCGGCGTCTCGTAGACGATCTGGCGGTAGGCCGTGAAGCTGGCCTGGCTCAGGGCCGTTGCTGCGTCCGTGAAGGACTTGGGCGCCCCTTTGGTCGGGTGCAGCAGCGTGGCCTCCAGCGTGGCGGCCACCAGGGTCTCCAGGTTGCGCCGGCCGATCTCCGGGTGGGCGTACTTGGAGCCGATGACCTCGCCCTGCTCGGTCAGGCGGATCTGCCCCTGCACCGTGCCCGGTGGCTGCGCCAGGATGGCCTGGTAGCTGGGCCCGCCGCCGCGGCCCACTGTGCCGCCGCGGCCGTGGAACAGCCGCAGGCGCAGGCCATGGGCCTTGCCCAGTTCATCGAACAGGCCCACCAGCGCGGTCTCGGCGCGGTACAGCTCCCAGTTGCTGGTGAAGAAGCCGCCGTCCTTGTTGCTGTCGCTGTAGCCCAGCATGATCTCCTGCTCGGCCCCGCTGCGCACCATCAGGGCCGCGATGCCGGGCAGGGCGTAGAACCCGCGCATGATGGGCTCGGCGCGGCGCAGGTCGCCAATGGTCTCGAACAGCGGCACCACGATGAGCTCGCACCAGCCGGAATCGTCCTGCGTGGTGTCTGCGGTGCCGTCCAGCGTGCCGTTCAAGGTGCCGTGGAGCAGGCCGCACTCCTTGTGCAGCAGCAGCGCCTCCAGCAGGTCGCTCACCTCCTCGGTGTGGGAGATGATGCTGTGGCGCAGCGCCTCGCGCCCGTGGCGCTGGCGCAGTTCGCGTGCGGTCTCGAAGACCTCGAGTTCGCTGAGCGTGAGCGCGCTGTAGGTGGCGTCGCGCACCCGCAGCGGGCGGGCGTCGTTCAGCATGCGCAGCAGCAGGGCGCGGCGCTGCGCCTCGCCCAGGGCGCTGTAGTCGGGCTCCACCCGCGCCACGCGCAGCAACTCCGCCACCACGGCCTCGTGCTGGTCCGAGCTTTGCCGGATGTCCAGGGTGGCCAGGTGAAAGCCGAAGACCTGCACCGCCCGGCGCAGCGGCTTCAGGCGCGGGGTGATCAGGGCCTGCGCGTGGTGGGAGCGCAGGCTGTCGGCCATCACGTCCAGGTCTGCCAGCAGGTCCTCGGGCGACAGGTACGGGTTCTGCGGCGCCACCGCGTGGCGCAAGGCTTCCGTGCCGGTGAGTTCGTGCAGCGTGGCCGCCAGCCGGGCGTACATGCCGATGAGGGCGCGCCGGTAGGGCTCGTCCTCACGGTGCCGGTCGTGGTCGGGCGAGCGCGCGGCCAGGGCCAGCATGGCGGGCGTGACGGGCGCCAGGGTGTGCGACATCGACAGCTCGTTGCCCAGCAGGTGCAGTTCGGTGAGGTAGTGACGCAGCGCCACCTCGGCCTGGCGCGCCAGGGCGCGGCGCATGGTGCGTGCGCCCACGTTGGGGTTGCCGTCCCGGTCACCCCCGATCCAGTGCCCCATGCGCAGGAAAGGGGCGATGTCGTGCCCCTTGAGCGCATGCTCCACCTCTGCGTACAGGCGCGGGATCTCGCGCAAAAAAGTGGCGGGGTAGTAGCTCAGCGCGTTTTCGATCTCGTCTTCCACCGTCAGCCTGGCCGTGCGCAGCATGCGGGTCTGCCAAAGCTGGGTGACGCGGGCGCGCAGCATCTCCTCGTTCTCGGCTCGCTCGCGCTCGGTGTCCAGAAGGTCGCGCGCGGCCACCAGTTCCGCGATGGCCCGCTCGGCATCCAGGATGCTCTTGCGCTGCACCTCGGTGGGGTGGGCGGTGAGCACGGGCGAGATCCAGGCCCGGCGCAGGGCGGCGGCAATGTCGGCGGCGCGCAGGTCGGCCTGGTGCAGCCGATTGATCGCCAGGGCCAGCGAGCCCTCCTGCACGTGACCCAGGCGCTCGTGATGCAGCCGGCGACGCACGTGGTGCCGGTCCTCGGCGATGTTGGCCAGGTGCGAGAAGTAGCTGAACGCGCGGATCACGCTGACGGTCTGGTCGCCCGAGAGGTTCTTCAGCAGGCGGTCCAGTGCGCGCCCGGCCCGGGCGTCCTTCTTCAGCCGGAAGGCCACGGCCAACTGCCGCACCTTCTCGATGAGTTCGAAGGTTTCGCGGCCCTCGTGCTCGCGGATGGTGTCGCCCAGGATGCGGCCAAGTAACCGGATATCGTCGCGCTGAGCTTCTCCAGCACTGCTGGAGGCGGGGTCTCCAGACGATGATTTCCTGGCGCGGGCACGAACCTTGTCTGGGGCGGTCTGGAATGAGCGGGGCATCTGCAGGCCTGTGCGATGTAACCGGGTTACACATTCTGCATGCAAGCCTTGTGCCCGGCAGGCGCGCCTGTGGCGTGGGTTGACACTTGTCGGTGACAACCCTGTCAGATAGTCCGCACAGCGGCCCGGATAATCGCTGGATGAGCGACAAGACCATCATCGCCACCCGAGAAAGCCGATTGGCCCTGTGGCAGGCCGAACACGTGCGGGATCTGCTGCACACCCGCTTTGGGTGCAGCGTGCAGCTGCTGGGCATGACCACGCAGGGCGACCAGATTCTGGACCGTGCCCTGTCCAAGGTGGGCGGCAAGGGCCTGTTCGTCAAGGAGCTGGAGACGGCTCTGGCAGAGGGCCGGGCCCACCTGGCGGTGCACTCGCTCAAGGACGTGCCCATGGAACTGCCGCCGGGCT
>JBMLPD010000650.1:0-1510 GCA_049242285.1 Rubrivivax sp.
GAGGGCTCGGCCATCAGCGTGGCCATGCGGGCCTTCAGCTCGGGCGAGTTGAGCGCGTCCACGAAGCCCTTGTTCAGGCGCGCCGTCACGTCTGCCGGCAGACGGGCCGGGCCGAACAGGCCGAACCAGGTGCTGATGTCGAAGTCCTTCAGGCCGAGCCGGGCGCCGGCCTCGGCCACCGTGGGCAGCTCCGGCATGGCGCTGGACTTGCGCGCCGTGGTCACGGCCAGGGCCTTGAGCCTGCCGGACTTGATGTTGGCCGAGGCCGCAGCCAGGTTGTCGAAGTTGTAATCCACCTGCCCGCTGACCAGCGCCAACTGTGCCGGCGGGCCGCCCGCGTAGGGGATGTGCACCGCAAACAGCCCCGCCTGGGCCTTGAAGATCTCTCCGGCCAGGTGCCCGGCGCTGCCGTTGCCGCCGGAGCCGTAGTTCAGCCGTGCCGGGTTCCTCTTCGCGTAGTCCACCAGGTCAGCCAGCGAGCGGATGTTCAGCCGCGTGGCGGTCTCTGCGTTCATCACCAGCACATTGGGCACCTGCGCCACCAGCGTGATGGGCGTGAAGTCGCGCAGCGCGTCATAGGGCATGCGGCCGTACAGCCAGGGGTTGATGGCGTGGGTGGCCACCGCGCCCATGACGATGGTGCTGCCGTCAGGGGCGGACTTGGCCACCAGATCGGCGCCCAGGTTGCCGCCGGCGCCGGGGCGGTTTTCCACCACCACGGTGCCCAGGCTGTCCTTCACGCGCTCGGCCAGCGCGCGGGCCACGATGTCCAGCGGGCCGCCGGGCGGGTAGGGCACCACCAGGCGGATGGGCTTGGGCTGGGCCCAGGCCGCCGGTGCGGTGGAGGCCAGGGTGGCGGCGGCCAGCAGGCCGAGGGTGTGGCGGCGAGAGTTCATCGAGAGATCCTTGCGGCGGGCGACGGTGATGGGTGGGCGGCGTGAGCGGTGGTGAAAGCGGAAGTCTTGGAACAGCGCACAACCTTACCCCGGCTCTGGAGAAAACCATTCTGCCGGACCCGCGAATCTGTTCGCAATGAGCCCTGTGCCGAATCCGCGAGTCCGTTCGCACTGAGCCTGTTGCGGAACCCGCAAAGCCGTTCGCACCGAGCCTGTTGCCGAACCCGCAAAGCCGTTCGCACCGAGCCTGTTGCCGGAGCCGCAAAGCCGTTCGCACCGAGCCTGGTGCCGGAGCCCGCAAAGCCGTTCGCACTGAGCCTGGTGCTGGAGCCGCAAAGCCGTTCGCACTGAGCCTGTCGAAGTGCTCGCCAGGGCTTCGACAGGCTCAGCCCGAACGGCAGTTGGTTTTTCGCGAACGTCAGGTGCAGTCATGGGCCGGGGCGCTCAGAACCGGCCGACGATGCGGCCATCCGCGTCCAAGTCGATGGCGGGCGCCGCCGGCAGGCGGGCCAGCAGGAGACCTCTTGGAACGGTGGACAACGTCACCCCGGCTCCAAAAGAACCATGCTGCCTGACACGCGAATCCGTTCGCACTGCGCCCGGTATTGAACCCG
>JBMLPD010000651.1:0-2564 GCA_049242285.1 Rubrivivax sp.
TCGCGCGTGACACGGAACTGCGAGAACGCCTCCACCGTGCGGCCGGGCAGCAACTCCTCCAGATGAGCGCGTATCACGCTGGTCAGCAGCACGAAGCCGTGCTCGCCGGCAGGCATGAGGCGATCGGGCAGGCGGATGACGCGCGGCAGCGACCGCGGCACCTTCACGATGACGATGGCGCCGCCCGCGGCGTGCACGTCATCTCCCGTGAGCCGCAGGATGAAGTTCAGGCTCTTGTTGGCCACCAGTGGGAAGGGGTGGGCCGGGTCCAGGGCCACGGGCACCAGCAGGGGGCGCACCTGCGCCTCGAAGAAGCGGGCCACCCAGCGACGCTGCTCCTGATTGCGTTCGGCATGATTGAGGATGCGGATGCCGTGGTCGGCCAGGGCGGGCATCACCTCGTCGTTGAGGACGCGGTACTGCTCGTCGATCAGTTCATGGGCCTGGGCTGACAGGTCTGCGAATTCCCGTCGGGTCGCACCCTGCGCGCTCTGGCGAACCCACTCCAGCCAGTCCGGGAACCGCACTTCGAAGAACTCGTCCAGGTTGGACGAGACGATGGTGATGTAGCGCAGGCGCTCCAGCAGCGGCACGTCGGCGCGTCTGGCTTGTGCCAGCACACGGCGGTTGAAGGCCAGCAGGGAAGCTTCGCGATCAATCATGGGTGGGGGGTGATGGTGGAGACGGCGCTGGCGAGGGATGGCGGCGCCCGCAAGGTCCATCCGGCAAGACCATAGCCGTGGGTTGTGACAGCTGTGTGACGCGGCGCAGCTTTCCCGGGTGCGCGTGATCGTCAGCGGCAAGGTTGCCAAAGATGTCATCTGTGGACGCGGTCTGTCATAAAAGCTTCACGCAGCCCCCCTAGAGTCTCGTCCATTCGATGCGACAGCCCTCAGCGCCCGCCCCATGGCGCGGCATCGGGCGGGCCCAGCCATCGGCCGATGCACCGTTTCACGTTCACTTTCCCGGAGATCCTCATGAAGCGTCACTTCCTCAAGACCCTCGCGGCCGCCGTGGTGGCTTCCCTGGCCTACAGCGGTGCCGCCCTGGCCGCTGACATCACGGGCGCAGGCGCCACCTTCCCCTTTCCCATCTACGCCAAGTGGGCGGAGGCCTACAAGAAGGAGACGGGCACCGGCCTGAACTACCAGTCCATCGGCTCTTCTGGCGGCATCCGCCAGATCCGCGCCAAGACGGTGACCTTCGGGGCCACGGATGCGCCCGTCTCTGGCGCTGATCTGGACAAGGACGGCATGGTGCAGTTTCCCGCCATCATTGGCGGCACGGTGCCCGTGATCAATCTCGAAGGCTTCAAGCCCGGCGAACTGCGCGTCACCGGGCCGGTGCTGGCCGAGATGTTCCTGGGCAGCATCAGCAAGTGGAACGACGCCAAGCTTGTCGCCCTGAACCCGGGCAAGAATCTGCCGGACCAACTGATCACCGTGGTGCACCGCGCCGACGGCTCGGGCACCACCTTCAACTGGACCGACTACCTCACGGCTGTCAGCAAGGACTGGGCCGACAAGGTGGGCAAGGGTGCCGCCGTCAAGTGGCCGGCCCCCACGTCCGTGGGCGGCAAGGGCAACGAAGGCGTGGCCGCCAACGTCAACCGCATCAAGGGTTCACTGGGCTATGTGGAATTCGCCTACGTGAAGAAGAACAGCATGAACTTCATGCAGTTGCAGAACGCTGACGGCAAGTACGTGAGCCCGGACGACACCACCTTTGCGGCCGCCGCCGCCGGCGCGGACTGGTTCAGCGTGCCCGGCATGGGCGTGTCCATGGTCAACGCCAAGGGTGCCAACAGCTGGCCTGTCTCCACCGCCTCCTTCATCCTCATGTACAAGGAGCCTGCAGACAAGGCCGCGGCCGCCGAGGCGCTGAAGTTCTTCGACTGGGCCTTCAAGAACGGCAAGCAGATGGCCCTGGAGCTGGATTACGTGCCGCTGCCCGACAGGCTGACGGCTGAGATCCGCAGCCGCGTCTGGTCGCAGATCAAGCGCTGAATCAGCGCGGTCTGGCGGGGTGACCATGAGCGGGACGCCGTCCTCCCCCCTGGACGGTGCGAGACCTGGGGCCGCGGCCGGACCGCACGGCCTTGGGCATACTCCTGCCGGGCGACCTGACACGCAAGCACCTCGCATGACCCCTCCACCTTCTCCCCTGGCCGGCGTGGCCCCCGCCACGCTGGCCGTTGCACGACGGCAGCGCATCCAGGACGCCGTCTTTCACCGCCTGACCCAGGCGTTCTCGCTGCTGGTGCTGGCAGCCTTGCTGGGCATCATCGGCTCGTTGCTGCTCAACGCCGCGCCCACGTTCAAGAAGTTCGGTCTCGATTTCCTCTGGGTGGCCGAGTGGGACATCATCAACGAGGAATTTGGCGCGCTGATCGCCATCGTGGGCACCGTCGCCAGCGCAGGCATCGCCATGCTGATCGCGGTGCCCCTGGCCTTCGGCATTGCCCTGTTCCTCACCGAAACCTGCCCCGTGTGGTTGCGCAGGCCCCTGGGCACGGCCATCGAGTTGCTGGCTGCGGTGCCCTCCATCATCTACGGCATGTTCGG
>JBMLPD010000652.1:0-2460 GCA_049242285.1 Rubrivivax sp.
CTAGATTCGTGCTCACCATCACTTGAATCGGGGTTTGCTGTGCGTGTATGGCCTGTTCTGGTTGTCCTGTCCTGCGCATGGGTAGGGTCTGCGATCGCGCAGACCGAGTTTCCGGCCCGCTTGGCCGGCCATGCCATCCTTCCTGCCCAAACCTTCATCGACGCCCCGGCGGATGCGCCGGTCGACCTTCGCATCTCCGGCAAGTTCGGCGCAGGTCCGGTGCGTGCCGAGGACATCGGCTCGGTAGAGGGCCGATCCGCGGGCCGCCCCACGGGCGTCAAGCTGCCTTTCCGGGGCCAGCCTGTCCAAGGCCACTCCGGCATCAAGCACATGGCCGATGGCACCTACTGGGTCATCACCGACAACGGCTTCGGCTCCAAGGCCAACTCGCCCGATGCCGCGCTGTTCCTGTCGCACTACCGCCTGGATTGGGACAGCGGCCAGGTCCAGCGCCTCAAGACGGTCTTTCTGCACGACCCGGATCGCAAGGTGCCCTTCCGCATCGTTCACGAGGGCACGGACAAGCGCTACCTCACGGGATCGGACTTCGACATCGAGGGTTTCCAGATCATCGACGGCAAGTTCTGGATCGGCGACGAGTTCGGCCCTTACCTGATCCGTACCGACCTGAACGGCAAGGTGGAGGCGGTGTTCGAGACCCTGGCCGATGGCAGGCCCGTGATGTCGCCGGACCACTTCCGCGTGACCACCCAGAACCCGGGTCAGGCCATGCCGGAGTCGGTCAATCTGGGCCGGTCGCGCGGCTATGAAGGCTTGGCGGCCTCCAAGGACGGCCGGTTCCTGTACGGCATGCTTGAAGGCCCGCTGTGGGACGCGCAAAAGAGGGACTGGGAGCGCGTGGACGGTCAGCAGGTATTGCGGGTGCTGGAGTTCTCGGTCGAGCAGCAGCGCTGGACCGGCCGGCACTGGAAGTACGTGCTGTCACAGGGTGCCACGGCCATTGGTGACTTCAACATGATCGATGCCACCACGGCGCTGGTGATCGAGCGTGACAACGGCGAGGGCACGTCCGACAAGGCCTGTCCGGCCGGCCAGCGCGCCGAGAGCTGCTTTCACGACCTGGCCAAGTTCAAGCGCATTGTGAAGATCGAGATGACCGACGCCAATGTGAATGCGCCCGTACGCAAGATCGCCTATGTGGATCTGATGAAGATCCAGGACCCGCAAGGCAAGGCCCGCAAGCCGCTGAACCAGGGTGTGCTGACGTTCCCGTTCTTCACCATCGAGAACGTGGACATCGTCGATGGCCGCCACATCATCGTCGGCAACGACAACAACCTGCCGTTCTCGTCGTCGCGCGAGCCCAACCGGGCTGACGACAACGAGTTCATCCTGCTGGAAGTTGAAGCCTTCCTCAAGGCGCGTTGACGGCTGCCCCGGCCGCAGGTTCGCCTGCGGCCGTTGCTGCACGCCTCTCCAGATCAACCCGGTCAGGGCCATCAGACCCGCACCCATGACGTTGCCGATGCCGGGAATGGGCGGCACGCAAGGCAGCGACATCAGGATCGGCAGCGAACCCACGGGGTGCGCTGGTTGGGCTGCCGATGAGCCGGGCAGGCCGCCGCTGTGGCTCATGTGCAACGCTTGATACCGGTTCGAAACGCCAAGCACGCCCCCAGGCAGACGCTTGACCCGAGGTATACGGTGGCGGGCCTTCCGGGCCAGGTGCAGACGAAAAAGACGTGGCGAAGGCCGCCGGTCATCGGTGCTTTGTGTCAGGAGCAAGCGGGCTGATAAGGCGTGGCAAGCCCGCAAGGTTCGCCACCGCAGCAGTGGTCGGTCAGGTAGCCGAGCAACCGATTCATCTGCTCGATCTCGGGGCGGTACACCAGGTGCCGGCCCTGGCGCTGAACCTGCACCAAGCCGGCGTCAGACAGGCCTTTGAGGTGAAAGGACAAGGTGGAGGCCGGCAGCCCCAGGTTCGCTGCCAGAACGCCTGGCGTCATGCCCTGCGGGCCTGCGCCCACCAGCGCTCGGAAGACGCGCAGCCGGGCGGCCTGGGCCAGCGCGCCCAGCGCGGCCACGGCCTGGGTTTCGGACAAGGAGGCCGCCATCTTCGCGGGAGCGTTCCCGGGAACGGCGGCCCTCACGGGCGCGGCCCTGCCAGCGGCAGCCGCGTGGGCAAGCCCAGCGTCACCACCCAGCAGGCCAGCAGCATCGCGCCCGAGCCCAGCAGCGACCCGCTCAGCCCGCCCCATTGGTACAGCAGGCCCGACAACAGGGTGCCGAAGAAGCGGCCCAGGGCGTTGGCGGCGTAGTAAAAGCCGACGTCCTCAGCCGCCTTCTCTGAGCCGGCGTAGGCCAGGATCAGGTAAGAGTGCACCGAGGAGTTGACGGCGAAGGCCACGCCGAACAGCGCCAGGCCCGCCACCACCACCCATTCCAGGTGTTGCACCTGCGCCATCACCAGCGCCGCCAGAACCAGGGGCACCAGCGCCA
>JBMLPD010000653.1:0-2032 GCA_049242285.1 Rubrivivax sp.
CATCGGCCAGCAGCTCGAACACGCCGATCAGCATGCCGTTGTAGCGCAGCAGGTTTTCCTCGGAGATGCGCGCCCGCAGCGGCACGATCTCCTCGCGGTGGTGGCGCGAGATGTCCCAGGCCGCGCGATAGGCGCCGTAGGCCTCGCGCACCTCGGAGCGGGCGTCGATGGCGGTCCGCGCCGCCTGGTGCAGCGCCTGCATGTAGACGGCCTCGGCCCGCGCCACGCGCGCGCCGCCCCAGTCGAACAGCGGCAACTCCAGGCCCACCTCCCAGCCGCGCTGGCGATGGCCCTCGTTGGAGCTGCTGCGCGAGGCGCCGAGTTCCAGCACGTTGATGAAGCGGGTGGTGCGCGTGAGGCCCAGTTGCTGCGCGGTCTGCTCGACAGCGGCGCGCGCCGCGGCCACGTCCAGGCGCTGCGCCAGCGCCGTGCGCTCGATGTCGGGCTGCTCGCGCGGCTGCGCCGGCAGGTCCGGCAGGCGCTCGGGCAGGGCAAAGCCGGTCTGCTCGCCCCACAGGCCCAGCAACCGTGTCAGGCGCTCGCGCGTGGCCAGGGCCTGCTGCTGCGCCCGCACCAGGTTCAGCGCGGCCTCGGCGTAGAAGGCCTGCTCGCGCGCCTGCTGCAGCTTGTTGAAGTTGCCCACCTGCGCCATCCGGCGCGCCAGTTCGGCGCTGGCCTCGGCCGCCTGCATCACCTGGCGGCTGTAGCGCACGCCCTCTTGCGCGGCCACGGCCTGCACCCAGGCCTTGCGCGTGTCGCTGGCCAGGGCCAGCACCTGCTGGGCCACCTGGGTCTGCGCCTGCGCCAGCCGGCGCGCCTCCAGGCGCTGCACCAGCGGCCAGGCCAGCACGCGCGCGAGGTTGAAGTGCAGGCCGCGCTCAAGCTCGATCTCTGAGCCCTGGGTGACGCGGCCGAAGCTGAAACCCGGGTTGGGCAGCCGCCCGGCCTGCACCACCTCGGCCTGCGTGATGCCCAGCTCGGCATACGCCGCCTGCAGGCCGCTGTGGTTCAGCAGCGCCACCTGCACCGCCTCGTCCGGTCCCAGGGGGCGGGCCAGCAAGGCCTGCACGCGCTGGGCTGTGCGCATCTGGTCCTCGGGCTGCCGGGCCGCCTCCAGCTGCACCTGCGGCCCCAGCCGTGGGGCGGTCAGTTGGCGCACCGGCTCCAGGCCGCCGTCCGCGCTGAGGGATGCGCAGCCGCCCAGGGTCAGCCCCAGGCCCAGTGCCGCGGCCAGGGCACCCGTGGCCCGCCGCCGGGCGCGAGACCGCAGGGCCGATGGCGGGGCGGACTTCAGGGCGGCTGCCGGGGTGGACGGTGAGCCGGACGGCATGGAGGCGGCGGGGGTCATGGGCGAGGGGGCTTCGCCGGTCAATGCCGGTGCGGCGCGCTGGCCGGCCGGGCCGGGGCCGGGGGGGCGGGCTGCTGCGCCTCGCGGGCATAGGCACGCCAGCCGCCGATGCGGTTCACCGTCTCGTTGGCCTCCTTCCAGGGCACGGGCTTGTCCTCGCCCAGACGGCGGTAGCCGGCCAGCGGCGAGACGTACGCCGCCGCCGGCACCCGGGCTTGAGGGTTGAGTGGGTCAGGTCGGGCTGCTGGGGCCTGTGCGTCCTGGCCGTGCACGGGCGTCAAGCCCGGCCACAGCGCCAGAGCCAGCAGCCAAGCCACGCGAGACGATGGGCTTCGAGCGGGATCAGGAATCATGAGCGTCTCCCGGGAAGGGCGGTTGGCGGGTCGATGAACGCGCAACCATGCGGCTGCGATCCCCTCGAAGTCAAGCGGGGCGCAGGTCTGCATCACGCGTTGATCGTAATGGACCGCTGGGGGACCCTGCCGCCTGCAGGGCCGCATCATGGCCTTGCGCGAGGGTGCAGACCAGCCCCAAGCGCCCAGGGCGTCGGGCGGCGCGCCAGCAGGTCCACGCCCAGCGCCTCGGCCACCTCGATGCCATCGACCCCCGCGGACATGATGCCGCCGGCGTAGCCCGCGCCCTCGCCGGCGGGGTACAGGCCGCGCACGTTCAGGCTCTGCAGGT
>JBMLPD010000654.1:0-3222 GCA_049242285.1 Rubrivivax sp.
ACGTAGATGCCGCTGACCTTGAGCATGTCGTCGCTGCGGCCGCTGTAGGTGTAGCTGCCGTCCTCGTTGCGCACGTACTTGTCTCCGCTCTTGGTCCAGCCCCCCTGGAAGGTTTCCCGCGTCTTCGCGCGGTTGCCCCAGTACATCATCGCGGCCGAGGGGCCGTGGATGTAGAGGTCGCCCGGTTCTCCATCCGGCACCGGGCCGTCGGTCTCTCCTCGTAGTTCGATCTCGTAGCCTGGCACCGGCCAGCCCGTGGTGCCGTAGCGCACGCGTTCGGGCCGGTTGCTCAGGAAGATGTGCAGCATCTCGGTGGAGCCGATGCCGTCCACGATGTCCACGCCGAAGTGGCGCTTGAAGCGCTCACCCAGTTCGGCCGGCAGCGCCTCGCCGGCGGAAGACACCAGGCGCAGGGCCACAGCCTCACGCGCGGGCAGTTGCGGGTGCGCCAGCATGCCGGCAAAGCCCGTGGGGGCGCCGAAGAAGACGCTGGGCTTCACGCCGCCCACCCCGCCCAGCCAGCGCTTGAAGGTGGCTTCGGGCGTGGGGCGCTCGGGCATCAGCACGGTGGTGGCGCCCACGCTCATGGGAAAGCTCAGGCCGTTGCCCAGGCCATAGGCGAAGAACAGCTTGGCCGCCGAGAAGCACACATCGGCCTCGGTCAGCTGCAGCACGCGCTTGCCGTAGAGCTCGGCCGTCCAGTAGGGGTTGGCGTGGGAGTGCACCGTGCCCTTGGGGCGGCCGGTGGAGCCGGAGGAATACAGCCAGAAGCCGGGGTCGTCAGCGCCCGTGGCGGCCGGGCGAGGGGCGGGCTCGTGCGCGCCGATGAAGGCCTCAAGCTCCACCTCGGAAGGGTGCAGCGGCGCCACCGGGCGCGAGACGATCACCTTCTGCACTTCATGGTCGCTGCGCGTCATGGCGGCCGTCACGGCCGGCAGCAGCGCACCAGAGACCAGCACGGCCTGCGCGCGCGAGTTCTCCAGCATGTAGGCGTAGTCATCGGCGGTGAGCAGGGTGTTGACCGCCACGGGCACCAGGCCGGCGTACATGGCGCCCAGGAAGCTCACGGGCCAGTCGGTGCAGTCGTGCATCAGCAGCAGCACGCGCTCTTCGCGCCGGATGCCCAGGCCGCGCAGGGCGGCGGCCAGGCGGCGCACGCGCTGCGCCAGGGCACCATGGCTGAGCGACCCTTGGTCGTCCACGAAGGCGGCCTTGTCGGCCCGGCCGGCGTTCACCTCCAGCAGGTGCTGCGCGAAGTTGAACTGCGTCGGTGGCGCTGCCACCGCAGGCGCGGGGTTGTTCATGGCTTTGTCTCCTGATCCATGGGGTGCGGCCGGTGATCGCAAGGGCTGCCCTCGATCGAAGCTTGTGACAGCAGAGCATGGGTCTGTGTCAGGCTTGCCTCTGGAGGGAAGATGCAGTATCGTGCTTAAACGAACTTTAGAGCCGCAGACGCCTCATGTCAAGCACTATATTGCCTGCAATAGAAGGGGTCGAGCGCTCCCTGTCGCCGGCCGATCGGCATGATGCGCCGGCTGATGCTCAGGAGCCGCAGACGCCTTCAGCGGCCGAAGAAGCTGGCAAGAACCCCTTCCTCGTGGCCTTGGGGGACCGGGTGCGCCAACTGCGTGCGCGTCGCGGCATGACCCGCAAGGCCTGTGCCTTGGCGGCCGACGTGTCCGAGCGGCACCTGGCCAACCTGGAGTACGGGGTGGGCAATGCCTCCATCCTGGTGTTGCTGCAGGTGGCCCAGGCGCTGCAGTGTTCCCTGGCGGAACTCACCGGGGACGTCACCACCTCGTCGCCCGAGTGGCTGATGCTGCGAGAACTGCTGGACGGGCGCGACGAGGCCACGCTGCGCAGGGTGCGGGTGGCCGTGGGCGAGATCCTGCATGGCACCGCCGCTGGCAGCGGGCCGGCCGGTCGCAGCACGCGCATCGCCCTGGTGGGCCTGCGCGGCGCGGGCAAGTCCACCCTCGGACGGATGTTGGCCGAGGACCTGAATTTCCCGTTCATCGAACTCAGTGGCGAGATCGAGAAGTTCGCCGGCTGCCGCGCCTCTGAGATCCAGGCCTTGTACGGCCAGAACGCCTACCGCCGCTATGAGCGCAGGGCCCTGGAAGAGGCCATCCAGCTCTACCCCGAGGCGGTGATCGCCACCCCCGGCGGCCTGGTGTCGGACCCGGCCACTTTCAACGAACTGCTCACGCACTGCACCTCGGTGTGGCTGCAGGCCGCACCTGAGGACCACATGCGGCGCGTGATCGCCCAAGGCGACATGCGGCCCATCGCCGCCAGCAAGGAGGCCATGGAAGACCTCAAGGGCATCCTGGCCGGCCGCGCTGCGTTCTATTCGAAGGCCGATTTCCACCTCGACACCAGCGCCCAGCCCTTGCCGGAGACCTTCCAGCACCTGCGTCGCACCGTCCGCGAGGCCTTGTCCATCTCTGGGTAAGGGCGGAGAACAAACAAGCAAAATAGTGCTTGACTTTGTTCGGATGAACGCATTATGATGCCTCATCACGACCTGCAACATCTGCACTTCAGTTCACTGACCGGCCCCGGAGACCCGCATGAGCACTTCCCCGCGCGTTGACTACCAGACCAGCCCCTCCCAGTACAAGCACTGGAAGATGAGCTTCGAAGGCCCTGTGGCCACCTTGAAGGCCGACTTCGACGAGAACGCCGGCCTGCGCCCGGGCTACAAGCTCAAGCTCAACAGCTACGACCTGGGTGTGGACATCGAGCTCAACGACGCCATCAATCGCATCCGCTTCGAGCACCCGGAAGTGCGCACCGTGGTGCTGACCAGCGCCAAGGACAAGGTGTTCTGCTCCGGCGCCAACATCTTCATGCTGGGGGTGTCCAGCCATGCCTGGAAGGTGAACTTCTGCAAGTTCACGAACGAGACGCGCAACGGCCTGGAAGATTCGTCGAAGTACAGCGGCCTGAAGTTCCTGGCCGCCGTGAACGGCGCCTGCGCCGGTGGCGGCTACGAAGTGGCCCTGGCCTGCGACGAGATCATCCTGGTGGACGACCGCTCCAGCGCCGTGAGCCTGCCTGAGGTGCCGCTGCTGGGCGTGCTGCCGGGTACCGGTGGCCTGACCCGCGTGACCGACAAGCGCAAGGTGCGCCACGACCTGGCCGACCTGTTCTGCACCAGCGTGGAAGGCGTGCGCGGCCAGAAGGCCAAGGACTGGCGCCTGGTGGACGACATCGCCA
>JBMLPD010000655.1:0-7030 GCA_049242285.1 Rubrivivax sp.
GCGGCCCTGCAGGCCGGGCATCAGCGCGAGTATCAGCCTGGAGCACGCATCAGCGCGAGTATCAGCCTGGAGCACGCATCAGCGTGAGGATCAGCCTGGAGCACGCATCAGCGTGCTCTTGCCAAACAGGCTCTCGATGAGGTCCACCGCCAGCAGGGCGGTCTGGTTGCGCAGGTCCAGGGCGGGGTTGAGTTCCATCACGTCCAGGCTGGCCAGACGGCCGGTGTCGGCGATCATTTCCATGCAGAGCTGGGCTTCGCGGTAGGTGGGGCCGCCGGGCACGGTGGTGCCCACGCCGGGGGCTATGCCGGGGTCCAGGAAGTCCACGTCGAAGCTCACATGCAGGTGGGTGTGGACGTCCATCGTGGCCAGGGCCAGCTCCATGGCGTGGCGCATGCCCATCTCGTCGATGAAGCGCATGTCGAAGACCTCCAGCCCCTGGGCGTGGACGAAGCGCTTCTCGCCAGGGTCCACGCTGCGGATGCCGATCTGGCGGAAGGCCTTGGCGGGAACGGCCGGGGCGGTGCCGCCCAGGCAGACGAGCTCGGCCGGACCGTGCCCCGTGAGCACCGCCACAGGCATGCCGTGGATGTTGCCGCTGGGGGTGAGCGTGCTGGTGTTGAAATCGGCATGGGCGTCCAGCCACAGCACGCGCAACTTGCGGCCCCGCTCCCGGCAGTGGCGCGCCACTGCACTGATGGAGCCGATGGCCAGGCAGTGGTCACCGCCCAGCAGGAGGGGCAGGCGATCCTGCCGCAGTTCGGCCAGGACGGCCTCGTGAACCGCGACGTTCCAGGCCGTGACCTCGGTCAGATGGCGGTAGCCCTCCTGCGGGGATTGCCAAGGGTTGGCCGGGCCGCTCAAGTTGCCACGGTCCAGCACCTGCGCTCCATGGCTTTCGAGCGCCGCTTGCAGGCCCGCCACGCGCAGCGCTTCCGGGCCCATCCTGGCACCTTGGGCGCCGGCACCGATGTCCGTGGGGGCGCCGATCAGGCTGATGCGCGGTGCCATGGTCTTCGTGCTCCCAAGTGGTGCGAAGGGCCCCGGCAGGGGCCCTTCGGTGCGGATTCAGGGCGCGGGCTGGGGCTCCCGCAGCTCACTTGCCTGCCGTGTCGGCCGAGGCCTTGCGCTCGGTGGCCGCCTTGCTGACCACCACGGGCTTGCCGCGCAGCTGGTTCAGGGCCTGCTGCAGCGGGAAGTCCTGTTCGCTGCCGAACTCGGGCAGGGGCTTGATCGAATCGCGCTGCTTGGCCAGTTGCTCCTCGATCTTCTTGCGCTCTTCCGCACGGGTTTTCTCGCGCGCTTCGTCCTTGGGGTCAAACACGTTGCCCGGCCTTT
Organism: Rubrivivax sp.; assembly: GCA_049242285.1. Lineage (GTDB taxonomy): Bacteria > Pseudomonadota > Gammaproteobacteria > Burkholderiales > Burkholderiaceae_C > Rubrivivax. The sequence goes on from JBMLPD010000655.1 coordinate 1,339, forward strand.
CTGACAGATGCTTCTGCAGATCAGCTTCGCGCGTGCGCAGAGCGGCGAAGACGTTGCCCTCGGCGGTCTCGTCCAGCCAGATGTCGGGCACGATGCCCTTGGTCTGGATGGCCCGTCCGTTCGGGGTGTAGTAGCGCGCCGTGGTGATCTTCAAGGCGGTGTCGGGGCTGAGTTGGCGCACGGTCTGCACCGAGCCCTTGCCGAAGGTCTGCGAGCCCATGATGGTGGCGCGCTTGTGGTCCTGCAGCGCGCCGGCCACGATCTCGCTGGCCGAGGCCGAGCCCTCGTTGACCAGCACCACCAGGGGCACGTTCTTCAGCGCGGCGGGCAGCCTCTTGAGCGGGTCAGGCCGCCCGCGGCGGGCGTAGAACTCGGGCGCGGCCTTGAACACGGCCTTGGAATCTGCCAGCTGGCCGTTGGTGGACACCACCGGCACGTTGGGCGGCAGGAAGGCGGCGCTGATGGCCACCGCGCCGTCCAGCAGGCCGCCCGGGTCGTTGCGCAGGTCCAGCACCAGCCCCTTGAGCTGGGGGTCGGCCTTGTAGAGCTCCTCGACCTTGCGCACGAAGTCTTCCACCGTGCGGTCCTGGAACTGGCTGACGCGCACCCAGCCGTAACCGGGTTCCACCACCTTGGCGCGAACGCTCTGGGAGCGGATCTCCTCGCGGGTGATGGTCACGGGGAAGCTGCGGTTTTCGTCCTTGCGGAAGATGGTCAGCACCACCTGCGTGTTGGGCTCGCCGCGCATGCGCTTGACGGCGTCATTGAGCGTCAGGCCGCGCACGGCCGTGTCGTCGATGCGGGTGATGAGATCGCCGGGCTTCACGCCGGCGCGGAAGGCGGGCGAGCCCTCGATGGGGGAGACCACCTTCACCAGGCCGTCCTCCATGTTGATCTCGATGCCCACGCCGACAAAGCGCCCTTCGGTGCCCTCGCGGAACTCCTTGAAGGTCTTCTTGTCGAAATACTGGGAGTGCGGGTCCAGCCCGGCCACCATGCCGCTGATGGCGTCGGAGATGAGCTTCTTCTCGTCCACCGCCTCGACGTAATCGCTCTTGACGATGCCGAAGACGGCGGCGAGTTGCTGCATCTCCTCGATGGGCAGGGGTGACAGCGAGCGCTGCGCCACGGCCTGCACCTGCATCGTGGCGAGCGCGCCGGCCACGGCGCCCAGGGCGATGAAGCCGGCAACCTTGAGTTTGGCACCCATGTCTTGTCCTGAGAATGCGGTGAATGTGGGAGGAAACCTGGCCCCGAAAACACGCTCAATGCCCGTGTGGCAGCCGCCATTGCGGCCGCTGTTTCACGGGTATCTTGCATGCTGTACGAGTATAGGACGGGCCTTGTCGGGGAGTGCTTCGCGCACGCAAAGTTACAAAAGCTCCCGGCACTGCACGAGGCCCGGGCTTCAGGCGGGTTCGCGCTCGAAGGTCACCACGTGGTCCACCTGGGCGCGGATGCCGATCCACTCGCCCACGTGGTGGTCGTGGTGCGAGGGCACGTGGGCCATCAGCCGCTCGCCACTGGCCAGGCGCAACGTGTAGAGGAACTCCGAGCCGCGAAAGGCCTTGCGCTCGATGCAGGCTTTGACCGGCGAGGCATCGTCATGAACGATGTCGTCCGCGCGCAGCAGCACATCGCACTGCCCGGCCGGATAGGCCTCGGGCAGGGGGCAGCCCTCGGGGTCGTCGAGTTCGCCCACCGGCGTGTGCACGCAGGGCCCGTGGGCGCACGCCACGATCTGCGCCGGCGCGAACACCCCGTGCCCGATGAACTGGGCCACGAAGCGTGTGGCCGGGCGGTGGTACAGGGCGTAGGCGTTGTCCCACTGCTCCAGGCGTCCGCCGTTCATCACGCCGATGGTGTCGCCCATGGCGAAGGCCTCGAGCTGGTCATGCGTGACCACCAGGGCACCCGTGCCATGGGCCTTGAGGATCTGCCGTACATCCTGCGCCAGGCGCTCGCGCAGGTCCACATCCAGGCTGGAAAAGGGCTCGTCCAGCAGCAGCAGTTGCGGCTGCGGCGCCAGGGCCCGCGCCAGGGCCACCCGCTGCTGCTGGCCGCCTGACAACTGGTGCGGCAGGCGCCGCGCCGTGTGGGCCAGGCCCACAAGGTCCAGCAACTCGGCCACCCGCGCCTGTCGCCCCGCCCGGGGCAAGCGGTGGATCCCGAAAGCCACGTTGTCGGCAATGCTGAGGTGGGGAAACAGCGCGTAGTCCTGGAACACCATGCCGATGCGCCGTTCTTCTGGCGCGAGGTGCACGCCACTGGCGGCGTCGCTCAGGAGGCGTCCGTCCATCAGGACCCGCCCCTGCGCGACCGGCTCCAGGCCGGCCACGGCCCGCAGCAGCGACGTCTTGCCGCAGCCCGAAGGCCCGATCAGCACGCCGATCTGGCCGGGGGCCAGCGAGAGGGTGACGCGGTCCACCGCTGCGCGGGCAGCCGTGCTGCGGGGGTAGCGCACGCTCACGGCGTCAAGCGACAGGCTCATGGACCGTATGATATCCAAATGAGTATGGTTCTCATTTCTGATGTCGTCCTGCCCGGGGCGTCCGGCGCGTCGTGAGGGGGCTGCTCATCCTGGTGTCGGTGGTGCTGGCCGCGCCCGTGGCCGGGGTGTTGCTGTCCTGGGTGCGCGCAGACGCCCAGGCCATGGCCGTCCTCGGCCACCAGATGCAGACGGTGATGGCGGGATACGTCGGGCAATCCTTGCTGCTGGCCGCCGGCGTGACGGTGGGCACTGCACTGCTGGGTGTGGGAACGGCGGTGGCCGTGGCCTTGTTTCGTTTTCCAGGCCACCGTTTCTTCGAGTGGGGGCTGCTGCTGCCCATGGCCATGCCGGCGTATGTGCTGGCCTACGCCGCCACCGATGCCCTGCAGCCCAGCGGGCCTGTGCAGCAGGCCCTGCGCCAGGGGCTTGGCGCCTGGGGGCTTGAGCCGGCGTCCGGGCCCTTGTGGCCGGATGTGCGCAGCCTGGGCGGGGCCGTGCCACTGTTCGTGCTGTGCCTGTATCCCTATGTCTACCTGCTGACCCGCACCGCCCTGGGTGACCGCGCCGTGCAGATGATGGAAGCCGCCCGTTTGCTGGGCGCTGGCCTGTCCCGGCGCCTGTGCATGGTGGCGCTGCCGCTGGCCCGGCCGGCCGTGGTGGCCGGCGTGGCGCTGGTTCTGATGGAGACGCTGGCGGACTATGGCGTGGGGGCTTTCTTCGGGCTGACCACCTTCACCACCGGCATCTACCGTGCCTGGCTGTCCATGAACGATCCGGTGGCGGCGTCTCAATTGGCATCACTGCTGCTGGTGGTGGTGGCGGCGCTGCTGGCCCTGGAGCGTCGGGCCCAGGCCCGCCTGCGCTTTGCCAGCAGCCGCACGGCGTCCGATCAGGCGGCGGAGGCCCGACCGGTGGTGTTGAAGGGGCCGGCTGGCTGGGCGATGGGGGGGCTTTGTGCACTGCCCGTGCTGCTGGGGTTCGGCCTGCCGGTGGCCTGGCTGCTGGGCATGGTGTGGCGCGAAGCGCAGTACGGCGAGCTGGGTCTGCCGCTGGATCGCTTCGCCCAGTGGGCCTGGGCCACGTTTCGCCTTGCAGGCCTGAGCGCGCTGGCCGCCACCGCCGTGGCCCTGGCGCTGGGGTTCGCCCTGCGCCGAAGGGCGCCGTCCCGGACGTCCCCGGCGGGTGCCGATGTCGCCCTGGGGTGGGCCGCGCGTGTGCTGTCGCTGGGCTACGCCGTGCCTGGGGCGGTGGTGGCCATCGGTATCCTCGTGCCGCTGGGCTGGGTGCAGCAGCGCTGGCCGGAATCTGCCCTGACACCCTGGTTCACGGGCACGCTGCTGGGCGTTGTCTACGCCTACCTTGTCCGCTTTTCCTCCGTGGCCCTGCAGTCGGTGGAGGCCGGCTATGCCCGCGTGCCCGGCTCGGTGGACGAAACGGCGCGCATGCTGGGCGCCAGCCGCGGCCGTGTCTTCTGGCGCCTGCACCTGCCGCTGCTGCGGCGCCCCGCGCTGGCGGCGCTGCTGCTGGTGTTCGTGGACGTGATGAAGGAACTGCCCGCCACCCTGGTGCTGCGGCCCTTCGGCAGCGACACGCTGGCGGTGGTGGCTTACAACCTGGCACGCGACGAGCGGCTGGCCGAGGCGGCGCTGCCGTCCCTGGCCATCGTGCTGGTGGGGCTGCTGCCGGTGATCCTGCTGTCACGCGCCATGCGCAGGGACTGAACCTGCGCGGGCCGTCTCCACGACCGCCGGGAGCCTGTTCAGGCTCCGACGTGGATCTCGTTGATCACGGTGCGCACGCCCGGGGCCGCCCACACGGCGCCCTGCACCGCATCGCGCTCCTGCCAGGAATGCACCGTGCCGCGCAGCGTGACCTTGGCACCGTCCACCGCCACTTCCACCCGCTTGGACTCGCGCAGCGCCTGACGCTGCAGAGCCTCGGAGATGCGGGTGGACAGGTCCGTGGGCAGGGCCTTGGCGGCCAGGGTGATCTCGTTGCTCACGCCCACCACGCCCATGAGGGGGCGCAGTACCTTCTCGGCGGAGCGGCGCTGGAACTCCCAATCCACTTCGCCCGACACGTGGACCCAGCCATGCTCCACGCTGACGCGCAGCCGATCGGCCGGCACCCGCGCCTGCCACTTCAGCGCCTGGGCAGCCGCAGCGGCTATGTCGCTGTCGCTGCGCCGGTGCATGGGTGACAGCGTGACATCCACCTCCATGGCGGTGGCGCGCACGCCCTCGATACGGCGCAAGGCGCGCTCGATGGCGAACTTCTCGGCATAGGTGCCCAGATGCCCGCTGACGGTGACCACACCGTCCTTGACGCCCACGCCGACGGCCGCGGCATGGATCTCCGGGTCCCACTCCAGTTCGGCCAGTACGTCTTTCTTCAGTTCGCTGTCGGTTTTCATGGTCAGGGGCTCCTTGGGTTGGCGGTTCAGGTAGGGGGAAGGTGAAGGTGCGCAGACCCCGGGGTCTGCGTTGCATCGCATCTTGGGCACCGTGCGTCGACGGGCCTTGCGCTGGCGCAAGGGCCTGTCGGGTAGGGGCTCCACATTGCGTCCACGGGCTGCCCGTTGGCGGCCCGGGGAGCACAGATGAAACCGACATGGATCGTGATTGCGGACGGCTCGAGGGCGCGTCTGTTCGAGCAGGCGCAGCCGGCCGGGCCCTGGAGCGAGTTGCGCGCCTGGGTGAACCCGGCCGCCCGGCTGCGCACCGAATCCCTGGCTTTTGACCAGCTGGGGCGGGCCGCGAAGGGGCAGCCGGGCGCCACCAGCTTCATGCCGCGCACCAGCCCGCGGCAGCGTGAGCACCGCCGCTTCGCCCACGAACTGGCCCGCCACCTGGATTTCGGGGTGCGCGCGGGCCGCTGCGACGGCCTGGTGCTGATCGCCTCCAGCAGCCTGCTGGGCGAGCTGCGCCAGGCGCTGCCGGCTCAGGCCACCAAGCGGGTGCGCTGGTCTGCGCCGGTGGACCTGACATCGTTTTCGGGCCGGGAACTGCAGGCGCGTGTGGAGGGCTTGCGGCCGGTGCCCGCGGCCCTGCCCGAGCCGGAGGTCGGACAGGGGGTCGGACGGGAGGGGGGGGCCCCCGGCGCCCCCCCCCGGGGGCCCCCCCCCCCCGGGGGGGCCGCGCCCGCGGCGCGCGCAGTTGGCGGGGCTCGCCCCCCGCCCCGGCCAACGCGGCGGCCCCCCCC
>JBMLPD010000655.1:7040-16132 GCA_049242285.1 Rubrivivax sp.
GGGGGGGGGGGGGGCGGGCCCCGCCCCCCCCCCCGGCCCGGGGGTGGGTGGGGGGGGGGGCGGGGGGGGGGGCCCCCCGGGGCGCCGCGCCGGGGCCCCCCCGCCTCAGCTGAGCGTCAGCTCCTGCGGCGCGCGCAGTTGGCGGCGCTCGCCCAGCGCCGCTGCCAACGCGTCGTCCACCCGCTCCAGCCAGACGAATTCGACCTGCGACCGGACCTCCTCAGGCACGTCCATCAGGTCCTTGCGGTTGCGTGCCGGCAGCAAGACCGTGCGGACGCCTGCCCGCAGGGCCGCCAGCACCTTCTCCTTGATGCCGCCCACGGGCAGCACCAGCCCGCGCAGGCTGATCTCACCCGTCATGGCCACGTCAGGCCGCACCGCGCGGAGGGTGAGCAGCGAGGCCAGGGCGATGAACATGGCCACGCCCGCACTCGGTCCGTCCTTGGGGATGGCGCCGGCCGGCACATGGACGTGGATGTCCACATGGTCGAAGGACGATGCGGCAATGCCCAGGGCCGGGGCCTGCGATTTCACCAGGGTCAGGGCGGCCTGCACGCTTTCCTTCATCACGTCGCCCAGCTGCCCGGTGAGGATGAGCTTGTCGGTGCCCGGCACCCGGGTGGCCTCGATGAACAGGATGTCCCCGCCCGCGGGCGTCCAGGCCAGGCCGGTGGCCACGCCCGGCAGCCCGGCGCGCAGGGCGGTTTCGTGCTCAAACGGAGCGGGCCCGAGGATGGCGTCCAGGTCGGCTGCGTCCATGGACACGACCGCCGCGGCATCTTCGGCCACGCCCATGGCGGCATGGCGCATCAGGCGTCCGATCTCGCGCTCGAGCTGGCGCACGCCGGCCTCGCGGGTGTAGTTGGCGGCGAGCTCCCGCAGCGCGGCGTCAGTGAGCGTGCATTGCGCCGCGCTGAGCCCCGCCACTTCCAGCTGGCGGCGCACCAGGTAGCGCCGCGCGATCTGCAGCTTTTCCTCCTGGGTGTAGCCGGGCAGCTCGATCACCTCCATGCGGTCGCGCACCGGGGCGGGCACCGCATCCATCACGTTGGCCGTGGCGATGAAGACCACCCGGCTGAGGTCGAAGGGCAGGCCCAGGTAGTGGTCGCGGAAGGTGTGGTTCTGCTCCGGGTCCAGCACTTCCAGCAAGGCCGCCGCCGGGTCACCGCGCAGGCTGGCGCCCATCTTGTCCACTTCGTCGAGCATCATCACGCAGTCGCGCGCGCCGGCGCGCTTCAGGCCCTGCACCACCAGGCCCGGCAGGGCACCGATGTAGGTGCGGCGGTGTCCGCGGATCTCGGCCTCGTCGTGCACGCCGCCCAGCGACACGCGCACGAAGGGACGGCTCAGCGCCTTGGCGATGCTCTGGCCCAGGGATGTCTTGCCCACACCGGGGGGGCCCGCGAAGCACAGGATGGGCGCACGGCCCCTCGGGTTGAGCTTGCGCACCGCCAGATATTCGACGATGCGGCGCTTGACCTTGGGCAGGCCGAAGTGCTCGGCCTCCAGCACGCTGCGGGCCGTCTCCAGGTCGATCTGCAAGGGCTCCGGTTCGGCCCAGGGAAGTTCGGTCATCCATTCCAGCCAGGTGCGCAGCATGGGGCTCTCGCCGGCGCTGTCGCTCATGCGCTTGAGCCGCTCGAACTCCTTGCGCGCCTGGGTGTCGGCCTCGGGGGGCATGTGGGCCTTGGCGATGGCCTCCTCCAGGCGCTGGAAGTCCTGCGATTGCTCCGAGTCCTCGCCCAGCTCCTTGCGGATGGCGCGCATCTGCTCCTGCAGCAGGACGCGGCGCTGGCGATCGTCGAACTGTTCCTTGGTCCGCGCACCGATCTCCTGTGACAGGCGCAGCACCTGCAGCCGGTGGGTCACCAGATCCAGCACGCTGCGAAGGCGCACTTCCGGGTCCAGGGTCTCCAGCAGCACCTGCTTCTGCTCGGGTTCGGCGTCCACCAGGCTGGCCGCAAGGTCCGCCAGGTGCGACGGTGCGGTCGTGGCCTGCATCACCTGCGCCAGCTCCGCAGGCAGGCTTGGCAGCAGGGACAGCAGTTCGGCCGTGCGCTCGCGAAGCTGCAGGGACAAAGCCTCGGCCTGGGCCGAGGGTCGCTCGTGGTCTTCTTCCGGTATGCGCTCCACCCGGGCGGCCATGAAGGGATGGCCTGTCACCAGTTCCTTCAGACGCACCCTGCCCAGGCCCTGGCACACCACATGCCATTGGGACTCGTCGCCGCGGGCGTGCTGAACGATGCGGGCCAGCGTGCCCACGGGGTGCATGTCCGCCAGGCCGGGGTCGTCCACCGTCGGGTCGCGCTGCAACACGACGATGAGCGGATCCTTGGAGCCGATGGCCCGGGCCACCGCCGCCACCGACCGGGGGCGACCGATGGTGATGGGCGCCAGCACCTGCGGAAAGAGCACCAGGTTGCGCATCGGCACGATGGGCAGCACGTCAGGTGGCAGGTTGGCGCCCAGAACGATCTCGACGGGGGGTGTGGAAGCGGCAGCGGGCTCGTTCATTCGGTCTCCTTGAAGGCCCTCACGCTAGTGCGCTCCGGGCAGTTCGGGTTGACTGGACGCAAGTCTGCTCAGGAGACGTTGACAGTGCAGCGCATCCAGGTGGCAGACCCCCGGTTCGTCCCGGGGCGCCTCAGTGGGCCATCAGCACAGGCAGCGTCATCGACTCCAGCACGCGCTGCGTCACGCCGCCCAGCAGCCACTCCCGCGCGCGTGCGTGGCCGTAGCAGCCCATGACCAGCAGATCGCTGCCCCGGTCGGCTGCCAACGACAGCAGCAGATCACCTACTCCCCGGCCGTTCGAGCCCTGGTGCAGCATCTGCACCTGCACGCCATGGGCCTGCAGCCAGTCCTCCAGCCACACATCCCTTGCGGCGCCCTGGCTGCCGTCCAGATCGTCCGAGGGTTCAGACCAGAGCGCCACGTCAACCGCCTGCGCGCTTTGCAGCATCGGCAGGGCTGCGCTCAGGGCGCGGGCCGCCTCACGCGTGGGTTTCCAGGCCACGAGCACCCGGCGCCCCACTGCCGGGTAGTCCCCGGTGTTGGGCATCACCAGGGCAGGACGGCCGCTGGCAATGACCACCGAGGCCACGAAGTCGCCAGGCACGCCCCAGGCCAGGGCATCATCCGGGTCGTGCTGACCCATCACCAGCAGATCGTTGTACAGAGCACGCCGGGCAAAGGCTGTGACGATGGGCGCGCTGCCCGCGTCGCACCAGGTGACGCCCGGGCCGGCCGTGGCCACCTGGGCATCGAACAGCGCCCGGGCGCGCCGACGGCGGTCGTCCTCGGCGGCCTGCAGCATGACGGCGCCGCCCGCGTCGCCCATGCCGGCCATGGGTACGGCCACCCAGGCCGGCTCCACGGCCAGCATCGCGGTCACGCCCGCGTCACAGGAAAGTGCCAGGTCCCGCGCCATCTGCAGCCGCCGGGTGCTGCGTGGCGAGCCATCCACATGGACCAGAAGTCGGCGCAGGGGGTTCATGAGGCCCGCCGCTTTCAGAACCGGGCCACGATGCCGGCGGTGACCTGGTCCACATCGACCGACTCACCCTGCAGGCGGCTGCGCAGCCGTTCGTATTCCAGGCGGGCGCCGAGGTTCTTGGTCCAGTCCACGCCCACGCCCGCACCCCAGCCGAAGTGGGTGTGGGTTTCACGCCGGCTGCTGCCCAGATCCGCCAGGCGCGCGGTGCCCGTGGTTCGTGAGCTCAGCCACCCGGCCTTGCCGAACGCCGACCAGATGCCTTCCCGGGCCACCGCCAGCCCGTAAAGCCCCACACCCTCGCCCTTGAGCTCCCCGCTGACCACCGAGCCCTCGGTCAGGCTGGCTGAAAGCCTGGCACGGCCTTGCCGATAAAGATCAGCCTGCACCCCAAAGTTGGGGTGCAACATGTAGCCGCCGTAGACCTTCCAGGCGGTGCCGCTGCGGTCGCATGTGAGCGTGCCGCTGCAGTCGATGTCGGCGCGCGAGGTGCCGGCGGACAGGCCTGCAAAACCCTGGGCCTGGGCGCCCCCGAGCGCCAGCCCGAGTGCAATGGCCGCAAGCGGAGGAATGATCGGAAGAACGAGCGCGCGGCGCGCCCGCGAAGGCTTGGGTTGCATGGTTCTCATCTCCTGGACAGTGCCGCCGGCAAGGCCGGCGGCTGAGGAATGGATCGTGCCCGCAGCCTCATGTCCAGGATTGCGAATGCTCAGGTGCAGGGCCCGGTCGCGTCGCCTGGCAGATCAGGGAAAGACCCTCTTGGTGGCGTCTGCCCGGCGGCGGATGATGAACCCCCTGAAAGCGCCTTGCGCCACCGTTTGCGGGCCCGCCGGGTTCGGTTGCCGCCGCAGCGCAAGGGCTGGATCCTCACCCAGGGCATTCATGATGAACACGACATCGGACGCACGTGCGGCGCATCGCTGGAAATTCTTTCGCACGGGCGGCTTCGACCAGGTCTGCATCGACACCGCAGACGACCTGCGGCACCTGGATCAGCTGGACCAGAAGCTCTGGGCGGTGCTGACCGTGCCCACGAGCGGGCTGGAGCTGGATGAGCAGACCCTGCAGCTCATCGACAGCCGGGGCGAAGGTAGCGTCCGTGCGCCGGACCTGCTGAGCGCAGTGAAATGGACCTGCGAAGTGCTGCGCGACCCGCAGATCCTGTTCGAGCCGGGCGACAGCGTGCCGATTCAGGCGCTGGACGAAACCCAGGCCGACGGCGCCGCGGTGGCCGGTGCCGCCCGGGCCCTGCTGGCGGCCTTGGGCCGGCCCGATGACCCGGTGGTGTCGCTGGCCGATCTGTCCGACACCAGCGCGCTCTTTGCCGCCAACCAGTTCAATGGCGACGGCGTGGTGGTGCCGGGCCTGGCCGTGGAGCCGGAGGTGGCCGCCGCCATCGCCCTCATCGTGGCCACGCAGGGCGGGGCGCCGGACCTCAGCGGCGATCAGGGGGTGGACCAGGCCGGGCTGAACGCCTTTGCTGCCGCCGCTGGCGCGGTGTGCGAATGGCGGGCCCGGGGCGAAGGCCCCGCCAGTGCCGTGATGGCCTGGGGCGCCGATACCCCGGCGGTGGCGGCCGCCTTCGATGCGGTGCAGGCCAAGGTGGAGGACTACTTCACCCGCTGCCGACTGGCGGCTTTCGACCCGCGTGCTGCTGCGGCCTTGAACGCCACGGAGCAGCACCTGAGCGAGCTGTCTGCCGGGCTGCTGGCGGCCGATGTGCAGACCATCGGCGCGCTCCCGCTGGCCCTGGTGCGTGCCGAGGCCCTGTTGCCGCTGCGCGAGGGGCTCAACCCAGCCTGGAGCCAGGCCATCGACGCCCTGCGTGAGCGGGTGGTCAGGCCGGTTCTGGGCGACATCGACGCCCTCACCGGCGCACAGTGGCAGGCCCTGTCAGACCGACTCCAGGCCTGGCGGGACTGGTTTTCGACCCGTCCCGCCACCCCCGTGGCGGAGCTGGATGCAGCGGTGCTGCGCGATTTCATCGCCGGCGACATGGCCGGGCGCATTGCCACGCTCATCCAGGCCGATACCCAGTCGGGCGGCGCCGCCCGGCACCTGGGCCTGCTGACCAAGCTGCTGCGCCTGCGGCGCGACCTGCTCACCCTGGTGCGCAACTTCGTCAACCTGGCCGACTTCTATTCGCTCCAGGGCAAGGCCATCTTCCAGGCCGGCACCTTGTACCTGGACCAGCGCAGCTGCGAACTGGTGATGCGCGTGCGCGACCCCGCCCGGCATGCAACCCTGGCACCGCTGGCGGGCACCTTCCTGGTGTATTGCCAGTGCACCCGCAAGGACGAAGCGCCCATCGACATCGTGGCTGCAGTTACCGGGGGCGACGTCGACGAGATGATGGTGGCTGGCCGCAACGGCGTGTTCTACGACCGCCAGGGCCGGGACTGGCACGCCAGCGTGACGCGCATCGTGGCGCAGCCCATCAGCGTGCGTCAGGCCTTCTGGCTGCCCTACAGACGCCTGGCACGCATGGTGGGCGAACAGGTCCGGAAGTTCGCCCTGGCCCAGGACAAGAAGATCGAGACCTCCTCGACCTCGCTGGTGAACGCTTCGGGTGACAAGCTGGCCACGGCCGACAAGGTGGACAAGTCGGGCAAGGTGGGCCAGGCGGTCGCGCCTGCGCCGGGCACCGCGCCGGCCGCCTTCGACATTGCCAGGTTCGCCGGCATCTTCGCGGCCGCGGGGCTGGCGGTGGGCGCCCTGGGCACCGCGCTGGCCGCCCTCTTCAGCGGCTTCCTGTCGCTGCCGGCATGGAAGATGCCGCTGGTGGTGCTGGGCCTGATGCTGCTGGTATCAGGCCCGTCGATGCTGCTGGCCTGGCTGAAACTGCGCCGGCGCAACCTGGGCCCGCTGCTGGACGCCAACGGCTGGGCGGTGAACATCCGCGCCCGCATCAACCTGCCCTTCGGCGCCACACTCACCCGCGTGGCGCAACTGCCCGCTGGCGCCCGCCGCGCGCTGGCCGACCCCTACGCCGACCAGGGCCTGCCCTGGGGGCGCTGGGTGCTCACCCTGCTGGGGCTGGTGCTCATCGTCATCGTTGCGCTGCGGGTGATGGGGGTCTTGCGCTAAGGTGGTGCCTGAGCGGGACGTGACTGGGTCCACACATCAGGCGGCGCCGCTCCAAACGGAAACCCAGAACCCGCTTGTAGATCTGCAGTCTTTACTTCAACGGTGGCCGCTTCGATCAGCACGCCCCACTGAGGAACAGAGAAGTGCTGTTCGGCCGAAGCTTCATCCCGCCCGCTCATCCCCCGTCAACTCCACTGCCCACCAGGCGGGCAGCAGACGCCTGACCGCCGGGCGCCGGTCGCGATCGTCCAGCAGCCACAGCCAGCCGCGCGACTCTGGCGTGATCCCCAGAAAGCCAAGCAGTTCCATCCGCGTGACTGCGCTGTAGCCGCACTCGCTGGCCAGCGGGGGACTTGCGCCGAGCACGCCCATCACCGCAGGTGAGGCCTTGAGCATCCCCAGCACAAAATTGGTGTCCAGGATAAACCTAACTCCACTCTTCTCGCAGTCTCGCCTGAATCTCCGCGGGTTCGCCCTTGAAGGTGCCTGAATCCGCAAGGCCGCCGCAAAGGGCAGTCAAGGGGATATCTTCAGGCTCAGGAGTTGGGGGGGATGAGATTCCCGCTTGCCGGGCCCGCAGAAACTCCGCGAAATCCAACACCTCAGCCGCAAGTGATGCGGGCAGACTGCGCGCTGTTTCCAGTAGCCGATCTGCAACATCTGGCATGGCAGTCACTCCGAGGGATGGGTTGAACTTGAACTGTCGTGGGTCAGCCTGACGGCTTACCCGGGATGATGCACGGTAGTGCACACGGGCTCATGCTTCGAAGTCAATGGTGCAGGCACTCTTGCTCCCATGCAGGGCGTGAAAGTTTGAACTCCCTGCTGCCAGACCCCTGTGCTTTCGTCCAGTTCACCTGGTGAGCCACCCTGCAGGGATGATCCATCCCATCAGGACAAACCCTGTAAGCCCTTGCGTTGCAGTCTCTGGAGAGGCTGGCAGCGGTCAGCCTTCCGTAACATCACGCCAGACATCAAAGAGCGTCAGGGCAGGCCCGGTTGAAGACCGCAACTTCCTTCACAGGCACATGCAAGGCTTACGGGCCAGCGGGTCAGGCCCTGGGCAGCGAGCAAGCGACTGCGCGCTGCGCCTCAGTGCGGCGCAAAGCCCGGTTCTCGCACCCGCCGGTAGGCCGCCGTCACGTCCTGAATGAAGGCCCGCACCTGCTCGGGCGTCATGCCCGCACGGCCGGGTTCCACCTGTATTTCCACGCCGTCAGCCAGCGTGATGCGGCTCCACACCTCCACCATGCCGGGCTTCACCGGGCGCGGCGGGGCTTCGTCGGGCGAACCGGCCTGCAACTCGCGTACCCGATCCAGGCTCAGGCCGGCATCTGTCCAGCGGCGGATCAGCAGCAACTGCTGCAGATGCCGGTCTTCGTACCAGGCCCCACGCTTGGCTCCGCGGGGCCGGTCCATCAAGCCTTTGGCGATGTAGAAGCGCACCGTACGCGTGGGCACGCTGGCCAGGGTGGCCAGGTCGTGGATGTTGTAGCGGGGTGGGGTGGAGTGACTGAGCGGCATGTGGACTGATGTCGGTCGGGTCGATTTTGCGCCATTCCGAATCTGCAGTTCACGGCATCGTCGTGCGCTCAGTTCATGTTGCTGCCTCTTTCGTCATCTTCCAGATCAGACTCGAAGAGACTGCCCTTTCTGCGAACTGCCGCCTGCGCGTATCGATGCACGCAACGAACACGGCGTTGTCACTCGGGATGCGTACCCGGTGACGCCTGGGCACACCCTGGTCTTTCCCGGCCGCCGTGTGGGCTCCTTCTTTGAGTTGAATGCTGAGGAACGCGGGGCGTTGCTCGCCCTCCTGGACCAGGCCAAGTCCGGTTTGGAGGCTGGGGACGAAAAGCCAGACGGTTACGACATCGGCATAAACGAGGGCCGCGCTGCCGGGCAGACGGTGCCGCACCTGCATTTCCACTTGATTCCGAGGCGCACAGGGGACATGGCAGATCCGCGGGGCGGGGTTCGCTGGATTCTTCCCGAGAGGGCGGCCTACTGGGAAGTGATGAAGCCCGTGCCCAGCAGCGGGGATGCCGCATGAAGACGGCGCAGGAAGTCCTCGCAGCGTTTCAGAACATTCGGCGGGCCGTTCGCAACGACGTGTACGCGCCGCACAAGCCCTTGCTGCTGTTGCTGACCTTGGGTCGGGTCCAACGCGGCTTGCCAAGGTTGTGCACGTTTTCGGAAGTGGAACCGGACTTGAAGGCCTTGCTGGGGGCCTTTGCGCCTGCCTCTTCGTTGTCGAGTCGCCACTATCCGTTTTGGCACCTCCGCGGGGATGGGGGCCGGGCGTTGTGGGACTTCAGCGGACCTGCAGCATTGACCTCACGGCCTGACGGCGCGACACCCCATCTCGGTGAGCTTCGACGGCCGGGCATCCAGGCGGGCCTCTGCGCCGATGTCTTCGACGCGCTCGCTCACCAGCCCGCGCTGCTGCAGCAGGCAGCCCAACAACTCCTCGACGCCCACTTTCCCGACACGCTTCATGCCGATATCGCTG
>JBMLPD010000656.1:0-4879 GCA_049242285.1 Rubrivivax sp.
CCGAGCGCGCCATGCAGTGGCCTGACGCCCTGGGCCTGGGCCTGTTCACCGCCGGGGGCACCGAGATCGCGCTGGCCAACGGCATGCCCGCCATCGTGGCCGTGCTCATGGGCATGGTCACCGCTGTGTTCGGCGGGGTGTTGCGCGACATCGTGTGCAACGAGATCCCCAGCGCCTTTCGCGACCACCGGCCTTATGCGGTGTGCTCGTTCGCCGGTGGCTGGGTGCTGATCGGCGTCCAGCAAGCAGGGCTGCCGGGCGAGACGGCCCTGGCCGCCGCCGCGCTCACCGCCACGGGCCTGCGCGTGCTGGCTCTGGCTACAGGCTGGCAGTTGCCGCCTTGGCGTGCGGACGAGACCCGGCACTGAACGGGCGCCTCACGCCCGTGAACGCGAAGTCCACCTCCGGCGCGAGGCCGGCCACGATGCGGGCGATGCTCTTGCCCGAGCCACAGGCGTGCGTCCAGCCCAGCGTGCCGTGGCCGGTGTTGAGGAACAGCCGGCCCACCTTCGAGCGGCCGATGAAGGGCACGTTGCTGGGCGTGGCCGGGCGCAGGCCGGTCCAGAACTGCGCCTGCTCGGTGTCCCCGGCGCCAGGAAACGTTTCCTCCACACGGCGCACGATGGCCTCGCAGCGCACCCGGTTCAGGTCGCGGTCGTAGCCGTTCAACTCCGCCGTGCCGGCGATGCGCAGCCGGTCGCCCAGGCGGGAGAACACGAGCTTGAATTCGTCGTCGGTCAGCGAGACCTGGTGCGCCATGCCAGCGTCCTTCACCGGCATGGTCACCGAGTAGCCTTTGGCGGGGTAGATCGGCAGCTCGATGCCCAGCGGCTTGACCAGCAGCGGGCTGAGCGAGCCCATGGCCACCACGTAGGCATCGGCGCGCAGGCGGCGGAAGCGGCCCTCGTGGTCGGTGGCTTCCACGTGGTCGATCTCGCCGCCGGCCGTGCGCAGCGCGGTGACGGTGTGGCTCATGAGGAACTGCACGCCGTCCTGCTCGCAGCGCCGCACCAGTTCGCGGGCGAAGCGGTTGGCGTCGCCCGACTCGTCCTCTGACGTGTAGGTGGCGCCGGCGAGCTGGGGGCGGATGTGGGCCAGCGCGGGCTCGATCTTCACGGCCTCGTCAGCCGAGATCACGCGCCGGTCACAGCCCAGCTCGCGCATCTGCGCGGCGGGTGCCTCGGCGGCGTCGAACTCCTGCTGGCTCGTGTAGAAGTGCAGGATGCCCTGGGTGCGCTCGTCATACGCGATGTCACGGTCGCGGCGCAGCTGCTGCAGCGTGTGGCGGCTGTAAGTGCCCAGGCGGACGATCTGCTCGATGTTGTGGCGCGTGCGCACCGGCGTGCATTCGCGCAGGAACTGCAGGCCCCAGCGCCACTGGCGGGCATCGGCCCGCAGACGGAACAGCAACGGCGCGTCCTCCCTGCCCAGCCACTTCAGCACCTTCAGCGGCGCGCCCGGGTTGGCCCAGGGCTCGGCGTGGCTGACGGAGATCTGCCCGCCATTGGCGAAGCTGGTCTCGGCCGCGGCGCTGGCCTGGCGGTCCACCACCGTGACCTCGTAACCCTGCTGGCGCAGGAAATAGGCAGAGGTGACGCCGAGCAGGCCGGCACCGAGGACGATGACTTTCATGGAAGGACTCCTGTGGCGAGGACACCGGGCCGGTGCGGGCGCAGGCTCAATGCGCCTCGAGCTTGATGGCCTGGGCGATGGCGCGCAGCCGGACCGTCTGGCGCTCGTATTCCTTCTGCGCGTCGGCCACGGACAGCATCGGCGGCACCCGCCCGCCCAGGTCGGCCAGCTTCTTGCGGGCTTCGGGGTCGTTCATGGCGGCGGCCAGGTTCTTGTTCAGGGCCGCGACGATGGGCTCGGGCGTGTCCTTGCGCACGAAGTAGCCGGTCCAGGCGTCGAAGGCGAAGTCCTTGAAGGTCTTGTGCTCGGTGATGCTCGGGTACTTCTCCAGGAACTTGGCCTCGGGCTTGCCCGGCTGGGCCATGGTCGCCAGAACCTTGAACAAGCCCTGATCGACGAAGCCGGGCAGGCGTGAATCCACCACGAAGAAGGCCACGTCCACCAGGTTGCCGCCCAGGTCCTGCAGCGCGGGGGCCAGACCCTTGTAGGGCACATGGGTCATCTTGACGCCGATGGTGTCGGCAAAGTGCTCACCCACGAAGTGGTAGAGCGAACCGATGCCCACGCTGGCGTAGGTCAAGGGCTTGCCTTCGGCGGACGCCTTCTTCGCCAGCGCGACGAGTTCGTCGACGTTGTTCGCCGGCAGGCCCTTGCGGGCCAGCACGGCCATGGGGAAGCTGCCGATGATCTGCACCATGCGCCAGTCCTCGGACTTGTACTTCACCGTCTGCATCGCCAGCGGGGCCAGGATCAGTTCGTTGGGCGAGCCCTGGTAGACGAGTTGACCGTCGGCCGGCGCGTTCAGCACCTTCTGCGCCGCAATCGAGCCCGAGGCGCCCCCCAGGTTGTCGACGATGGCCATCTGTCCGGAGGCCTTGGCAAAGGGCTTTTCCACCATGCGGGCGATCACGTCGGACAGGCCGCCGGCCGGGTAGGGCACCAGCAGCGTCACGGGCTTGACCGACTGGGCGGCGGCCCTGCCGGCCAGCAAGGCGCCGGCGGCCCAGCCGATGGTGCGGGCCATGAGGGCCCGACGGCCCGGCTTCAGGGGGGACTCGATGGTCATGTGATGTCTCCGGGTGTGGGGGCGCCATTGGGCAGATCGGGCACCTTCCTTGAGGTCTGGTGGCATGGGGGCGGCAGGCCTCTGCCGGGCCTGGCCACCGTCTTGCCGGTCGCTGGATCGACGGGCTTGACGGGCGGGATGCTAGGCAGGGGCACAGGGAAAGTCCAATGCATCTTTTTTTGCAATATCATGCTTTTCAAGCATCGTTCAGGAGACCCTCGCATGACCCTGGTGCAGCTGCGCCACCTGCTGTCCCTGGCCGAGACCGGCTCCTTCAGCCGTTCGGCGAAAGCCCTGTTCATCACCCAGCCGGCGCTCAGCCGCAGCATCCGCGGCCTGGAGGAGGAACTGGGCCAGCCCCTGCTGGACCGCATCGGCTGGCGCAGCGAACTCACGGCCTTCGGGCGCGAGGTGCTGGTGCGCGCCCAGCGTCTGGTGGCCGAGGCCGATGAACTGCGCGCCGTGGCCCAGCGCCTGCGCACGGGCGCCACAGGCCACCTGAAACTGGGCCTGGGCTCCGGCCCTGCGGCCATCCTGGCCGTGCCCTTGATGCGCCACATGGCGTTGAACTTCCCCGCCGTGCACCTGGATCTCACCGTGGGCGCCTCGGCCGTGCTGGAAGAAGGCCTGCGGCAGCGCCGGCTGGACGCACTGCTGGTGGACGCGCGCTCGGTCATCCCCTCCACCGACCTGCAGGTGGAGCCCCTGGGCGAGCTGCGCGGCGCCTTCATGTGCAGGCCCGGCCACCCGCTGACGCAGCGCAAGGGCCCGCTGAGGTTCAAGGACCTGCTGGCCTACCCCATCGCCTCCATCCCGCTGAGCGACGAGGTGGCCCGCGTGCTGGTGGAGCGCTACGGCCCGCAGGCGCACCCGGGCCAGTGCGTCACCCTGCGCTGCGAGGAAATCCCCACGCTGGTGGAGGTGGTGCGCGAGACCGATGCCGTGCTGCTGTCCATCCGCGCCGCCGCGCCCGGGCTGCAGGAGCTGGCCTTGACGCCGTCCATGAACGCCACCGCGCGCTTCGGCCTGGCCACCCTCACCGGGCGGTCAGCCGTGCCGCTGATGTCCGAGGTGCGCGCCCTGGTGGACCAGCTGCTGCACGACTGAAACCGACCGGGTTCAGGCGCCGCCCGCCTCCAGGAAAGACCACAAGGCCTGGGCCAGCGGCTTGCGGTGCCGGGCGGTTTCGGAGCGTTCGCGGTACAGGCGGATCTCCATGGTCACCTCGTACACCCCCGGTGGGGCCGCGGGCACCAGCCGCCCGCTGCCCAGTTCGTTGCGCACGGCGCTTGCCGGCAGGAAGGCCAGACCATGGCCTTCCACCGCCATGGCCTTCAGGCTCTCGGCCATGTCGGCCTCATGCACCGTGGTCAGGCCGCTGGCACCACCGGCCTGGCGCAGGATCAGGCCCACCATGCGTGCCATGTAGGCCCCATCGGCAAAAGCCAGCAGCGGCGTGCTCTGGCCCGGTGGCACCGGCAGGCGGAACTTCGGCCCGCCCGACGCATTGGCGCAGGCGTAGGGTGCCAGGGTCTCGTGGCCCAGGCTGAGCATCTCGTAGCGCTCGGGGCTGAGCTGCAGCGGCTGGCTGGCGTGGTGCAGCGCGATCAGCAGGTCGCAGGCCCCTTCGGTCAGACGCATGGCCGCGTCGTGCACGTTCAGGGCGATCAGCCGGGTCTTGAGCGCCCCGAAGCGCGGCCGAAGATCCATCAGCCAGTGAGGGAAGAAAGTGAAGGCCAAGGTGTGCGGCACCGCAAAGTCGATCACGTCCTGCCCGCTGGCCAAGTGGCTGCGCGCGCTGTTGCGCGCTGCCTGCACGGCCGTCAGGATCTCCAGCGCCTGCGCATGCAGCGCCTCACCCGCGGGGGTCAGGCGCGTGGGGTAGGACGAACGGTCCACCAGGTCCGTGCCCACCCAGGTCTCCAGCGACTGGATGCGCCGTGAGAACGCCGACTGCGTGACGTGGCGCAACTGCGCCGAGCGCGAGAAGCTGCGCGTCTCGGCCAGGCTCACGAAGTCTTCAAGCCAGCGGGTTTCCATGGGCAGCGGGAGGGTTGACAGGACAGGCCTGCGATTCTCACCGCCGGCGCCTCAGGTCTGCGGAGTTGACAGGCCCACCGCGTTGAACCTGAAAACGGCAGTTGACCGCTTGTGATCTTGCCGCACACCGCGTGGACTCGG
>JBMLPD010000657.1:0-4707 GCA_049242285.1 Rubrivivax sp.
GCCCGGCCACGGCCTCCAGCGCGTCCAGCATCTGCTGCACGCTCACGTTCAGGCCCGGCAGGGTGATGGCCGATCGGCCCACGAAAGCCTCGCGGCGGGCCTCGCCCACGGCGATCAGGCCACGCACCATGGTGTGGACGGTGGCCACCGGGTGACGCACGTCCGGGCTGACGGGCAGGATGGCCTGCTCGCCGGCCAGCGGCTCGCGAATGATGCCGCTGAAGAAGGAACTGGCGGCGCCATTGGGCCGGCCGGGGCGCACCGTGACGGTGACCAGACGCGCCGCCCGGCCGTCGATGTAGCCCTTGCGCGTGTAGTCGGCAATCAGGTGCTCGCAGATGAGCTTTTGCGTGCCGTAGCTGGTCTGCGGCATGGGCAGGGTGTCGTCACCCACGATCTCGGGGAAGGGATAGGCCGGGTCCGGGCCGAAGACCGCGATGGAGCTGGAGAACACCAGCTTGGCCGGCGCCGCGCCCGCTTCAACGCGGGCGCGCAGCGCGTCCAGCAAGGCCCGCGTGCTGTCCAGGTTGGAGCGCAGGCCCAGTTCGAAATCGGCCTCGCACTCGCCCGACACGGCCGAGGCCAGATGAAAGACCACGTCGAAGGGCTCATCCCGCAGGGCCGCACACTCCTGCAGCAGCGGACGCACGCGGTACGTGACACGCGGGTGCGCCCGCAGATCGGCCGGGGGCTCGAACTGGTCGGTCAGCACGATCTCGTCGATGGAACGGCCGTCGAAGCGGCCCTGGGTCCACAAGACCCGCGCCAGACGGGCGCCGACGAAGCCGGCGCCTCCTGTGATCAGTACACGCATCGGTTCACTCCTGAAGAGTCATCTATCCTGAAACGGTACCCCGCTTCCGGGCCGCACAGGGTCCATCACACGGTGCGGGCCAGGGCCGTGGCCGCCACCACCGCCCGCCCCTTAAGGCGGGCTGCCGGCGCCGCCAGCGAGGGCAGCTTGCGCCGTGACCCCAGCACGAGATCGATGTCCTGCGCCGCGCCGTCGATCAGCACCAGGATGGCCTGCTCGGCGCGCACGGGGTCGCGCTCGCGAACGGCGTCCAGCACCGCCCGGTGCAGGGGCAGAGACTGCGCCGGGCCGTCGGGCTTGGAGGTGGAGATCTCGAAGCTGGTGCGCAGCAAGGCGCCCAAGGCCTTGCTCATCTGGATGACCATGCGGTTGTGACAGGCCCGCAGCAGGCCCTGATGGAACCGCAGGTCATGGCTCACGTAATCACCGCCGTGTTCGATGGCCTGCCGCATGCCCGCATAGGCGGCCTCGATATCGGCAATGTCTGCGGCCGTGGCACGCGCCGCCGCCAGCCGCACCGCTGCAGGTTCCACCACCCGGCGCAGTTCCTGCAGGTCGCGCAGGAAGTCGCGCGTGAGCCCGGTCTTGCTCTGCCAGGCCACCACATCGGGATCGAACCAGTTCCACTGATCGCTGGGCAGCACGCGCGTGCCCACCTTCGGGCCGGTGACCAGCATGCCCTTGGCGGCCAGGGACTTCACAGCCTCACGGACCACCGTGCGGCTGACCCCGAGCTCCTCGCACAAGGTGGGCTCGGGCGGGATGGAGCTGCCGGGCTCGTACTTGCCGCGGACGATGGACTCCCCCAGGGCTTCCAGGGTGTGGCCGAGGACGTTCTTGACGGGCATCAGTCCCCCGGGCGGGTGGTCGTGAGGGGTACCAGACTCGGCGCCATGATGCCTGCCCAGGGTCGCCTCAGCCGCGCACGAACAAGGTCGTCAAGGGCGCAGCGCCCAGCTGGCGGCTCCAGTGTCCGTGCACCTGGGGGTCGAAGGTGGCGCCTTCGGGCAGGGTGTCGGCGGAATAGAAATGGTCGCCCGGACAGAACACCCGCGAACTGCCGTCCTGCAGACCGATCTCCATGTGTCCACCCAGGATCACCACCCACTGCGGCGTGACCGTGCAGTGGAACTCGCTGCGAAAGCCCACCGGGCTGTGACGCAGCTGGCAGCCCCCGCTGGGCATGAGCGCCGACAGCAGCGCCTGCGGCTTGCCCTCGGTCAGAGGCAGGAGCTCCTCACGGAAGCGGGCGCGGCCTTCGGTGTCGGTGAAGAGGACGACCTTGGTGAAGGGGGTGTTCATGCACAGCCTTCCGCCGGACCGCCCCAAGGAAGGCTGCGGCCCGCCCGGGGGGGTGAGACAGCACCGAGCGAGCGCTTTCGCGCTCGCGAGTGGCCGTCGAAAGGCCCGCGCCATGCAAGGCGCGGGCCCGATGCGAACAAAGTGAGCTTGGGGGTGGTCACTTTCACACCGAGGCGGTGACACCGCCATCGACATAGAGGATGTGGCCGTTCACAAAACGTGAGGCATCGCTGGCCAGGAACACCGCGGCAGGCGCCAGGTCTTCCACCTCACCCCAGCGGCGGCTGGGTGTGCGGTTGATGAGCCAGCCGCTGAAAGCCTCGTCGGCCACCAGCGGCGCGTTGAGTTCGGTCTTGAAGTAGCCAGGGCCGATGCCGTTGACGTTGATGCCGTGCGGTCCCAGGTCGATGGCCATGCCCTTGGTCAGCATCTTCACCGCTCCCTTGCTGGCGGTGTAGGGGGCGATGGTGGGCCGCCCGAGTTCGCTCATCACCGAGCAGATGTTGATGATGCGGCCGCGCTTGCGCGGCACCATGCGGCGGGCCACCGCCTGACCGACATGGAAGATGCTGTCGAGGTTGGTGCGCATCAGCCGGTCCCATTGCGCGGCGGGAAACTCGTGGAAGGGCGCCCGGTGTTGCGTGCCCGCGTTGTTCACCAGCACCTCGATGGGACCCACGGCCGACTCGATCTCGGCAACCGCGGCTTCAACGGCGGCGGGGTCGCAGACATCGAAGGACCTCGCGTGCACCTGCAGGCCCTGGCCGCGCAACTGCTGCGCCGCCGCGGCCAGCCGGGCGGGGTCTCGTCCGTTGAGCACCACGGCCGCGCCGGCCTGCGCGAGGCCCCGCGCCAGACCCAGGCCGATGCCGGCAGAGGAGCCGGTCACCAGGGCCAGCCGACCATCGAGCCGAAAGGTATCCGAAGTGATCATGCAGTCAAGACTCCGAGGCACTGGGCAGCGCGCCGCGCCAGCACTTCAGGCGGCTCGGCGATGTCCAGGTCGAGGAAGCGTTCATCGGCCGACGGGGGCTCCAGGGTCTGCAACTGGCTCTCCAGCAGCGAGGCCGGCATGTAGTGGCCGCGCCGCTGCGCCAGGCGCTGCGCCAGCAGGGCCCGATCCCCATGCAGATGGACGAAACGCAAGCCAGGCACAACGCCGCTCAGCCGGTCCCGGTAGCGACGGCGCAGCGCCGAGCAGGAAGCCACCGCACCGTCAGGCCTGCGTGCCAATTCAGCAGCCACAGCGTCCAGCCAGCCTGCGCGGTCTTCATCCGTCAGGGGGGTGCCTGCGGCCATCAGGGCCACGTTGTGCGGCGGGTGCAGTTCGTCCCCCTCGATGAACGCCACCCCGAGGCGTTCAGCCAACATGCGGCCTACCGTGGACTTGCCACAGCCGCAGACGCCCATCACCACCACATGCGGCATGTGCGCACCGATGTTCAGCCGAGTCGCAGGCCGGAAGCGGCGTCGAAGACATGGGACTTCGCCACGTCCAGCGTCAGGAAGACCTGATCGCCCGGCTGGGCCTGCGTACGCCCGTGCAGCACCACCACCATCTGCTGGCCACCCACCTCCACCAGCAGCTCGGTCTCGGCGCCCGTGGGCTCCACGATGATGACGCGCGCCTCGATGCCCTGAGGGGCCAGGCGCAGATCCGTGGGGCGCACGCCGTAGCTCACCGCCTGCCCTTCAGCGGCCAGGCCCGGCAAGATGGGCCAGGGGGAACCCAGGCCCTGCACCTGCCCGGCGCGCACCACGCCCGAGAAGACATTCATGGCAGGCGAGCCGATGAACTGCGCCACGAACAGGTTGCCAGGGCGGTCGAACAACTCCAGCGGCGTGCCGATCTGCTCGATGATGCCGTCGTGCATGACCACGATGCGGTCGGCCATGGTCATGGCCTCGATCTGGTCGTGCGTGACGTAGACGGTGGTGGTCTTCAGGCGCTGGTGCAGCGCCTTGATCTCGGCGCGCATGGCCACGCGCAGCTTGGCGTCCAGGTTGGACAGCGGCTCGTCGAACAGAAAGACCTTGGGGTCGCGCACGATGGCCCGGCCCATGGCCACGCGCTGGCGCTGACCACCCGAGAGCTCACGCGGGTAGCGCTCCAGCAAGGGGTCCAGGTTCAGGATGCGGGCGGCATCGGCCACGCGCTGGCTGATGTTCCTTGAATCGGCCTTGCGCAGCTTCAGCGAGAAGCCCATGTTCTCGCGCACCGTCATGTGCGGGTACAGGGCGTAGCTCTGGAACACCATCGCGATGTCGCGGTCCTTGGAGTCCAGGTCGTTCACCACCTTGTCATCGATGCAGATCTCGCCACCGGTGATCTCCTCCAGCCCGGCCAGCATGCGCAGCAGCGTGCTCTTGCCGCAGCCCGACGGGCCGACCAGCACGACGAACTCGCCGTCGGCGATGTCGAAGCCGATGCCGTGGAGGACCTTGACCTTGCCGTAGGCCTTGTGGATGTCGCGGAACGAGACGGTCGCCATGTGAAGAAGACTCCGGTCAGCGCCAGGGCGCCTGGGGTGCGCCTGTCAGCTCTTGACGGCGCCGGCGGTCAGGCCCGACACCATGTAGCGCTTGAAGGC
>JBMLPD010000658.1:0-1251 GCA_049242285.1 Rubrivivax sp.
GCGGTGCAGTTTAGGCGGTCAGTTCGGCGGCGGTTTCCTCCTTTCGGTCGATAGTGGGCGGCTCAGCCGGCCCGGTGAAGTCCAGGTTTGGCAGCGCATCGAGTTTCAGCGCTGCCCGCAGCGCCGCCGCCGGCGTCTGGCCGTTAAGCCGGTAGCCCTGGTGACTGCGCTCGGTGTTGTAGTAGCGCATGAACTCGTCCAGGTCGCGCTGAATCTCCGCGATGGACAGGTAGAACGTCTCACGCCCCTTCACCCGGAAGCACTCGTCCAGTAGCGTGCGGTTCATCCGCTCGACAAACCCGTTGGTTCTTGGGCTGCGCACCTTGGTGTTGCGGTGTTCGATGTCCTCGACGGCCAGCATCAGTTCGTAGGGGTGCTGTTCGGGCCGGCCGCAGAACTCGCAGCCGTTGTCGGTCAGGATCGCCTGCACGGGTACGCCCAGCGCGTCGTAGAAGGGCAGCACCCGCTCGTAGAGCAGATCGCAGGCGGTGATCGGCATCTTGGAGCTGTAGCACTTGGCAAAGGCCAGCGAGCAGAAGGTATCGACCACCACCTGCACGTAGACCTTGCCCACGCCCTTGAGCGTGCCCCAGTGGAAGGTGTCCTGATTGAGCAGCTCGCCCGGGGCGCTGGACTCGACGTGCCGGCAGCGGAAGTCTGGGCTGTGGCGCTCCAGCAGGCGCACCTGCTCCTCGGTGAGCACGAAGGTGGTGGCCTCGCGGGATTCACGTTCCAGCCGCATCAGGCGTTTGGTACGGGTCTCCAGGTCGTTGCGCAGCCAGACGCTGCGCACCCCGGAAGGCGAGACCTCCACGCCTTGCAGCCGCAGCTCGTTGCTCACGCGCTGGGCGCCGTGGGTGGGCCGGTGCAAGCAGTAGTCCAGCACCTTGGCCTCGATCTCGGGGGCCAGGCGGTTTGGGTGCGGGCCGCGGGCGCCGCGGCGGTTCTCCACCAAGGCGGCCACGCCGCCCATCTGGAAGGCACGGCGCACCTCGTAGAAGGTGTCGCGGTGGTAGCCCATCACCTTGCAGGCGCGGGCGACGTTGCCGAGTTCGTCGGCCAGTTGCAGCAAGGACAGTTTGCGCTTGGTACTCTGCGATAGAGCGGTCACGGTGTTCTCCTGGTCGGGTTGGGAGGGGTCGAAGCCCCCAATCTGCCAGAAGACCCGGCGACCGCTCAGCGGCCTGCATGCAGGCCGCTGAGCAGTCCTCGATCAACGTCAAGTGTCGGATAAATACGAAACCAGCTCAC
>JBMLPD010000659.1:0-2824 GCA_049242285.1 Rubrivivax sp.
CGCATCGCCCTGGCGCTCAAGGGCCTGGACTACGACTACCGCAGCGTGCATCTGCAGAAGAACGAGCAGCTGGGCGAGATCTACGCCTCGGTTTCGGCCGCGCGGCTGGTGCCGTTGCTGCGCGACGGCGAGCACCTGATCACCCAGTCCCTGGCCATCATGGAGTACCTGGACGAAACCCACCCGCAGCCCCCGCTGCTGCCGGCCGATCCGGTGGCGCGGGCGCGGGTGCGTTCCCTGGCCTTGGACATCGCCTGCGAGATCCACCCGCTGAACAACCTGCGTGTGCTGCGCTACCTGGTGAGTTCACTGAAGGTCACCGAGGAGGACAAGGACCGCTGGTACCGCCATTGGGTGGAGACCGGGCTGGAAGTGGTGGAGCGGCGGCTGGCCGCACAGCCTGCCACCTATTGCCATGGCGAGGCTCCGGGCCTGGCCGACTGCGTGCTGGTGCCCCAGATCTTCAACGCCCGGCGCTTCAACTGCCGTCTGGAGCACGTGCCCAACGTGATGCGGGTCTTTGACGCCTGCATGAAGCTGGACGCCTTCGAACAGACGCGGCCCGAAGCCTGCCCGGATGCCGGCTGACGGCATCCGCCCTGAGATGCGTTGCGCGGTGCGCGGGGCCCGCCCGTGAGCACGGCCCAAGCCGGTTTGCTGCCGGTGGATTGGGGTGCGCCCGTATCGGTGGGCGCAGTGATGTCCACGCGCCAAGGGGGTTGCGGGGCTGGCACCTTCGCCCGTTTCAACCTGGGCGACCACGTGGGCGACGATCCCGCCAATGTCGCTGCGAACCGCGCGATCTGGAGCGCGCTGATGCCCGGTGCACACCTGGCGTGGCTGACGCAGGTGCATGGCGCGGTGGTGGTGGACGCGGCCCAGGCCGCCCGCGCTGCGCTGCAGGGCGAGCGGCCCCCGCAAGCCGATGGCAGCTGGACCGGCGAGCCCGGCGTGGCCTGCGTGGTGCAGGTAGCCGATTGCCTGCCGGTGCTGTTTGCCGCCCGCAACGGGCGGGCCGTGGGGGCGGCCCATGCGGGCTGGCGTGGCTTGGCCGCCGGGGTGCTGGAGCGAACGGCCGCGGCGGTGGCGCAGGCGGCAGGATGCGCGCCCGCGGACCTGGCCTGCTGGCTCGGTCCGTGCATCGGCCCGCGGCAGTTCGAGGTGGGGGCCGATGTGCTGGAGGCGTTTGGCGGCGGTGAGCGCTTCGTCAGCCGTCCGCGTCCGGACGGGCCGGCCCGTTGGCTGGCCGACCTGCCCGGCCTGGCCCGGGACCGCCTGCAGACCTTCGGTCTGCATCAGGTGGCGGGCGGCACCTGGTGCACGGTCGAGGACCGTTCACGCTTCTTTTCGTTCCGGCGGGACGGCGTCACCGGACGCATGGCGGCTGCCGTCTGGTTGCGCGCCTGAAACGGTGTTCTGCTGAAGGGCCTCGGCCTCCGCCGCCTGCCTGGCGCGTCGCCGCATTGGCGTGCCCAGCAGGTACATCACGATGCTCAAGGGCAGTGCGCCGTACAGCAGCAGGGTGAACAAGGCGCCCAGCACGGTACCTTGCGGCGACAGTGCTTCGGCCAGCGCCATCATCACCACGACGTACATCCAGGCAATGGCGATCAGGTACATGTCGACTTCGGCCTTCCTGTTGCGGGGTTATGCGTCATGACGCGGTAAGTTCGGTTCTCTATAGTGCGAGGTGGCCCGGTTCATTGTGTTCGGCTTCGCAGTTCAAGGGACTTCGGGGGGTATGACAACAGCGCCGTGCCATCATGCACGCCTTACCAGCCAGGAGACCCGCTTGAAGGCCAAACCGTCCCCCAGCATGCCAGACCCGGTGCAGGGTGCCCAGATGTTCGGCAGCGCCTTGAGCGAGATCTGGAAGACCATGCAGGGGGTCAGCCTGGCGCCGCAGGCCTTGGGCCACTTGCAGGCCGATTACCTCAAGAGTGCCACTGCGCTGTGGAACGACTCCCTGGCCGCCTTGCAGTCCGCCGCTGCGGGGCAGGCCGCCTCTGCACCCAAGCTCAAGGACAGGCGCTTCGCCGCCAGCGAGTGGGCCGCCAACCCAGCGGCCGCCTACATGGCGCAGATGTATCTGCTGAATTCGCGCACGCTGATGCAGATGGCCGAGAGCGTGCAGGGCGACCCCAAGACCAAGGCCCGCATCCGGTTTGCGGTGCAGCAGTGGATTGACGCCGCCAGCCCCAGCAACTGCCTGGCCACCAACCCCGAGGCGCTGCAGCGCGCGCTGCAGACCAAGGGCGAGAGCCTGTCCAAGGGCATGCAGCAGTTGATGGACGACATGCGCAAGGGCCATGTCTCCCAGACCGACGAGAGCGTTTTCGAAGTGGGCCGCAACGTGGCCAGCAGCGAAGGCGCGGTGGTGTTCGAGAACGAGCTGTTCCAGCTCATCGAATACAAGCCGCTCACCGCGAAGGTGCACGAGCGGCCCATGCTGTTCGTGCCACCGTGCATCAACAAGTACTACATCCTGGACCTGCAGCCCGAGAACTCGGTGATCCGCTACACCGTAGAGCAGGGCCACCGTGTCTTCGTGCTGAGCTGGCGCAACCCGGACGAGTCTCTCAAGGACAAGACCTGGGACGACTACATCGAGCACGCGCCCATCAAGGCCATCGAAGTGGTGCGCAGCATCACCAAGGCCGAGACCATCAACACCCTGGGCTTCTGCGTGGGCGGCACCATCCTCAGCACGGCGCTGGCTGTGCTGGCCGCACGCGGCGAGCACCCGGCCCACTCGGTGACGCTGCTGACCACGCTGCTGGACTTCAGCGACACCGGCATCCTGGACATCTTCGTCGACGAGGCC
>JBMLPD010000660.1:0-2096 GCA_049242285.1 Rubrivivax sp.
GCGCCGCCGCCGGTGAACAGCGAGCGGCTGCCGGCGCTGCCGAAGCCGGTGGCCCGGTCGGTGTCGCCCTGGACGATGCGGATGCGGTCGATCGGCACGCCGAAGGTGTCCACCGCCAGTTGCGCGTAGCTGGTGGCGATGCCCTGGCCCATGGGCATGGTGGCGGTGGTCAGCTCGATGAGGCCGCTGGCGAGCACGTCCACCTTCACGGTCTCGGACAGCGCGTTGCCGCCGGTCCACTCCAGGAAGGTGGTGACGCTGCGGCCGCGCAGCCGCCCTGCGGCGGTGGACTGCGCCGCGCGCGCGGCGTAGCCCGCCCAGTCAGCCAGCGCCAGGCCCTGGTCCAGCATCTTCTCGAACTCGCCGCAGTCGTACACCTGCCGGGCGGCGTTGGTGTAAGGCATCTGGTCGGGGCGCACCAGGTTGCGCCGGCGCAGCTCGGCCGGGTCCGTCCCCATCTGCTGCGCCGCGGCGTCCATCAGGCGCTCCACGATGTAGATGGCTTCGGGCCGCCCTGCGCCGCGGTAGGCGCCTGTGGGGGTGGTGTTCGTCATCACCGCGCTGATGTGGAAATCGATGACGGGGATGTCGTAGACGCTGGTGGCGACAAACGGCCCCAGCACCAGGGGGATGGCGCAGCCCGTGGGCGTGGCGTAGCCGCCCACGTTGGCCCAGGAGCGGTGTCGCATGGCCAGCACGCGGCCCTGCGCGTCCAGGGCCAGTTCGGCCCGCGTGAACATGTCGCGCCCGTGCACCGAGGCGGTGAACTCCTCCAGCCGCTGACCGCGCCAGCGCACCGGCCGCTGCAGGGCGCGCGCGGCGTGCGCCACCACCAGGTCTTCGGGGTACAGGCCGGTCTTCATGCCGAAGCCCCCGCCCACATCACCCACCTGCACGCGCACCTGCTCCTTGGTCAGGCCCGGCAGGTGGTTGGCGATGCCGTCACGCACGGCGGTGGGCATCTGGCTGGACAGGGTGACCAGCAGGCGGCCCGTGGCGGCCTCGGGCTCGGCCATGACCACGCGCGGCTCGATCGAGGCCGGAGCCAGGCGCTGGTTCAGCAACTCCAGCCGCACCGTGTGCGCGGCGGTGGCGAAGGCGGCCGCGCAGGCGGCGGCGTCGCCGTGGCGCATCTCGGCGGCCACGTTGTCGGGGGCCTGCGTGCACAGCTGGGGGGCACCTTCGGACGTGGCGGCGTGCACGTCCGTCACGGCGGGCAGCACCTCGTAGTCGATGAACACGGCTTCGCCGGCTTCCACCGCCGCCTCGCGCGTGGTGGCGACCACCGCGGCCACGGCCTCACCCACGAAGCGCACCACCTCGTGGGCCAGGGCGCGGCGCGGCGCGCTGGCCGCCGGCGTGCCGTCCGGGCGCTTGAAGTTGGGCGGCGGCGCCGGCATGGGTTTGACGCCCGCGGCCGCCAATTCCGCTCCGGTGTAGACCGCCAGCACGCCGGGCAGGGCCAGTGCCTCGGTGGTGTCCACCGCCAGGATGCGGGCATGGGCGTGGGGCGAGCGCACGAAGACCAGATGCGTCAGGCCTTCGCGCTGCAGGTCGTCGGTGTAGCGGCCCTGGCCGGCCACCAGTGTCGGGTCTTCGATGCGGCGCACGGTGTGGCCGCTGCCAAAGCGCAGGGCCTCCAGGCCGGCGGTGGCGGGGGCGGAGGACGGGGCGTTCATGCGCGCACCTCCTGGGCGGCGGTGTCGGGGGCGTCGGCCGGAGCCCGCATCGCCTGCGCGGCCTCCCGCACGGCGGCCACGATGTTGACGTAGCCCGTGCAGCGGCACAGGTTGCCCTCCAGCGCGTGGACGATCTGCGCCTCGGTCGGGTCAGGGGTGTGCGCCAACAGGCCGGCGGCGGCCATCAGCATGCCCGGGGTGCAGAAACCGCACTGCAGGCCGTGGCAGTTCATGAAAGCTTCCTGCAGGGGGTGCAGCGGGCTGCCCGTACCCGTGGCGGCGTGGGGTGCCGATGAAGCCGCGGTGCGGTCGCAGGCGCCTGGGGCCATGGCCGGCAAGCCCTCGACGGTGGTCACCTGCCGGCCCTGCACCTGCAGCGCCAGCACGCTGCAGCTCTTCACCGGCTGGCCGTCCACC
>JBMLPD010000661.1:0-1192 GCA_049242285.1 Rubrivivax sp.
CCGGCCAGGTGACCGGGATCATCTCGCTCGTGGCGTTGAGCTTCATGGTGCACGAACCCAGCGGGATCATGGTGCGGTCCAGCGCCAGATCCTTGTCCGACAGGGTGCGCAGGTAGCGCAGCATCTGCGTCTCGCTGTGATGGGTGTTGAACACCGGGTGGGTGAGGAAGTCACTGCTGCGGCGCAGGGCGGCAGGGATCAGCGGCTCCACACCCTTTTCGAAGGCTTCGAAGGACGGCAGGGCCTGGCCGGGGGCGGCGAACACCTGCCACAGGGCGGTGATGTCCTCGCGCGTGGTGGTCTCGTCCAGCGCGATGCCCACCAATCCGCCGCCCCACTGGGGGAAGCTGCGCAGGTTCATGCCTGCATCGCGTGCGCGCTGCAGCACGGCCTCGGTGGCGTCTCCGGTGGCCACGGCCAGGGTGTCGAAGGCCGTGGCATTGCTCACCTGGGCACCGAGCTGCTTCAGGCCCTGGGCGAGGATGGCGGTGTAGGAGGCCACACGCCGCGCGATGCGCTTCAGGCCCTGCGGGCCGTGGTAGACCGCGTACATGCTGGCCATCACCGCCAGCAGCACCTGCGCGGTGCAGATGTTGGAGGTGGCTTTCTCACGGCGGATGTGCTGTTCGCGCGTCTGCAGCGCGAGGCGGTAGGCGGGCGCGCCGTGTGAATCCACGCTCACGCCCACCAGCCGGCCGGGCATGGAGCGCTTGAACTCGTCGCGGCAGGCCAGGTAGGCGGCGTGCGGCCCGCCCGCACCCATGGGCACGCCAAAGCGCTGCGTGGTGCCCACGACGATGTCGGCACCCAACTCGCCCGGAGGCACCAGCAGCGTCAGCGCCAGCAGGTCGGCGGCCACGATGTAGGCGGCCTGGTGGCGGTGGATGCGATCGGCCTGCCCGCGCAGGTCGTGCACGGTGCCATCGGTGGCGGGGTACTGGTCTATGGCCGCGAAGTACTGCCCCGCCTCGACCTTGGCATTCCAGTCTTCCATCGAGATGGCCAGATCCACCTTCAGGCCCAGCGGTTCGGCGCGGGTGCGCACCACTTCGATGGTTTGCGGGTGGCAGTCGCCCG
Source organism: Rubrivivax sp. (assembly GCA_049242285.1). Lineage (GTDB taxonomy): Bacteria > Pseudomonadota > Gammaproteobacteria > Burkholderiales > Burkholderiaceae_C > Rubrivivax. Next base: position 1,078 of record JBMLPD010000661.1, read on the forward strand.
CGATCAGCACGGTGTCGGACTTGCTCTTGACGCTGCGCTTGGCCAGCGTCATGGCCTCGACCACGGCGGTGGCCTCGTCCAGCATGGACGCATTGGCGATCGCCATGCCGGTGAG
>JBMLPD010000662.1:0-19153 GCA_049242285.1 Rubrivivax sp.
AGGAGCTGGAAGAGACCGCCCGCCTGTGGCTGATGTGCCAGCCCGGCCCGCTGCCGCTGGGCGAGCCGGAGATCGAGGAACTGCGCCGGCAGTTCGGGGCGATCTGGTAGGGCTGCGGCCGGCGCTGGCTCGGGCCCTTCAAGCCCGCGCGTGCCGCCCTCCGCTGTCAGGGGTGCGGCCCCGCTGTCTACCGCGGGCGCGGTTCCCCTGGTGGTGCGGCCAGGCGCTGCTGCAAGAAGGTGGCCAGGGCGCGGATGCGGGCGATGCGCATGCGCTCCGGCGTGGCCAGCAGGGTGACCTGGGTGCCGTAGCGGGTCAGGGGCGTCCAGCGCTCCAGCACGTGGGTCAGCCGCCCGTCGGCCAGGGCAGGCTCGCACAGGTAGCCCGGCAGCAGCGCCAGGCCCAGGCCGGCGTGTGCTGCCGCCGTGACCGCCTCGACGTCGTTGGCATGAAAGCGCGCGCCCACGTGCACCGCCTGGCGGCGCCCACGCTGGTCGGCCAGGACCCAGGTGTCGTCGGAGGTCTCGCGCCAGTAGGACAGACATTCATGCTCGGCCAGGTCAGCGGGCTTGCGCGGCGTGCCGGCCTGGGCCAGGTAGCCCGGCGCGGCCACCAGCAGCCAGCGCACCGTTGCCGCGGGCTCGACCACCAGGCCGGGCGGGGCGGGCGAGGCGCTCCACCGCAAGGCCAGGTCGGTGCGTTCCACCGCCAGGTCCACCAGCCGGTCTGACAGGCTCAACTCCAACTCCACGCCCGGGTGCAGGCGCAGGAACTCCGGCAGTTGCAGGGCCAGCACGCGCTGGCCCCAGGAGACGGTGGCGCTCACCCGGATGCGCCCGCTGAGCTCGCTGCGCAGCTCACGCAGGCGTTCCTCGGCGCTGTTCACCTCGCGCAGGGCCCGGCGGGCAAAGTCGAGGTAGGCCTCACCGGCGGGCGTGAGCGCGATCTTGCGCGTGCTGCGGCTGAACAGCGTGACCTTGAGCCGCGCCTCCAGTTGCGCAACGCGCTTGCTGACCACGGCCTTGCCCTGGTCCAGGTCGGCAGCGGCTGCGCTGACGGACAGACGCTCCGCCACCTTGACGAAGGCTTCCAGCATGTCGGTGGACAGGGCCATTGTTTCCTTTCGGGAGACAAACGGTTTGCATTCGAGCAGGTACGCCGGGCAGCGTCAATCCATAGACTGGCGCTGCAAAGCAGGCATGCACGGGGCCGTTCGAAGCTCCGCCCGGCTGCGCAGCCGAACCCTCACACCATCAAGCGCCGCCAACGGCGGCCAGGAGACAAGCATGATGAAGATCTATGCCGACCCGATCACGGTCAATTGCCGCAAGGTGCTGGCTGGACTGGACCTGATTGGCGAGCCCTATGAGCTGGTCCACGTGGACTACTTCACCGGCCAGCAGAAGGAGCCGGCCTACACCGCCCTCAACCCGAACGCGTCCGTCCCTGCGATGGTGGACGGTGACTTCGTGCTCTGGGAGTCCAATGCCATCCTGCAGTACGCCGCCGACAAGCGCGGCAACGAAGCGGCCTACCCGCGCGACCTGAAGACCCGGGCCGACATCAACCGCTGGCTGCTGTGGGAGTCCTCCAGCTGGTTCCCGAGCTGCTATGTCTTCCTGGTGGAGAACTGCGTCAAGCCGCTGCTGGGCGGCAGTGCCGACGCCGCAGTGCTGGAGGCCCAGCAGGCCCAGTTCCACAAGCTGGCAGGCATCCTGGACGCGCGCCTGGCGGGCAGCGAATGGGTGGCCGGCTCGGGCCCGACCATCGCCGACATCGCACTGGCTGCGCCCATGCACCTGCACGGCTGGCAGCAACTGCCCTTGTCCAACCATCCCCACCTCGTACGCTGGCTCACCCAGAACGTGGAACAACTGCCCTGCTGGAAGAAGACCACGGTCTACCAGGGCTTCACCACCACGGCGCCGGCGGCTTGAGACCAGGAGCACACCCCATGACCCCTGCCCGTTCGGTGCAAGCGACGCTGAACTACACCGTCGACAACGGGATCCCGCCGGATTACTACTTCTACGAGCCCGACCCGTCCGTCAAGCTCAACCCGCCGGGAACGGATGCGCGCGAGATGCGCATCGAGGACGGCTGGCCGCAGGCCGACCGCTTCAGTGCCGACCGCGAGGGTTTCGAGTTGCACGGGTTCGGCGCGTCCTTCGATGGCTTTGACGATGAGGGACGGGTCAAGAGCGAGTTCTATCCGCAGATCATCGACTTCGTGAAGCGCCACACCGGCGCCAGGCGGGTGGAGGTGTTCGACCACACCATCCGCAAGCGCATGCCTGCAGACCTCAAGGTGCAGACCGTGGTGCAGCGCCCCGCAGTGATGCTGGTGCACAGCGACTACACGGTCAAGAGCGGCCCGCAGCGCGTGCGCGACCTGCTCCCCGAGCAGGCCGATGCGCTGCTGCAACGGCGGGTGGCGTTCTTCAATGTCTGGAAGCCGCTGTACCGTCAGGTGGAGGAGCTGCCCCTGGCCATGTGCGACGCCACCACGCATGACCCGCAGGACATGCTGGTGATGGAGTTGAAGTACCGCGAGCGAACGGGTGAGATCTACGTCATGCGCCACTCGCCGCGGCACCGCTGGGTCTACTTTCCGCAGATGCAGGCCAGCCAGGCCCTGCTGCTCAAGACCTACGACTCCGAGACCGATGGCCGCGCCCGCTTCATGGGCCACACCGCCTTTGAAGACCCCACCACCCCGCCCGGGGCGATGAAGCGCGAGAGCATCGAGGTGCGCACGATGGCGTTCTTCTGAAGCAGCTCGCTGGCTTGCGGCCTGCGGGCGCAGACCCCGGAGGGCGCTCGCCCGCGTACGCCGCTCAACCGCGTCCGCCCGCGCCCGCCCGCGGGGTCACCACGCGCGCCGACGCCACCGTGGCCAGCGCCGACAGCGCCATGCCCACGCCGATCACCAGCCCGTAGCCGCCGAGCTGGTCGAACGCCCTGCCGGCCAGCACCGGCCCCAGCAGGTTGCCCAGCGCCGCGCCGCTGTAGAGCGTGCCGATGACGCTGGCCAGCGCGCGGGCGCCGAACAAGTCCATGCACAGCGCGGGCAGCAGCGAGACGATGCCGCCGTAGCTCAGGCCGAACCACAGCGCGAACACGGCGAAGGCGGGGTAGCCCTCGGCTGCGCCCCACAGCAGGTAGGACGCGCCCATCGATCCCTGCATGAGCACCAGCGTCCGGCCCCGGCCCAGGCGGTCGGCCACGGCCCCCATCGCAAAGCGCCCCACCAGGCTGCCGATGCCGATCAAGCCCACCAGGCCCACGGCCGCGGCGTTGTCGATGCCGGCATCGCGCGCGGCGGCGGACACGTGCGCGAAGGGCACGAACATGGTGGGCGCGGCCAGCACGGTGGCGGCGTACAGCCACCAGAAAGGGCGCTGGCGCAGCGTCTGGCGCAGGGTGAGGCCGGGCGGGGTGTTGACGGCCGCCAGCGAGCCCCCTGCCCCACCCGCCGCATGGGCGCCGGCGAGCGGGGCCGCGGCCGGGGCCACCGGCGCACGTCGCATCAGCCAGGCGCAGCCCGCGCCCAGCACCAGCACGCCCAGCGCCATCAGCCGCATGGCGTCGCGCCAGGGCAGTGCGGCAATGAGGGCCGAGGCCCCCAGCGGCACCACCAGCGTGCCCGCGCCGATGCCCGCACTGGCGATGCCCGAGGCCAGGCCGCGCCGGCGCGTGAACCAGGGCTGCACGCAGCCAATGGCCGGCGTGTAGACGAGGGCGATGCCCAGGCCGATGCACACGCCGTAGGCGAGGTACACGCCCCCCATCGAACCCGCCAGGCTGGTGCCCAGCAGCCCCGTGGCGATGAGCACCATGCCGCTGACGCAGGTGAGGCGCGGGCCGAAGCGGTCGGCCAGCATGCCGCCGCCCACGCCCAGCACGAAGTAGATCAGCCCGCACAGCCCGAACACCAGCGACACATCGGCGCGCTGCGCATCGAACTCGCGCGCGAAGGATTCGAAGAAGGCGGCGAACGAGTAGGCCACGCCAAAGATGACCGCCAGGCTGCCGAAGCAGGCCCACACCACCACCCAGGCGTAGGGCGGCTCGTGGCGTTCGGCAGGCTCAGTCCCCATGCGGATCGAGCCCGTCCCGCAGCCCAGGGTGGTCTGGGGGCGCGGCGGTCTGGTCCCTGGCCGGCAAGGTCGGGGGGGCCGCCGTCGCTGCCGCAGCCACCAGCGCCGGATACCGCGCAGCCAGCAGCGGCTCCAGCGCAAATTCCTGCAGCAGCGCCTTCAGGCGCTGGCCGGCGCTGTGCTTGCGGTGGCCGGTGAAGCGCGCCAGGATGAGCTCGTTCTTCATGCTGTGTTCCCATCCCACCAGCTCGGTGACGGTGACGGCGTAGCCCTGGGATTCCAGATACAGGCAGCGCAGCACATTCGTGAGCTGGCTGCCGAGTTCGCGCGTGTGCAATGGGTGGCGCCAAAGTTCGGCCAGCGGCGTGCGCGACAGCTGCAGCGCCTTGTTCAGCCGCAGGCGGGCGGCCAGTTCGGCCTGGCAGCAGGGCACCAGCACCATGAAGCGGGCCTGTTTCTGCAGGCCGAAGGCGATGGCGTCGTCTGTGGCCGTGTCGCAGGCGTGCAGGGCCGTCACCATGTCGAAGCGCGTGGGCAGGTCAGCGCTGCGGGCGGACTCGGCCACGCTGAGGTTCAGGAACTGCATGCGCTGGAAGCCCAGGCGCTGCGCCAGCGCGCGGGAGGATTCCACCAGTTCGCCGCGGGTCTCGATGCCGTAGACCGTGCCGCGGCCCAGCGCCTTCAGGTACAGGTCGTAGGTGATGAAGCCCAGGTAGGACTTGCCTGCGCCGTGGTCGGCCACCAGCGGCCCCTCGGCGCTGGGCGACAGCTCCTGCAGCAGCCCCTCGATGAACTGGAACAGGTGGTAGACCTGCTTGAGCTTGCGCCGCGAGTCCTGGTTGAGCTTGCCGTCGCGGGTGAGGATGTGCAGCTGCTTGAGCAGTTCCACCGACTGACCCGGGCGCACGTCGTGCGGCTGAGGTTGCAGCTGAGCATGGGGCTGCGATGCAGGTGCCACCCCTCCGGCGCTGGCCGTCCGGCCCTTGCGCTTCAAATCTGGAGCCCCTTGCGCCCCGGGCGCAGGGCGTGCGCGAGTTCGGCGGCCTGCCACACCTGGATGCCGTGCTGGGTGGCGTAGGGCCGGGCGTTCTCGGTCAGGCCGCCCAGGCAGATGAACAGCGCATCGCTTGCGTCAGCGGCCTGGCGGGCGGCCTGCAGCGCCCGCAGCGGCTGCGCGCCCGTCTGCGCCGACTTCCAGCGCCGGGCACTGACCAGCATGCGCCGCCCGCCGCGCGACAGCTCGAAATCCACAGGGGCTGCCGCGCCGGGGCGCACGTCGAAGCCGTCGTGCCTGAAAGCTTGCTCCAGCTGGGCGGCGAAGACCGGCCAGGTCATGGCCACCACCGCCTCCTGCGTGCGCGCCACCTCGGCGGCACTGGGCAACTGCGCCTGGCGCCAGGCCGCCAGCGCGCCGATTACCACGAAGGGGAAGGTGCCGAGCGCCCCCACCACGCGGTAATCGTCGGGCAGCAGGGCCGCCAGCACCAGCGACAGCCCTGCGGCGATGGCCAGGCTCACCCACCAGGGCGCACGCAGCAGCACCGCGAAGAGGGAATTGCGGGGCATCTTGAACTTCACGGGGAGCCTTTGGGGATCGACAAGGGATCGGAAACAAGGAAGGGAGGGCGGTGGCGAATCGGAATGCGCGGGACACAAGTCTAGGGGCTCGCACATACGCGGCCCGGGTTTGTCCCCCGAGCGGGCCGCGCAACGGCGCGCGCTGCCGCTGACGCCGGACTTCGGCGCGCCGCCCCAGGTGAAGCCGCATGGGCGCGGCATCGGCGTCACGGTGTACGTGAACCGGCCGTCAAGCCCTTGTCGATGGCGTTGCCGGCCGGGTGTTCACCGGCCACGCCCCCGCGCCTTGCCTGCCCGCGGAGCGGTCGGGCGGCTGCGCCGGCGGACGCAGGCTGCTGGCGGCACCAGGTTGTCCAGCCGCGGCGGGCTCCAGCAGCGTCTCACAGCCGCGCAAGCGGCCGCCGAAGCACGATCGAACGCCGGCGATGAAGGTCTTGAAGCTGTCCGACGAGACGACCACGTTTGCGCTGGGCAGTTGCGAGCCCGTGGCGGCAATGCCCTCGGGCTCGCAGCGTGTGCTCAGGGCCAGCACCTGCCGCAGCGCCTGCTCACGCTCGCGGATGTTGCGGCAGTGGCGCTGCTCCTGGCAGCGGCGGCCGTCACGCGGGCTCGAGGGTCACGGCCGAGCCGCAGGCCAGAACCTCCGCCGCAGCGGCGGTGATGCTGGTGGTGACGAAGCGCATGTTGCGCACTGCGTGGGCGCTGACGCGGTGCCCGGGCGCGATTTCGAGACTGTTGACGGGCATGGCTGCTGCCCTGCTCATGGGAAGCCGCAATCGTGCCATCCTGCCCGTTCACGGGCGCCGCACCCATGGTGTCATCTCGATCATCGGGTCCGTGACAAGGGTGACCGGATCGATGGGCGTTCGGGTCACCGCATGCGGCAGACCCCGCCCGGCATGTCCGCCACCCAGGCCCTGCCGGAGGGCTTCCCTTCCCTGTAGACTTTTGCCACAAAGAATCGCAGCAGCTGCCCAGGGGCGCGCTGAAAACGGGAAGGATTGCGCGTGTCGATGCCGGAAGAACTTCGAGTCCAGGTCGGGGACGGCGCGGGTGGGCCCGGCGCCCCGGGCGCTGCCGACCTGGGCCGGCGACGCCTGGCCGATCAACTCGAGGACAGCGCGCTCAAGCGCGAGCTCCAAGGCGGGCCGCCCTCCCTGCCCGCCCCACCGCCGCCCGACCCGGCCTTCCGTGCCCGTCTCGTGTTTGACGGGCAGGGTGCCGAGTACTTCAGGATCTGGGTCGTCAACCTGCTGCTCACCTTGCTGACCCTGGGGGTCTACTCGGCCTGGGCCAAGGTGCGCAAGGCGCGCTGGTTCGCGCAGCACACCGCGCTGCTGGGCGACCGTTTCGACTACCACGGAGATCCCTGGCGCATCCTGCTCGGGCGTGTGCTTGCGCTCGCGCTGCTGGCCGGGTGGACGCTGGCTTTCGACTTGTCGCCATGGCTGGGTTGGGCGGTACTCGCGCTGCTTCTGGTGGCCGGGCCCGCACTGTTTGCCGGTGCACAGCGTTTCAAGCTCGCCAACACGAGCTGGCGCGGCCTGCGCTTCGGCTTCCAGGCACCGTGGCGCGAGGTCTACCAGGTGTGCGTGCCGCTGCTGCTGGTCTGGACGCTGGGTACGGTTCTGACCCATGCCGGGGCGCCGCTGGACTGGGTGATGTGGTCCGGCCTGCTCCTGGTCGCTCTCTTGCCGTGCGCGCACGCACGGCTGAAGAGGCTGCAGCACGCGCGCGCCAGCTTCGGTGATCGGGCCTTCAGCTTCGAGCCGGCCGCCACGGCCTTTTATGCCCTGTACGCAAAGGGGCTGGTGCTCGCCATCGCGGGAGGGGTTGTGGGCATGCTGATGTTCGCGCTGACCGTTGCCATCGTGTGGGGCGGCAACCCCAAGTCGATACCGTCTGACCACATCGTCCTTTCGGTGGTGGCCGGGGCCGCGCTCTCACTCGTCGCGTGGATCGCCGCGTGGCCTTTCTTTGCTGCGCGCGCGCAGCAGATCGTCTGGGGCCATACCCGCCTGGACGGCGGGATCGGGTTCGCCGGGCACATGGGCGGCTGGACTTTGTGCAAGCTGGTCCTGACCCAGACGCTGCTCACGCTGCTGACGGCGGGCCTGTACTGGCCTTTTGCCGCGGTGGCGATCGCGCGTTACCGTATCGAGTCGGTAGAGGTCGTGGGTGAGGTGCCGCTGTCGGAGATGCGCGTGGCCGTGGCGCCCGACCGGGCCGGTCGAGCCACCGGCGATGCGGCTGCGGACATGTTCGGTCTGGACTTGGGGTGGTGACGACGATGTCCGTATTCGCTGCACATGAAGACAAGGGCATGCCGGCGGCCGGGTCCGTACGCGGGCGCCTGTTCGACGGTCACTTGACCTGGGGCCGCGACGTGGCCGCCTGGATACAGGCGCAAGACCTCGTGATCGCACCGACCGCCGAGGCCCAGGCGGTCGCAGGGGATGCCGGATCTTGCGACAGTGAGGCTTCGCCGCCGACCTTGACGGATGCCAGGCACAGACGCCACCCCTTGGGATCGCTGGCGCTGGGCGAACGCTGGCATGACGGCCCCTATCCGGTGGGGTTGCCCGATGGGGGCACGCTGTGGCTCGACCGGCAAGACCCTGCCCAGGGGCCGTTCGTGGAGGCGCTGTTGCGCGGGGCACGCCGGACGCAGCCCGCGGCGCGCTTGTGGCGGTCCTGGCCGGCCGTCATGGCCTGCCTGGTGCTGCTCGTGGCGACCATCGCCTGGGTAGACCGCCACGGCGTGGGCCTGGCCGCCCGAGCGGTGCTGCCCCTGGTGCCGCTGAGCGTGGACGAAATGGTGGGCAAGCAGTTGTTGAAGTCGATGGACTCGGGCCAATGGGCGCCCTCGACCCGATCCGCCGACGACACGGTGTTGCGGCGCCGCTTTGCGCAGATGGCGCAGGATTGCGGGCAGGGGCGTACCTTCGCGCTGGAATTCCGCCGCATGCGCGACGAGCCGGGCTTCAACGCCATGGCGCTGCCCGATGGCACTGTGCTGCTGTTTGACGGCTTGCGGGAAGTGCTGACCGAGGACGAGGCGCTGGCGGTGCTGGGACATGAGATCGGCCACGTCGTCCACCGCCATGGCATGGGCCATCTGCTGAAGTCGCTGGGGCTGCTGGCGGTGGCGAGCACGGTCTTGTCCGATTTCTCCTCGGCCCTGGCGACGACGGTGGGTGCGGTGCAGTTTCTGCGGCACTCGCGTGAGGCCGAGCGCGAGGCTGACGCACATGCCCGCGAGTGCCTTGCGCGCGCCGGCCTGGACCCGCGTGTGATGGTGGGGCTTTGGAGAAAGTTCCAAGCCGAACGGGAGCGCCGGGGTGGAGCGGAGCCCCCGGCCTGGGTGAGCACGCACCCTGGTCTGGAGGAGCGCCTGCGCGCCGCGCAGCAGCCCTGACCGCCGCCCCGGAGCCCGGGGCCCGCCATGTGTGTGGTCAGGCCCCGTGCTTCGGGGCGGCGCGGTGCGGCGGCGCCAGGTTCACAGCCGGGTCACCCCGGGCACATGGCCCAGGAACTCCCCGCTGACGTAGAGCGCGCCCTCGGGGGCGCCGGCTTCGGCGTGGAACTCCAGCAACGCTTCCACGGCTTCGTGCACGACCAGGGCCTCGCGTGCAGCGGCCCGGGCTTCGGCGTCGGCCAGGCGTTGCGACAGGCCGTCGAGGAACCTGCCCGCGCCCGCCAGCAGTCGGGCCAGCGCGGACCGCATACCGCGCGCGGGTGCCAGAGCGGGCGCGAAACCGGCCGCCTGGGCCTTGATCATCAGCAGCAGACTCATCTCCATCTTCTCTCTCCTCATGCCCGCCAAAGGGCAGGCAAAAAACGAAACGGCCCGGATGCGAATGCCATCCGGGCCGTGCCGTGCGAAGGACGCCGCAGCCTCGTCAGCCGTCGTGCATCTGCGCCTGGACACCGGCTGCACGCAAGGCAACGCGGCGGAAGTTCAAGACAGGGTTCGGGAACAAGGGTCAGGGCAAGGGTTGGAAGATGCGGAATGATAACGCAAGCTTTATCAATTGCAATATGTTTTTTCTCTTGATCAAATTCTGTTGCGCAAATGCCGCGCGCACAGCTCCCGGGAAACGGGGCGGCTGACCTGCGGGCCTGCGCTGGCGCCTGGCGGCCGAGAGGGTTCGATCAGGCTGCGAAGAAGGGCGCGCCACAAGACGGCAGGATGCACACCCGGGATGGGCGCGCGGGATCGGCGCGCAGGATGGACACGCGCGCTGAAAGCGCGCCCGGGGCCCGGGGCGGGGCTGTCAGCGCCGGCGCTTCAGCGGCGCAACGCCCTGCAGGCTGCGCCGAAGAAGTTCCGCGCTGTCGTCAGCAGGGCAGGACGCTGGGGCGGGTGTGCCGCTGGAGGCCTGCGCCAACGGCGACGGTGCCGCGGCTGCGGGCAGCGGCGTCAGCACCTCGCCCAGCAGGTCCAGCAGACGCGCGCGCGCCCGGTGAGGGTGACGCCGGTAGTAACTCAGCACCAGTCCGACAATGAAGCGTTCATCGTCGTCCTGCGGGATGGAGGGCGCAGGCGGAGCGGGCAGCGGTTCGTCGGAGGGGCGTACCTGCGCCACCTGTGCGTGCGGGAGGTCCATCCACCCCACGGGTTTGCGGCAGCGCTGCTCGAACTGCCGGGCCAGCCGCTCACCGATCTGCCGGGTTCGGGCCTTGATCTGGCTCCAGTAGCTGGGTTGAATCAGCAGGTGCTCGGCAAAGCGCCTTTCCAGGCCACGCAAGGCCGCAGCGTCAGGGTGACGCACGGCGGCCTGCACGAATTCCTCGAACAGCAGGAGGGCGTTTTCGTAGCGCCGCTGCGCCACCCCACCCGAATCCGGGTCGTCGTTGACCATGTCCACATGATAAAGGAAGCTGCGGCACAAACCCTGGCCTCCGGTACGGCGGCGCCCGCCCTGGTCGGTTCGACAGCAAGGTGCTTTCTACACTGCGTGAGCTCCGCGGGCGCTTCCTTCACAAGCCCGTCAACCTGCTGCCGGGCTCGGTTGCCGCGGTCCGTTGAACCTCGGACCCTTCGGCCATGCCGTCTTCCACCATGAACACCACCGAGCTCTGCCTCGCGGCGAGGTTCATCGTCTTCACCGTGCCCTGCCTGATCTGGCGGCCGGGACGCACCGAGTACCGGGCGCGCGCGGGCAGGCAGGCGGTGTTCCTCGCCGCCTTCGCGCTGCCGGCATGGGGCCTGCGCAAGGCCCTACCGCGCCTGCCCACGCGCGACCGCTGGTTCGTCGCCCTGGTGTGGCTGATCGCCTGCGCGCCGGGCGCCGACGGGTGCGGCCTGCATCACATGCTGGGCGCCTTCATTGCCGGGGCGGTGATCGACGCGCAGTGGTTCGACCAGCACCAGATGGACCTGCTGCGCCACCACGTGCTGCTGGTGCTGATGCCGGTGTTCTTCCTGTCCACCGGGCTGCGCACGCGCTGGGACATGCCCGACGGCTCGGGCGTGCCGGTGGTGTTCGCAGCGGCGACGTGTTTGCTGTTGGCGGCCGTGACGGGCAAGCTTGCAGGCGTGCACCTGCCCGGGCGAATCCTGAAGTCGCAGCCGGGCGAGGCGAGCCTCATCTGCTGGCTGCTGCAGACCAAGGCGCTGATCATGATCATCTTCGCCAGCGTGCTGCTGGACAAGGGCGTGATCGCGGCGGCGAGAATCACTGCATTGCTGTTCATGGCGGTGGGCAGCACCATGCTCACCATCCCCATGGCGAGTCCCATGCTGGCATGCCTGCAGGCGGTGCTGGTGCGCAGCGGTTGAACCTGAAAACGGCGGTTGGATGCATTTGCCAGCGCTGCTGTTGGGGCGCCCGGCAAGGCGCGACGACGCGGCAGGCTCGTGCCTGCAAGGAGGAGCAACACCGCATGGCGCATCAAAAGCGGTGCTGGCAAGTGCATGGCGCTGTCACCCCAAAGGTGAGGCTGCGAAAACAACGCCAGGACCGAGTCCACGCGGTGTGCGGCAAGATTGCAAGCGGTCAACTGCCGTTTTCAGGTTGAAGACTTCGGCAACAAACGCGTGGAGGTGCCCGCACCCCCTGCGGCCTGCTTTGCCGCGGGGGTTGTGCAGGCCGGACTCGGGGCTGCACAATCCGCAAATGCTGAAAACACTTTCCTTCCTGCCCTGTGTGGCATCGGCGCTGGCAGGGCTGGCTCTGCTGGCTGCCGGGCCTGCAGCGGCCCAGTCCGCCCCCTCCACGCCCCGGGCCGAGCCGCTGTGGGAAGTGGGCGGCGTGGCCTTCGGCCTGACGCAGCAGGCCTGGCCCGGGGCATCCGAGGACGTGCGGCGTGCCATCGCGCTGCCCTATGTGCTCTACCGAGGTCCCTGGCTGCGCATCGACCGCGGCGCCTTCGGTGTGCGGGCGGTGAAGCAATCCAATTTCGAACTGGACATCGGCTTTTCCGGCTCGCTGGGGTCCGGAGCCAACGACACCCAGGCCCGCTTGGGCATGCCTGAGCTGGGCACGCTGGTGGAGTTCGGGCCGCGGGGCCGCTGGGATCTGGGGGCGGCCCCGGGCGGTGGCCAGTGGCGCCTGGAGCTTCCCTTGCGCGGAGTTTTTGATGTGAGTGACCGCTTCGCTTCGCGCGGCTTGGCGCTGGAGCCCGAGATCCAGTGGAACCATTCCGGACTGGCGGGCTGGCGCCTGACCGCCAGCGCCGGGGCGTTGCTGGGCGATCGCCGCCTGGCCGGCACCTTCTACGACGTGGCCCCGGCCTATGCGACGGCCCTGCGGCCCGGCTATGAAGCCAAGGCCGGCTTGATCTCATGGCGCCTGGGGCTGACAGCCTCGCACCGGCTGACCCGCGACTGGCGCGTCTTCGGCTTCGGCCGGCTGGACACCGTGGCCGGTGCTGCCAACGCCGACAGCCCGCTGGTCTCGCGCACCACGGGATACAGCGCTGGCCTGGGCCTGCAGTGGACATGGATGCGCTCGGAGCGCGCGGCCTCGGACTGAGCGCCTGCGAACCTCCTGCCCGGATGCAAGCCCGCGTCCGCACCGCATGAGGCAAGACCAGAGCACCTGGTTCAGCGGCTTCACCGAGCAGCGCCTGCGCGCGGGCGAGGTCTCGCTGCGGGTGCGCATCGGCGGCCCGGTGGAGGCCCCGCCCCTGCTGCTGTTGCACGGCTTCCCGCAGACGCACGTGATGTGGCACCCCGTGGCGCGGCTCCTGTGGCCGCACTTCCGCCTGGTGCTGCCCGACCTGCGCGGCTATGGTGACTCTGACAAGCCCGACGGCGGGCCGGACCACGCCGGCTACAGCAAGCGGGCCATGGCCGCCGACATGGCCGGGCTGATGGCGCAACTGGGCCACGCGCGCTACGCGGTGTGCGGCCACGACCGGGGCGGCCGGGTGGCGCACCGCCTGGCGCTGGACCACCCGCAAGCCGTCAGCCGCCTGTGCCTGCTGGACATCGCACCCACCTTCGACATGTACGGCGCCACCGACATGGCCTTTGCCCGCGCCTACTACCACTGGTTCCACCTCATCCAGCCCGCACCGCTGCCCGAGCGCATGATCGGCGGCTGCGCGCGCGAGTACCTGCATGCCAAGCTGGGGGGGTGGGGCAGCGCCGGCTTGTCGCACCTGGAGCCGCAGGCCCTGGCCGATTACGAGCGCTGCTTCTGCACCCCCGAGGCCATCCACGGCGCCTGCGAGGACTATCGCGCGGCCGCGGGCATCGATCTCGAACACGACCGCGCCTCGCGTGAGGCCGGCCAGCGCATCGCCTGCGATCTGCTGGTGCTGTGGGGCGAGCGCGGCGTGGTGCAGCGGATGTTCGACCCTCTGGCGCTGTGGCAGGCCCAGTGCAGCGGCCGGGTGGAGGGCCGCGCGCTGCCTTGCGGTCACTTCATTCCCGAGGAATGCCCGCAGGAAACTGCGCAGGCCCTGCGACAGTTTCTGGGCTGACGTGCCGGCGCGCCCGCCGGGCACATCAGGCTGGCCCCCGTGCACCGCGAGCCGCCGCCGGGGCCCCGGGCGCCGACGGGTGCAACCCGGCTCGAGGCTTCACTTTTCGCGCCGGGCGGCATCCAGACACGGAAGTGCCATGCCGGCCGATGCCTCACGGGGTGACCCCACAGAGCCCACAGCGCCAGCAGGCGCTGGTGCTCAGGCCGGCGCAGTTTCGACGAAGGAGGGCCGGGCGAAGAGCTTTTCCGCCAGGCGGGCCAGATTGTCGTGGCGCCCGCGCCAGTCGATGTGGGCGAAGCGGAAGTCCAGGTAGCCCAGGGCACAGCCCGCAGCGATGTCGGCCAGGCTGAAGTGGTTGCCGGCGCACCAGACCTTGTCGCCCAGGCCCTTGGACATCGCCGCCAGGGCGGCGTCCACACGGCTCATCTGGCGGTCGATCCAGGCCTGCGAGCGCTCGGCCGGCTGGCGCCCGGCCCAGGTGGCCTCCAGCCGGGCCAGGATGCTCGCGTCCAGGAGGCCATCGGCCAGCGCTTCCCAGGTGCGCACTTCGGCGCGTTCGCGGCCCGAAGGCGGGATCAGCCTGCCCACGGGGGACAGGGTGTCCAGGTATTCCACGATCACGCGCGAATCGAACACCGCCTCGCCGCCTTCCATCACCAGGCAAGGCACCTTGCCCAGCGGGTTGGAAGCCAGGATGTCGTCCTTGTTCCAGACATCCTCCACCACCATCTGACACTCAAGCTTCTTTTCCGCCATCACGATGCGCACCTTGCGCACGTAGGGGCTGGTCATCGAACCGATCAGTTTCATGGACATGAGTGGGCGCTTCGCTTGCCTGGTGTCGGTCGATTCTAGGGGTGCCACCGACGGCCTTGTGACCACAGGGCACGCAGGCCAGCGCCTCAGCGTGAAATGGTTCTCGTGAAGTCAAGCGCCGCAGGCCGGCCCGGCAAGTGCAGTTCGGCCTGAATGGGCCGGGAGCGCGCCAGCACCTGCCCGCCGCGCACCACCAGCAGGCGGTGGGCGCGCAGGCGCAGCGCCTCCACGGCTGAGCGCGCCTGCAGCAGCACGAAGTCGGCGCGGCAGCCCACATCCAGGCCGTAGCCCTCCAGCCCCAGGATGCGCGCCGGGTTCACGGTCACGGCGTCGAAACAGGCGCGCATGCCGTCCTCCGAGGTCATCTGCGCCACATGCAGGCCCATGCCGGCCACCTCCAGCATGTCGCCCGAGCCCAGTGAGTACCAGGGGTCCATCACGCAGTCGTGGCCGAAGGCGACGTTGAGGCCGGCCGCCATCAACTCCGGCACGCGCGTCATGCCGCGGCGCTTGGGGTAGGGGTCGTGCCGGCCCTGGATGGTGATGTTGATCAGCGGGTTGGCCACGGCGCTCAAGCCGGCCTCGGCCATCAAGGGGATGAGCTTGCTGACGTAGTAGTTGTCCATGGAGTGCATGGACGTCAGGTGCGAGCCGTTGACGCGGCCGTGCAGCTTCAGGCGCTGGGCGTGAAAGGCCAGCGTCTCCACGTGCCGCGACATCGGGTCGTCGGTCTCGTCACAGTGCATGTCCACGCGCAGGCCGCGCGCGGCAGCGATCTCGCACAGGATGCGCACGCTCTCGGCCCCATCGGCCATGGTGCGCTCGAAGTGCGGGATGCCGCCCACCACGTCCACACCCATGTCCAGCGCACGCTCCAGGTGGGCCAGCGCATTCGGGCTGCGCAGCACACCGTCCTGCGGGAAGGCCACCAGCTGCAGGTCCAGGTAGGGCTTGACGCGCTGCTTCACGTGCAGCAGCGCCTCCACGGCCAGCAAGCGCTCGTCGCACACGTCCACGTGCGAGCGGATGGCCAGCAGCCCCTTGGCCACGGCCCAGTCGCAATAGGCCAGGGCGCGTTCGACCAGGGCATCCTGCGTCAGCAGCGGTTTCAGTTCGCCCCACAGCGCAATGCCCTCCAGGAGCGTGCCGCTGCGGTTGACGCGCGGCAGCCCGTAGCTGAGCGTGGCGTCCATGTGGAAGTGGGCGTCCACGAAGGGGGGCGACAGCAGGAAGCCCTGTGCATCCACCACCTCCACGCCTTCTGGCGCAGGCAGGGCCGGGCCCACGGCAGCGATGCGGCCGTCGCGAACCAGAACGTCGATGTCGGTGCGCCCGTCGGGCAGGGTGGCGTGGCGGATGAGCATGGGTGCAACTCTCGGTTGAAGAGGTGGTGGGATGCGAATGCTCTGATTCCAGTGGACGGCGTGCGCCGGGCGAAGTCCGCTCAGGTTCCGGTCAAGCGAACCCGTAGTGCGTCGCCAGCTCCGCCCAGGCCTCGTCGGCCGTCTCGACGTAGCGGAACAGGCCCTTGTCGGCTTCGCTGATCATGCCGGTGTCCACCAGGTGGTCGAAGTCGAGCAGCTTCTCCCAGAACGCGCGGCCGAACAGCAGGATGGGGCGGCGCCGGATCTTGCCGGTCTGCTGCAGCGTCATCACTTCGAACAGCTCGTCCAGCGTGCCGAAGCCCCCGGGGAAGCACACCAGCGCGATGCTGCGGATCAGGAAGTGCATCTTGCGCAGCGCGAAGTAGTGGAACTGGAAGCACAGCTCCGGCGTGATGTAGGGGTTGGGGGCCTGCTCGTGCGGCAGCACGATGTTCAGCCCGATGCTCTTGCCCCCCACTTCGCAGGCGCCGCGGTTGCCCGCCTCCATGATGCCGGGCCCGCCGCCCGTGGCCACGACGATGGGGGTGTCGTGCGCCCTCGATCGTTCGGTGACCAGGGTCGCGAAGCGCTGCGCCTCGCCGTAGAAGCGGCTCATGTCCAGGGCGATTTCGGCACGCCGCAGCGCCAGGGGCTCGCCCTGGGTACGGGCCTGCGCCAGAAGGTCCTGGGCCGCCTGCGGCGACAGGATGCGCGCGCTGCCGAAGATCACCACCGTGGAGGTGATGCCGTGCTCCTGCTGGATCATCTCCGGCTTGAGCAATTCGAGCTGCATGCGCACCGGGCGCAGCTCCTCGCGCAGCAGGAACTCGGTGTCGGTGAAGGCGAGCTTGTAGGCGCTGCCCGGGCCTTCGTAGCGGGAGGCGGGCGGCTTGGCCAGGGCCTCTTCTTCCGCGGTGGGAAAGTTGCGTGCGGTGAGTTCGGTTCGTGGGTCCATGGCAGCGAGCTTAACGGGCCCTGGGTCCCAAGCCCCAGGCGGTACGGACCGGACGCCACTGACCTGCACGACTGCAATGACCGACTGCTCCCCAGGGTCTCTATAGCATGAATGATACATAGCATGTATGCTACTTCGCATGGGCCGCAACAAGGAAGAACCGCTCTTCAACCGCATCGAGGCGGCGCGTGTGGCGCGGGGCCTGTCGCGCCAGGCGCTGGCCGATGCGGTGGCGGTGCACTACCAGACCATCGGCTACCTCGAGCGCGGCGAGTACAGCCCGAGCCTGACGCTCGCATTGCGTCTGGCGGAGGTGCTGGGCCTGAGCGTCCAGGAACTGTTTTCCGTGCGTCCCTTTGATCCGGCGCCTTGACATGCTGGCGCTGGTTCTCTTGATTTGGAGCGATGACATGACCCAGGCGGACAGGCCGCGGAAGAAGCGCTTTTACTGGCTGGAAGGCATCAGCCGAAGCCAGGTGGAGAAGTCGCTGGCTGACCGGCGGCCCAGCCGCCTGCGCGAGCAAGCTCCTCGCCGGGTGATGGTGGCGCTGATGAGCCTGTTGATCGCCGCCCTGGCGCTCGCGGTCTTCATCCCGCCGCTCAAGCTCAGAACCTACGGCGAGTTTGCGCTCCTGATCACGGGCTTGCTCCTGTACTTCCGGTTGCGCAGGGCCGTGCGGTACGTGGCTGTGGCGCCAGAAGACCTGTTGGACGAGCGGCAGCTTGCGGTGCGCAATGCAGCCTACGCCGTGGCCTACCAGGCCCTTTGCATGCTGACCCTGGCATATGCGGGTTTGCTGCGGGCCTGTGCGCCAGGCGGCGTGCTGCAACACTGGGTATCCGACAGGTACTGGACACCCATCGGGTGGTCCTGTGTGTTGAGCATCATGAGCCTGCCGGTCATGGTGCTGGCCTGGCGCTTGCCCAGCGAACCCGTGGACGATGCGGCGTGACTGAAGGCACAGCCCATCGGAGGCGTCCGCATTTCAGTGCCCCAAACCCGCCGTTCGTCGCATGCCCTGGGCGGCGACGAGTTGCTGTAGGCAGCATGCAGGTTTTTTTCCCCTTGACCACCCACTACTCAGAGGATTCCATGTCCCGACTGCACAAGACCACACTCTCCCTGGCCGCCGCCTTGCTGGCATCCGGGTCCGCAGCCTTCGCTCAGGGCACGCCCGCCAGTTCCGGCGCGCCCTCGGCGCAAACCGCGGCCCGCCAGGTCATCACCTCGGCCGAGCAGTTGCCGCGGCGCGTGGTCAAGCTCGACAAGCTGCCCAGCCAATACCTGGACGGTCCGCGCGCCGAAGTGCAGGCGCTGGCCGAGGCGCTGGAGAAGAACCTGCGCGACGACCTGCAGAAGTACGACATCCAGGACGCCGCCACGCTGCGCGGCTATTTCGGCGTGCTGCTGACGCTGGCGCAGTTCAAGGGCGACTGGGCCGCCGTGCCCGCCCTGGTGGAGCGGCTGAAGGCGCTGCAGGACAAGCCAGGCCCGCGCGCCACCACCGGCACCATGGCCAGCATCCTGGCCGAGCAGCAATTGGGCAAGCGCGATGCCGCCTGGGTGCAGGCCGAGGTGCAGCGGCGCTACGGCGCCATGAACTGGGCCGACGTGGCCGACGGCGTCAAGGCCTTCAAGGGCCAGATGGAGCTGATGAACCCCGCCCTGACCAAGCCCGCTTTCGAGCAGCAGGTGGACGTGATGGCGCGCAACATGCAGATGACGGTGCCCGAGGGCCTGGTGGGCTCCATCGTCAGCGCCCGCCTGCAAAACGAACTGATGGCGCCGCTGAAGGGCGCCGTGGTGGCCGGCCTGCAGGCCGTGGTCGACGCGCAGTCCAGGTCCATGCCGGCCAAGCCTGACGTGTGGACGCCACGGCAGTTCGCCATCGCCCCCACGGCCAAGGCCACCGAGGTGGGCGTGGGCATCTGGGATTCGGGCGTGGACCTGGCCTTGTTCAAGACCACGCCGGGCAAGGGCATCGCCTTCGACCGCGAAGCGCGGCCGGCCAACGATCTGCTGCGTCCCTTGGGCGAGTCAGCCGCTCGCTGGCCGGTGTTGAAGAAGCTGGTCAAGGGCAGCATGGACCTGCAGGCGGCGCTGGATACCGAGGACGCGCGGGTGCTCAAGCAGACGGTGGCCACGCTGGATCCGTCCCGGGTCAAGGCCTTCCAGGAAGAGCTGAGGCTGGCCAGCCTCTACACCCATGGCACGCACGTGGCGGGCATTGCGGTGGAAGGCAACCCCTTCGCCCGGGTCTACACCGCCACCATGTTGTGGGAGCACCGAACTGAGCCGGTCAAGCCCACGGAGGAGATGTCGCGCCGCGCGGCGGCTGCGTACAAACAGATCGTGCAGTCCTTCAAGGACCAGAAGCTGCGCGTGGTGAACATGAGCTGGC
>JBMLPD010000663.1:0-5390 GCA_049242285.1 Rubrivivax sp.
GAACGGATGGCGGGGCTTCGACAGGCTCAGCCCGAGCGGATGGCGGGGCTTCGACGGGATCAGGGCGGACGGCAAGGCCGTTGTTCTACGTTGCCAGCCGTGGCCACCACGCCGACATCGGCGGCAGCACCCCGGGCTCCATGCCGCCGTTCTCCGTCACCATCGACGAAGAGGGCGTGCTGTTCGACAACTTCCTGCTGGTGCGCGATGGGGCGCTGCGTGAGGCTGAATTGCGGGCCCAGCTCGCCTCGGGCGCCTACCCCGCCCGCAACCCTGACCAGACCATTGCCGACCTGCGCGCGCAGATCGCCTCCAACGAAAAGGGCGTGCAGGAGCTGCGTGCCATGGTGGCGCAGTTCGGCCTGGAGACGGTGTCGGCCTACATGCGCCACGTGCAGGACAACGCCGAAGAATCGGTGCGCCGGGTGATCACGGCCCTGAGCGACGGCCAGTTCGACCTTGAACTCGACAACGGTGCGCACATCCGCGTGCGCATCACGGTGGACAGCGCCGCGCGCGAGGCCACCATCGACTTCACCGGCACCAGCGCGCAACTGCCCAACAACTTCAACGCGCCCAAGGCCGTGACCATGGCCGCGGTGCTGTACGTTTTCCGCACCCTGGTGGATGACGACATCCCGCTGAACGCCGGCTGCCTGAAGCCGCTGCACGTCATCGTGCCCGAGGGCTGCATGCTCAACCCGCGCTCGCCTGGCGCGGTGGTGGCCGGCAACGTCGAGACCTCGATGTGCGTGACCAACGCCTTGTTCGGCGCGCTGGGCCTGATGGCCGCCAGCCAGTGCACGATGAACAACTTCACCTTCGGCAACGAACGCCACCAGTACTACGAGACCATCTCCGGCGGCACGGGCGCGGGCCTCTGGACCGGCCCCGACGGCCAGGTGACGGGCGGCTACGACGGCACCTCAGTGGTGCAGGCGCACATGACCAATTCGCGCCTGACAGATCCCGAGGTGCTGGAGTTCCGCTTCCCCGTGCGGCTGGACAGCTATGAGATCCGCGCCGGCTCGGGCGGTGCGGGTCGCTGGCGCGGCGGCGACGGTGGCGTGCGCCGCGTGCGCTTCCTGGAGCCCATGACGGCCTCCATCCTCTCCAACGGCCGCCGCGTGCCGGCCTTCGGCCTGGCCGGTGGCGGGCCTGGTGCGCTGGGCATCAACCGCGTCGAGCGCGCCGATGGCCGCACCGAAGTTCTGACGCACATTGGCAGCGCGCCCATGCAGCCCGGGGACGTCTTTGTGATCGAGACGCCGGGCGGGGGAGGGTACGGGGTGGGGTGAGGGGGCTGCCGGCCATGCCTGCTGACCACCCTCGGCCGCCTGGTGCGGCAGCGTGCCGATGATCGGCGGCCTCCCATCTGCCGATCACGAGGTGGCTCCAACATGGTGGGCGGTGACACCGCCGCTCGATGAGCAGCGGCGGGTCCGGGCCGGTCACCGTCCCATTCGCCCTGGTCAATGTCTGGCTACTACAGCCCATGCTTGAAGCCCGCACCCGGGCGCGACTACCATCGCGGGTTGTTTGCGCAGTAGCTTGCAGCGCCCCACTCTCAGCAGTCCAGGACAGTGTGAACAAATGGCCCAGAGGTCGACCACCGAGGCGTTACGCGTGATGGCCGCGTCTTCAGGGGTCCATCGCGTCAAAAGGATCCGGTTTCGATCTTCGGAAGGCGCCGTCCCTGCCATTCCATGCCGCAACCGCCCCCTTCGGGCTGACGTCTCCATCCAGTGTCCGCAGCTCTTTGCAAGCCATCCACAGGTTCGACCGCGCCCTCAGCGTCATCAACCGCGCCGCGTTCTTCGCCAGACGCGGGCCGCGCAACTTGATGTGGCCGAATGGCCGCTGGACCACTCGCGGCGCACCCTCGACCTTGGCCCGCACGGTGCGGGCCCGTGCGGATTTCGTGCGCAGGTTTCGGCCCAGGTCGGTCTTGTGCACGGCTCAGATCGTTGCCCCCGCTTCAACCCGTCGCGAGCAGGCTTGCACGGGGGATTTGGCAGACTTTCCCCAGATCAGCCGTCTCATCAATTCAGGAGAGCACCCATATGACGTTCAACAAGAACCCCCTCGCCGCTGCAATCGCGCTGGCGTTGCTGGGTCCGGGTCCGGCAATCGTCATGGCCCAGACCACACCGGCAGCGCCGGCAGGTCAAGCGGCCGCCGACGCCAAGAAGGCGGAGGAGGCTGAAAAGGCCGCTGCCGCGAAGAGGGCGGAGACTGAAACCATCGTCGTGACGGGCATTCGTGCCTCGGTCGAGCGCTCCTTGCTGCTCAAACGCGAGGCCGCAGCCAACGTGGACGCCATCACGGCCTATGACGTGGGCAAGATGCCCGACAAGAACCTGGCTGACTCGCTGCAGCGCGTGGTTGGGGTGGCTGTGCGCACCGACTACGACGAGGCCGAGAAGGTCAGCATGCGCGGCACCAATCCCGACATGACCCTGATCCTGTTCAACGGCCACACCGTGAGCGGTGGCGACTGGTTCGTCGCAGATCAGGCCAGCAGCAGCCGTTCGACCTCGCTGTCGCTGATGCCCAGCTCGGTGCTCAACAGCGCGCTGGTCTACAAGACCTCGCAGGCCAACATCGTCGACGGCGGCCTGGCCGGCACCATCAACGTCACCACGCGCAAGCCGCTGTCGGTGAGCGAGCGCTTCGGCGGCACCGCCAACGTCGGCTTCGTGCACGCCGACCTGCCGGGCAAGACCAGCCCGCAGCTCAACGCCAGCATGAACTGGAAGAACGAGGCCTCGACCTTCGGCCTCATCGCCCAGGGGTTTGCCGAGAAGCGCTACGCGCGGCGCGACTCCGTCAGCCGCTTTGCGCAAGGCGGCAACAGCGGCTGGGGCGTGATCAACACCGCGACGATGCGCGGCATCACCGACGCCTCGCTGGCCGGCAGCGGCTTCACCGCGGCGCAGCTCAACGGCGTGCGCATGCCGGGCTCGATGAGCAGCGAGTTCGTCGAAGGCGTGCGCGACCGCAAGGGTGGCATGTTCTCGGCCCAGGCGCGGGTGCGGAACGATCTGGAGTTCGGTGTCACCGCGTTTTACTCGACCATGGGCGCCGAGAACTACGGGCGCCTGTACTCAGGCGCCATGATCAGCATGCTGCAGGGCCTGAACAGCGCCGGCTCAGGCAACGGCAGCGGCACGGGTGGCACCACGGGGCAGGTGTTCGCGCAACTGCGCAACCCCGTGATCGGCACGCAGATCACCACCAGCGGGCAGGAGCTGCGTTACCTGCGGAGTGCCGAGATCGTCTACCCTGGCAGCACGCCGCGCTACATCGGCAACATGGGCACCAACCTGCGCAGCGGCGCCGAGGCCTCCAGCGGCTTCTTCGACATCGATGCCACCTGGCGCCCACGTGAGGACTTGCAACTCAAGGCCCTGTTCAGCACCACCCGCGGTGTCGGCAAGACGGCGCTGGACCAGGGCCTGGTCTATGCGCGCAACGGCCTGTCCACCCGCTTCCAGATGAACGGCCTGCAAGAGGCGCCAACCTGGAGCTACGGCGGAGCCGGAGGCAACACGCCGCAGCTCAATGCCGATGGCAGCGGCTACAGCGTGGTGAGCCGCGCCGGCGCGCGCAACCAGACCGTCGACAGCGAAAGCAGTCTGGCCATCGATGGCGAGTGGGACTTGAACCGCGGCGCCTTCACGACGCTGCACTTCGGTGCCCGCCATGCCGACCACGAGCGCAACCTGCGCCGGCAGGTGGCGCAACTGGCGCAGCGCACGGTGCAAGGGCCTGATCCCGCGCTGGCCATCCCCTTTCCGGGCGACTTCGGCCTCGGCCTGGGCGGCGGCATCGACCGCAGCGGCGACTTCTACTTTCCGCGCCCGGTGGTGGTGAATTACCTGCAAGGCCAGATCCGTCCGACGACGCCGGAGTTCGAGCGCCGTGTCGTGACCGAGATCGAGATGGTCGAGCGCCAGACGGCGCTGTACGGCATGCAGGACTTCACGGTGTCCGAGCAGTTGAAGGGCAACTTCGGCCTGCGCGTGGTGCGCACGCTCGTCGACTCGCAGATCGCCACGCCGATCGGGGCCACCGTCTGCCCCAAGATCGAGCCCGGCCAGCCGGTGGTGCCCTGCACCCGCTTCCCTGGCGCCATCAACACCGCCGGCGACGGCACCAACTACTTCGTCGGCGAGGCCTTCATCCCGACGCAGGGCACCACCTATTACAAGGTGCCTCTGCAGCGCAGCTTCGTGCACGTGCTGCCGAGCCTGAACCTGCGCTGGGAGCCCGTTGACAACATCGTCATGCGGATGGGCGCCAGCCGCACCATCGGGCGTCAGAACTACAACATCTACGGCAGCGGCTTCACCGGGCAGACCTGCAACACGACCTTCACCGTCTGCACCGTCACAGGCCCCAACCCGGGTCTGAAACCGATGACGGCGGACAACTGGGACGCATCGGTGGCCTGGTTCTTCGCGCGTCGCTCGCTCGTGCAGCTGAGCTTGTATGCCAGCCGCATCGATGGCTATGCCAAGACCGGCGGCACCCCCACTGGCGAGACCGTGGATCTCACCGACCCGGCCTCGCTCACCAACGAGGTGCGCACGTACTCCATCCTGTCCTCCTCGCAGCAAAAGGCCAGGATCAACGGTGTCGAGGTGAGCTGGGAGCAGCCCATCGGCGGCGGCTTCGGCATCACCGCCAACGTCAGCCGCGCCAACAACAAGGTGCAAGACGGCCGGCCGATGGTGGGCGTGAGCAAGGACTCGCGCAACCTGGGCCTGTATTTCGAGAACGACCGCTTCAGCGTGCGTGTGGTCTACAACTACCGCAGCGCCTACGTGGCCAGCAGCACGGCGCCGTCGCCCACGGCCAACAGCCAGGCCACGGTGGTGATCGACGGCCAAACCCTGCCTTCCGCCTTCACGTGGGCCGCCCCGGTGGCCAACGTGGCCCTGTCAGCCAACTGGAACATCGCCAAAGGCTGGCAGTTGAGCTTCAGCGGCACCAACCTCACCAACCCGACACGGGCGCAGTTCCTCTACTCCGAGGCCGAGCAGCAGAAGCTGGACGTGAGCGGGCGTCAGTACTACATCGAGCTGCGGCACAAGTTCTGATCGATTCCAGGGACCTCACCCGCGGCCACATCCTCACGCCAGGCGGCGGGGAGTGCGGCCGCGTCGTGATCGAGCCGGGCGGTGCAGCGGGCGTATCGCCGCCATCCACAGCGAACTCCTGACCGGGCATCAGGCTCGGGACGGCAGCGCAGGCCAGGGGTTTCCTGCGCTCGGCCTCGATACCGCCGCCTCCCATCGCGCGCTTTGCCACACCGTTGCCCCCTTGTCATCACCCGGCTCGGTGGCTTTCAATCATCATGAAAACGGCAGTTGGATGCATTTGCC
>JBMLPD010000664.1:0-1243 GCA_049242285.1 Rubrivivax sp.
TTCCGCGCCGCCGAGCGGCTGTTCGCCCTGCTGCTGCAGGCCGCGGGCCGGGCCGGGCGCGACGCGGCCGTGGCGCAACGCAGCCAGATGTGGCTGCAGACCTGGCATCCCCAGCACCCGCTGTACGCCGCGCTCAAGCGCCATGACTTCGAGGCCTTTGCGACGCAGCAGCTGCAGGAGCGGGCCCAGGCCGGCTTGCCCCCCTTCAGCCACCTGGCGCTGCTTCGGGCCGAGGCCCGCACGCCCCAGGAGGCCCGCGCCTTCGTGGCGGCCGCCGGGGCCGCAGCCGCAGCCCTGACGTCAGCCGCCGGGGTCACCCTGTATCCGGCCGTGCCGCCGCCCGTGGCGCGGGTGGCGGATGTGGAGCGGATGCAGATGCTGCTGGAGTCGCCCTCACGCGCGGCCCTGCAGCGCCTGCTGACGCACTGGACGCCCGTGCTGCACGGTCTGCGCAGGGGTCACCGCGGCGTGCTGCGCTGGGCCGTGGACGTGGACCCGCTGGCGATCTGAGCGCCTGGCCCCAGGCGGGGTGTGCTCAGGCCGGCGGCCGCACGTCGAACCACCACACCAGGGCCGACAGCGTGACAAACGCCGCCGCGGTGCTGGCCATGATGATGCGGGCCACGCGCCCGTTGTCGGCGCCGTAACGCTCGGCCAGCAGCGAGACGTTGCTGGCGCTGGGCAGGGCGGCCACCAGCGTCAGCACCATGATCTGAAAGCCGGTGAGCGGCACGCCCAGGGTGCGGGCGGCCACTGCCACGCTGAACACCAGCAGCGGGTGCAGCAGCAGCTTGATGGCGGCCAAGGGCAGGAACAGCGCGGGCGGGGTGCGGCCGTGGGCGTGCTGGCCCGCCCGCCACAGCACCGCCCCGATGGTGAACAGCGCCACCGGCGAGGCCGCATCCGCCAGCATGCGCACCACCGTGTCAGCGGGGCCCAGCAGCTGCAGGCCGCAGGCCTGACTGGCCGCGCCCAGTGCAATGGCCCAGGGCAGGGGGTTGGACAGGGTGCCCTTGAGCGCCTTGACCATGGCCACGCGCGCGCCCTGGCCGGTGGCTTCGTGGGCTTGTGCCAGGCCAATGCACAAGGAACTGGTGATGAAGATGTCCACCAGGATGGTGCCGATGGCCGGGCCCGCGGCCGCAGGACCCAGCAGGGCCACCAGCAGCGGCACGCCCATGAAGCCGGTGTTGGGGAACGCGGCCACCAGCGCGCCGAAGGCGGCGTCCTTCAGGTGCACCCG
>JBMLPD010000665.1:0-1287 GCA_049242285.1 Rubrivivax sp.
TCACCTTCCTGGACACCCCGGGCCACGCCGCCTTCACGGCGATGCGCGCCCGCGGTGCCAAGGCCACCGACATCGTCATCCTGGTGGTGGCCGCCGACGACGGCGTCATGCCGCAGACCAAGGAAGCCATCCACCACGCAAAGGCTGCAGGCGTGCCCATCGTCGTGGCCATGAACAAGATCGACAAGCCCGAGGCCAACGTGGAGCGCCTGAAGAGCGAACTCGTGGCCGAACAGGTGGTGCCCGAGGATTTCGGCGGTGATTCACCCTTCGTGCCCGTGTCTGCAAAGACCGGACAGGGTGTGGACGATCTGCTCGAGCAAGTGCTGCTGCAGGCCGAGGTGCTGGAGCTCAAGGCGCCTGCCGAGGCGGCCGCCAAGGGCCTGGTGATCGAAGCCAAGCTGGACAAGGGCCGCGGCCCCGTGGCCACGGTGCTGGTGCAAAGCGGCACGCTCAAGCGGGGTGATGTCGTGCTCGCCGGGTCGAGCTATGGCCGTGTGCGCGCCATGCTGGACGAAGACGGCAAGCCCGCGCAGTCGGCCGGGCCCTCCATCCCGGTGGAGATCCAGGGCCTGACCGAGGTGCCGTCTGCAGGCGACGAGTTCATGGTGCTGGCCGATGAGCGCCGGGCACGCGAGATCGCCACCTTCCGCCAGGGCAAGTACCGCGAGGTCACGCTGAACAAGCGGCAGGCCGCCAAGCTGGAGAACATGTTCGACCAGATGGGCGAGGGCCAGGCGCAGACCCTGGCACTGATCGTCAAGGCGGATGTGCAGGGCTCGCAAGAGGCGCTGGCGCAATCGCTGGTCAAGCTGAGCACGGCCGAGGTCAAGGTGCAGATCGTGCACGCGGCGGTGGGCGGCATCTCGGAAAGCGACGTCAACCTGGCCATTGCGTCCAAGGCCGTCATCATCGGCTTCAACACCCGGGCCGATGCTGGCGCGCGCAAGCTTGCCGAAGGCAACGGCGTGGACCTGCGCTACTACAACATCATCTACGACGCCGTGGACGAGGTGAAGGCAGCCATGGAAGGCATGCTGGCACCGGAGCAGAAGGAAGAGGTCATGGGCATGGCCGAGATCCGCACGGTGTTCGTGGCCTCCAAGATCGGCACGGTGGCAGGTTGTATGGTCACGGCGGGACAGGTTATTCGCAACGCGCGTTTCCGGCTGCTGCGCGACAACGTGGTGATCTACACCGGCGAGCTCGAGTCTCTCAAGCGCATGAAGGACGATGTGCGCGAGGTCAAGGAAGGCTTCGAGTGCGGTATCAAGCTCAAGAACTACA
>JBMLPD010000666.1:0-20946 GCA_049242285.1 Rubrivivax sp.
CGTCATCCTCTCAGGGGGCAATGTGGATGTTCGGCGTTACGCCGAATTGTTGGCGGGGTGAGACTCCAAGTCCTGTGCCTGTACACGGAGGTTCGCGAAGAAATGGTTCGGGATGAGCCCTTCGACTTCGCCCAGGACGGGGACGTCCAAGCGCTCGCGCGCACTTCGACAGGCTCAGTGCGAACGGTCTTGTGGGTCCGGGACAGGCTCAGTGCGAACGGTCTTGTGGGTCCGGGACAGGCTCAGTGCGAACGGTCTTGTGGGTCCGGGACGGGCTCATGCGAACGGTCTTGTGGGTCCGGGACGGGCTCATGCGAACGGTCTTATGGGCCCGGGACGGGCGCCGTGCGAACGGTTTCGAGGGTCCGGGACGTGCTTCGTGTGACCGGTTCGTGGTCCTGGCAGCAACGTTTTCTTGATCTGCCCTCAGGCCACGCGCACGCGCAGCTCGCCCAGGCCCGCCACCGAGCCGACCATCAGGTCGCCGCTGACCACGGCAGCCACGCCTTCGGGGGTGCCGGTGTAGATCAGGTCGCCGGCTTGCAGTTCCCAGGCGGCCGACAGGTGCTCGATGGTCTCCTGCAGGTTCCAGATCAGCTTGGAGACGCTGCTGCGCTGGCGGTCGGCGCCGTTGACCTGCAGGGCGATGTCGGCGTTGAGCACGTCGCCGGCCTGATCGGCCGGGGTGATGGGGCCGATGGGCGCGCTGTGGTCAAAGCCCTTGCCGATGCACCAGGGGCGGCCCTGCTTCTTCATCTCGTTCTGCAGGTCGCGGCGCGTCATGTCCAGGCCCACGGCGTAGCCGAAGACGTGCTTCAGGGCATCAGCCGCCTTGATGTTCCTGCCACCCGTGCGGATGGCCGCCACGAGTTCGATCTCATGGTGCAGGTTCTTGGTCAGCAAGGGATAGGGGATCGAGCCGGTCTGGCCTGCATCCACCACGACGATGGCGTCCGCCGGCTTCAGGAAGAAGAACGGCGGCTCGCGGCCGGTGAAGCCCATCTCCTTGGCGTGCTCTTCATAGTTTCGGCCCACGCAGTAGACACGGTGGACGGGAAAGCGCTCGGTGCGTCCGATGACGGGCACGCTGATGACGGGAGGCGGGGTGAACAGGTAGCTCATGCCGTGAGGTCCTTGGGTTGGGAAATGGCGCGGGGCTTCAGCGCGGTTCGAGATCCATGCCCTGGGCGTACTGGCCCTGGCAGTACAGCAGCGTCGGGCCCGGGCGGTGGTCATAGGCTTGCACCCGACCCAGGAACAGGATGTGGTCGCCCACCTCCAGGCGCTGCTCGGTGAGACACTGGAAGACAGCGGCGCAGTCTTCCAGCAGTGGCAGCCCGCCCAGTCCCGGGTGGTGGGCCGTGCCGGCGAACTTGTCCAGGACCGGGCTGGCGAAGCGCCTGGAGAGTTCGACCTGCTGCAAAGTCAGCACGTGGATGACGAAGCGCGAGCTGGCATCGAAAGCCGCCAGGCTGGGCGAGGCGCGGCGCAGGCTCCACAGCACGATGGGCGGATCCAGCGACACCGAGCTGAAGGAATTGGCCGTCACGCCCACGGGTTCGCCGCTGGCGTTCAAGGTGCTGACGACGGTCACGCCGGTGCCGAAACAACCGAGCGCACGGCGCAGGTCGGCGGTGTCGAAGCGGTCTGGGGTGCTCATGCCGTGATCCGGGTTCATGCCGACCATCGACGCGGGCGATGGCGCAAGCAGTCTGCGCGCGCCGGCGTGCGGGCCGGGACAGCGCAGCGTGGTGATGTCGTATCGTTGCATTATGGATGCCGCCTGACCCTTGCGTTGCCCGCTCGGCCGGCGAGCCGGCGGCCCGTGCAGGGTTGCAGCACCCGGCCGCCTTCATCACCGAGGCTCAGCCCTGCCTGCCATGGCAGGCGCTGCGCCCGCCCAGCGCAGATGCAATGGATGCCTCCCTCCCCACGGGGATTCGAGCTGGAGCCCTGAGATGAAATGGCTGTTGAGCAGGTTGCGCCTGCAGGCCATGCAAGGTGGACCCTCGAATGGCTGCGGCATCGAAGTGCCCAGGGCGTGACAGACCACGGTCTTCACAAACGCCATCGAGGGTCCGACATGAATCGTGAATCAGGCATGAACGCGGGGCAGGTCATCGGCACGGTTGCAGGCCAGCAGGTCTTTGGGCTGGACATCGCCAAGAGCGTTTTCCAGGTACACACGGTGGACATGGGTAGCGGCGAGATCGTCAATCAGCAGCTCAAGCGTGCCAAGGTGCTGACGTACTTTGCGAACCGCACGCCGTGCCTGATCGGCATCGAGGCATGCGGTGGAGCCCACCACTGGGCGCGCAAACTCACGGCGCAGGGGCACAGCGTGAGGTTGATTCACGCCAAGGCGGTACGGCCCTTTGTGGGCGGCAACAAGACGGATGCGGCCGATGCGCGGGCGATCTGGTTGGCCATCCAGCAGCCGGGAACGAAGTTCGTGGGCGTCAAGACGCTGGAGCAGCAGGCCCCGCTGGTGCTGCACCGTCAGCGTGAATTGCGCATGAAGATGAAGGCTATGCAGTGGGAAACGCGCATCAACAGCCAGGCGGTGGCGTGCGAAGGGCGGTGGTTCGTCGCATGCTTTCGGCCGGGCTACGGAGTGCCTATCGGCTCAGGCCGATGGTCAGCCCTACCGGGCCGGCTCCTACCGGCCTCATGCCCTGTCCCCCGGACAGGGCACCGCGACATGCTCCTCTGGCGGCGCCGCTGGCCTGCACAGGCCCAGGAATACGGCTTTCGAGGAAGGGGCTAGGCGAAGGCCTGGGCGGAACTCGAAGCGCTGAGGCACGCAACGGCCGGACGGGGAGGTGAGGGCGTCCGGCGTTTCCCGTGGGAAACCGCGTCAGCGGTCCCTGTCTCGGTCGCGGGCGGGCGCACGGGCGGGCTCTTGCTCGGGCGAGCGGGAGCGCTCCAGCGGCTGGCCTTGTTCGAGCCGCTTGGCGAACTCGGCGCGGACTTGTTGCATGTAGCCGGCCACGCGCTCGGGATCTCCCGGCATGCTGGCACGCGCCAGATCCTCGACAGCGCGAAGCCCGCCGAAGGCCCGGCGCAACTCCGGGAACTTGGCGCAGGCCTCGGCCTCGGGCAGCTTCTCGAAGGCAATGGCCCGGCTCGGCCGGATCGCCTCGGTGAGGATCTCTTTAACCGGCCCCAGGTCGCCGTGGAAGCTGCGGCGGGCGGCGTCGTTCCACTGGTCTTTGCTGTTGTCGATGCGCGTCTGGTCCAGCTCGTAGCCGGCCTCGCGCGCGATCTGGCCGATCAGTTCCCGGGTCGTGCGGCCGTTGCCCTCGCGGAAGGGATGCAGTGCGTTCCAGTCCGAGTAGTACAGCGCCAGGCGCTCGACGAACTGCGGCTTCTCCAGCCCCTGCAGGTTGTTCTCTTTGGCGATGGCGGCGCCGAGCTGCCGGCCGGCGCTCTCGATGAAAGCCGGCTGCGCGAAGCTGTCGCCGTTCTTGCTGATGTTGACCGAGCGTGTCTTGCCGGCCCACTCGTACACGTCTTGGAAGACGTGCGCGTGAATCGCCTTCAGGTGCTCAAGGTCGAACTTGCCGGGAATCGGGTTCTCACGCAGTTCCTCGATGCGCAGCTTGGTCTGCTCGTACTCGAAGTCGCGCAGCGTGGCGTCGTCGCGGATGCCGGGAATGTTGCGAAGAACTCGGGTGCCCGGGTAGGTGTACGGGTCGGCAAACTCACGCGGCATCGGCGACGGCAGCAGCAGGCGCAGCCGTGGCCGCCTTGTCCTTGGCCAGCGCACGCGCCAGGCTCGCAGCTCGCGCCTGGTCGCGCGTCATCGTGCCTTCGACCACGGCCTCGCAGTCGGCCAGGAATTCCGGGCTCGGCTGGTGGCCCTCGATGCGGGTGCTGGCCAGCGCCTGTTCGTGGGCCAGGCGGCGTTGGGCCTTGGTGGTGGTGGTCATGGCGATTCCTTCCAGGAGGGGCAGGGCGTTGGCAATCTTGCTCTGGAACAACTCCCAAAACGCGGGATGCATGGCACGGTGATCCTTGGTGCCCTGCTCGGCTTCCCACTGCTGCCACGTCCGGCAGGTCGTATGCACCAGCGCGCCGGCCTGGGTCTGCGTCAGACCCGCCAGCTCGCGGGCAGCCCGGACCTCGCGGGGCGACGGGTTGCGCGACGGTGAAACGGTGGAAGTCATGTTCGGATGATTGCTCAATCACGCTGTCCAACGATACGCGCAAAGCGCGTATTCCGCAACGGGCGGCGCTCCCGTTTCCCACGGGAAACGCCCCTCAGAAAAGGTCGATCTGCTCGGCGACGCGTGCGGCAACAACCTCAGCACGCACCTTGGACAGCTTCGCGCTGGCAGGCGCCTCGGCTGCCTGCGGTTTGTCCTCGGCCTGGTCGCCCGGTTCCGGCGCTGCGAGCAGTTCGCCGACAGACTCCACCGCCTCGGCCCTGGCCAGCTTGCGGTCCCATCCACCCATGACGTGCGCCAACGTCACCCAGGTAGACCGCGTGTTGTCGGGCCATAGGGCATTGCCGCGAATGACGATGGCGGGGATGTGCAGCAGCGTGAGCTGGATGTAGGCCATGTGCGCGGCCGTCTGGTCCACGTCGAGAGCAATGCTCTGCGCGGGCTGCTCCACGAGTCTGGGGCGACGTTTGCGCGGGGCAGGAACGCGTTGTTTGCCGAGATCGAGACGGCGCTGGAGGCGCTGGTGGGTGACATCCCGCAGTACGTGGCCGACAGCCTGCGCGAGCAGGTCAAGCGGATCAAGGATTTTGCCAAGGACATCAAGGCCATCGAGGGCCGGCTTGCGCAGCGGCTGCGCGACGATAAGGACATGCAGCGCGTGGCGCAGATGCCGGGTGTGGGTCTGCTGACGGCCACGGCCGCCATTGCCACGATGGGGCAAGCCAGTGCCTTCAAGTCCGGGCGTGAGTTCTGCGCCTGGCTGGGGCTGGTGCCGCGGCAAAGCGGCACGGGCGGCAAGGTCAAGCTGCTGGAGATTTCCAAGCGGGGCGACACGTACCTGCGCACGCTGCTGATCCACGGTGCGCGCTCGGTGCTCACGCATGCCAAGGAGCCGGGGCCGTGGCTGGAGCAGATCAAGGCCAGGCGCCCGGTCAATGTGGTGATCGTGGTGCAGGCGGCCAAGATGGCGCGCGCGATCTGGGCCGTCACAGCCCAGCAAGAGGATTGCCAACGGGGTTACTGCAGCGTCAAGCCACAAGCGGCCTGATCAACGCAGCGATCCAAGATCAACCAACCAACCAACCTGAAGAAAGGGTATGGCAAGCCTTTGAAGGCGATGAAGCCGCGACGAAGCGAAGTGATGTGAAACAGGTCAGACCGGGATGAGCCAAACCTGAATGGGGTCACGGACGTCAAAAGTCCGTTATCGGAGATGAGGAGCTTGTCAGCGGATTGCATCGGGGTCCGTGGGCAACGTTGGGTGACCAGCGCAATCCACAGCAAAGGCCGGATACAAGGCAGCAGCCGACTTCTTCACGACACGATGCGGGTTTGTACTTGTCGCCGGGAGGCATCCATGCAAGCCCCCATGACCCCTGACACCCATCGCCTGACCCCGCCAGACCGCCTGCCGCCACTGGACCCCGCCGTCTGGACCCCTGCGCAGCAAGCCTGCGCCCAGGAGATCATCCGCGGCCCGCGCGGCGCGCTGATCGAGCCCTTCGTGCCGCTGCTGCGCAGCCCGGAGCTGTGCACGCATGTGCAGCGGGCGGGCGAGTACCTGCGCTACCGCAGTGCCATCGGCCTGCGGCTTTCGGAACTGGCGATCCTGGTCACGGCCTGCCACTGGGGGCAGCAGGTGGAATGGTCCATCCATGCGCCCATTGCCCTGCGCGAGGGCATTGCCGCCGAGGTGGTGGATGCGCTGGCCGCAGGCCGCCGGCCGGCCTGCCCGCGTGCCGACGAAGCCCTGGTGCACGACTTCACCCAGCAGTGCCTGCTCGAACGTCGCGTGAGCGACGCCACCTGGACCGCCGCGCGCGAGGTGCTGGGAGAGCAGGGCGTGGTGGATCTGCTGGGCATCGTGGGGTACTACACCTTCCTGGCGATCGTGATGAACGCAGCGCAGACCCCGCCCCCCCGACCAGCGTCCGATGCGGCTGCGTGAGCCGGCCCCGCCCGAGCCGGGCCGGGGTGCTGCGCAGGCGGCAGCTCCTGGTGCGGCTCGGGCGGCCGTATGCGGTTGCGGGTTGACCCCGAGTTTCCCGGGCGCGCAGCCGCGTTAGGGTTCGGTTCATGAGCAACGACACCCCTTCAGCCCCTCCCGCGGTATCGGCCGCTGCCGCGGAGCCCGACAGCGCGCGCCGCCAGCGCGAGGCGGTGGAGCGCCTGGCCGGCCTGGCCCCCGTGGTCAGCGAAGGCTCCATCACCATCGGCGGGGCGCGCCACGACTACACCGTGAGCGCGGCCTTCATGCCGGTGGCCTCTGGCGGGCTGGGGTCTGCCGGCAAGCCCCCCGATGCCGCCGTGTTCACCACCGCCTACCTGAAGAAGGGGGTGCCAGCGGCGCACCGTCCGGTGTGCTTTGCGTTCAATGGCGGGCCGGGCTCCGCTTCGCTGTGGTTGCACCTGGGTGCCCTGGGCCCCAAGCGCGTGGTGATCCAGGACGACGGCCATGCCCCGGCGCCGCCCTACGCCGTGGTGGACAACCCGGAAAGCTGGTTCGAGCACTTCGACCTGGTCTTCATCGACCCGCCCCACACCGGGTGGTCCCTGGCCGCCAGCGACGATGTTCGCAAGCAGTTCTTGTCGGTGGACGGCGATGTGCAGTGCCTGACGGAGGTGGTGCGCCTTTGGCTCACACGCCACCAGCGCTGGGGCTCGCCCCTGCTGCTGTGCGGCGAGAGCTACGGCACCACGCGCGGTGCGGCGCTGGCCGATGCGCTGCAGGCTGCCGAGGTGACCTTGTCCGGCATCATCCTGGTGTCCTGCGCGATGGACCTGCAGACCATCGTCTTCGCACCGGGCAACCACCTGCCGTACGCTCTCTTCCTGCCCGCGTTTGCCAACACTGCGCAGTACCACGGGCTGCTCAAGGGCAGCGTCGGGCAATCTTCCGAGTCGGCGCGCGCGGCCGCCGAGGAGTTCGTCTCGGGCGACTACCTGGCAGCGTTGCATGCCGGCGCCCGGCTGTCCCAGGCCCGGCGGGCCCGCCTGGCCCGGCGCATTGCCGAGCTCACGGGCCTGCCGCGGGACCTGGTGGAACAGCACAACCTGCGCATCAGTGACCGGGCCTTCTTCTTCGAAGCCCTGCGCGCTCGGGGCCGCATCGTCGGGCGCCTGGAGTCGCGCGTGACCGGGCCCATGGGGGCGACCCGTTCGCGAGAGTGGGAGTTCGACCCGGGCATCGACGCCATCGCTGGTCCCTACGGCATGGCCGGCCAGGCCTACTTCGCCGGCGTCCTGGGGCTGACGCTGGAACAGCGCTACCAGGCCCTGAACGTCGAGGTGAACAAGGGCTGGAACTGGAACCGCGGCCAGGCGCAAGGCAACGGCTTTGCCTGCACCACGCCCGACCTGGCGCGGGCGCTGCGGCGCAATCCGCACTTGAGGGTGCTGGTGGCCAGCGGGCGCTACGACCTGGGCACGCCTTACAGCGCCACCGACTGGTCCCTGGCCCAGCTGGATGTGCCGCCTGAAGTCATGGCGCGGGTGACGCACCGCTACTACGACGCCGGACACATGATGTACACCCGCAGCGCAGACCTGCGCCAGATGAAGGCCGACGTGGCGGCGTGGTGGGGTGGCTGAACCTCGCGCCCGGTGCCGCGTGGGCCGGGGGACGCCCTCGCTTGCACGTCCTCAGGCCAGGTCCCGCACGTCGGCGATCACCTTCTGGCCGAAATCGGCGGCCTCCAGACAGGCCAGCACCTTGGCTGCGGCGGCATCGATGCTGTCGAGTTGACCCTGAGCCTTGAGGCTGGCGAAGCGGCCCTGGCTCGAAAAGCGCGCCGGGTCGGCGCTGCGCAGTTGCACCTGCATGTCGGTGTCGATCACGCCCGGCGCCAGTGACACGATCTTCGCGCCGTGTGGCCGCTCGGCCTCTTCCAGCGCCACGGCACGGCTGAAGTGATCCATGCCGGCCTTGGCGGCGCAGTACACCGCGCTGCCAGCCATGGCAAAGCGCCCCAGGCCTGAAGAGATGTTGAGCACCTTGCGCGGTGCCGTCATGTCGGCACTGGCGGCCAGGAAGGCGCTGGTCAGCAGCAGCGGGGCCTCCAGGCCCACGCGCATCGCGGCGGCCACGCCGTCGGCCTTGGCTTGCGCCAGCGGGCCCGGTTCCGTCAGCAATGCCGCGTTGTTGATCAGGTCCAGGGACACCAAGCCGGCGCGCGGCAGGCCTTGCACCCAGGCCTTCAGGCGCTGTGCAGCTTCGGCGGGCCGCGTCAGGTCCACGGCCCATTGCTCGAGCATGGCGCTGCGGCCTGCAGCCGCCTCCGCGAGCGTCGGGTTGGGGGAGCGTTGCAGCGTCAACACGCGGTGGCCCCGTTGCAGCAGTCCACGGGCGATGCCCAGGCCCAGGCCGCGCGAGGCCCCGGTGACGATGGACACGGAAGTGCGGGCGTTGTTCATGGGGTCACAGGATATGTCAGGCCGTACGCACACGCCGCAGCGGCCCGCGGCCGCGGTCCCGACGGTTGGCCTCGGTCAGAAGGGCGCCGGGCTGTGGAACGACACCGTCTGCCCCAGGGCAGGGTGCTCGAAGGCCAGCCGGGTGGCGTGCAACAGCAGCCGCGCAGAGGCCTGGCACACTGCCGGCGGCGCATACAAGTCGTCTCCCAGGAGGGGATGACCGATCGCCGACAGGTGCACCCGCAGCTGGTGTGAACGGCCCGTATGCGGCTGCAGTTCCAGTCGCGTCGTCCCTGCCGCGTCCTCTGCAAGCACACGCCAGTGGGTCAGCGACGCCTTGCCCCGTTGGTGGTCCACCATCTGCCGGGGACGCCGTGGCCAGTCGGCGATGAGCGGCAGGTCGATCCGTCCCTCGTCCGTGGCCGGCCGACCGGCCACCACCGCCTCGTAGCGCTTGTCCACCTGACGCTGCTCGAACAGGCGGCCCAGAGCCCGCTGCATGTCCGGGCCACGGGCCATCAGCAACAGGCCGGAGGTGGCCATGTCCAGCCGGTGCACGGTCAGAGCATCGCCGATCTGCGCCTGCACGCGCGACGCGGCGCAGTCCTGAAGCGCCGGCGTCCGGCCCGGCACCGAGGGCAGGCCGGCAGGCTTGTCCACCACCACCAGGTGGCGGTCGGCGTGCAGGATGAAGGGGCGTTCCACGGCGGGCAGCTTAGCCTGCGCCGAGCCCCCAGAACCTCTGGGGCCATGGCGCAACACTTAACATCCATGTCGTCGAAAGGGGAGTAGCAGGCAGCGCCCGTTGCTGCGGCCCCCCGTCAATACGGCTGCTGGCGCCCGCTGGCAGCCCGGGACCGCAGGGAATTCCCCCGCAAGACCTTTCGGCGCGACCCTCAACCCTTTCTCCAGGAGCGTGTCCATGGACACCATCGCGCCGCTTTGGCTGTGGATTTTCTTTGTCGCGTCGGTTCTCGTCGCGCTGTTCGTGGACTTCGTCGTGCTGCGCAAGCAAGGCGCTCATGCCGTCTCCGTCAAGGAGGCGTTGAACTGGTCCATCGTGTGGGTGGCGCTGAGCTTCGCCTTCAACGGGCTGTTCTGGTGGGCCGTGGCGCAAGACCATGACATGGCCACGGCCAACACCAAGGCCATGGAGTTCCTCACCGGCTACCTCATCGAGAAGAGCCTGGCGGTGGACAACATCTTCGTGTTCCTGATGATCTTCACCTACTTCGCCGTGCCGCCGGAGTTCCAGAAGCGGGTGCTGATGATCGGCATCATCGGGGCCATCGTGCTGCGCACGGTGATGATTCTGGCCGGCTCCTGGCTGATCTCGGAGTTCCACTGGGTGCTCTATGTCTTCGGCGCCTTCCTCATCCTCACCGGCATCAAGATGTGGTGGGCGTCGGGCAAGGAGAACGACCTGGAGTCCAACCCGGCGCTGAAGCTGCTGCGCCGCGTGATGCCGGTGAGCAAGAACTTCGATGGCGAGCGTTTCTTTACCGTGGAGAACGGCAAGCGCATCGCCACGCCGTTGTTCCTCGTCATCGCGCTGGTGGGCCTGACGGACGTGATCTTCGCGGTGGACTCCATCCCCGCCATCTTCGCCATCACGACCGATCCCTTCATCGTGCTGACCAGCAACATCTTCGCCATCCTGGGCCTGCGTGCCATGTACTTCCTGCTGGCGGCGGTGGCGGCGAAGTTCCACCTGCTGAGCTACGGGCTGGCCGTGATCCTCGTGTTCATCGGCACCAAGATGATGCTGATCGATATCTACAAGATCCCGGTGGCGGTGTCGCTGGGTGTGGTGGTGGCGGTGCTGGCGATCACCATGTGGCTGAGCCTGCGCACGGCGCCCAGATTGCCGGCTCCTGCGCCGGGCGCGCCGGCTTCCGTCAAGGACTGACGGCTCCGCGCGCAGGGCCGGTCCGTGATCAAGGCCCGGTGGGGCATTGGAAACGGTCAACCCACCGGCCCGTTTCATCCACCCGTGCAGCCCGACCCGTGGTCCGTCATGGGCATGCAGCCGCAGCATGCGGTAGCCCATCGTGATCACAGGCCCAACGCTGGTGTGGACGTGTGCGGGCAGCATCTCGATGCCTGTGGGGGCACGATCGGGCGGGGCACGGCACCGCAGGGCCATCACGCGAGCTTTGCGACTCATCCCTTGCAGGCGGCGCTCGGCTGAGGCTTGACCTTGGGATGGTTTCGAGGCGCCGATCGCTGCGGCTGGCGGCGCTTGATGGTCCGCGCGATGGCCGCCAGCGCCGCGCCCGCGAGGGTGGCGATCTTGCCGGCGAACGCCGGCAGCCGCGGGGCGATGCGCTGCAGGACGGTCTGGGTGCAGGCCGGATTGCAGGGCCGTGTGCCACGCCGGGAAAAGACCTGCCCTTCAATTGCAAGAACGCCTCGGCGCAGTGCGGCGGGCCCGGGCCGATTACGGGGCCGAAGATTCACGCCGACTGCAGACCGAACGGAAGTTGCAGGCATCAGCGCCATTCCTGGCGAGCCTCAGCCGTGGTGGTCGCGAGCGGTGCACGCCGCGCGAGATCACTCTTGGGTCGCCAGGAACGTACTTCGGGGGAGCTGTTCTGCGCAGGATCGATGCTCAGACGGCTGGCCTCTTGCCCCCGTTGCACTTGTCGGCAGCGTCGCTGCGTGGGCCGACTTCAAAGGATCGCCAACTTTCATGATGTGGGGCAACGCCCCGGATCATGGAAGACTTCCACATTAAACCGCCGGCACGATCTCTTCCCAGAGGCCAGGCTGATCGAGGATCGGGACTTCCCTGCGCAGTGCACCGCTCAGTTCGCTCTTGTGGCTCTGGATCGAGCGGATCACCCGGTCGAGTTGGGCGTCGGGCACTTCAACGATCTCCATGACGGCCGATCGAGCCTTTTCTGTGACTTCGCAGGCAGCGGGACTCCTCAATCACGTCTTCACGAATCGTTCGCGCAACGACGTCAGCCACGTAGGCCACATGGCGGCCCAGGTCGAGGTAAAGCCAGACATGGCGGGCGCCCGCGGAGCCTTCGAAGACGACGTTCGAGGAGATCCCATCAGGGTAGGGCGTCGGGATCTCGGCAATGCGGTAGGTCCCGACAAGGGTGCGCATCAGGGGGCGCGAGACGACATCAAGGATGCGGTCACAGGCTCGACGCTCGGCTGCGTCGCTGGCGATCAAAGGCGACACCGGCAGGGTCATCGGGTCCTGGGCCACGCCATCGCGACGCAGCACATCGTTGACCAGAAAGCGGTGCGCGCGTCCGTTGCCATCAGCCAGCGGGTGGATGTAGACAAAACCGAAGGCAGCCACGGCGCAGCGCATCACCTGCGCCTGTCCTTGCGTGCGGTCGAGGAAGGTCTGCAGGCCCGAGAGCATGGCCGCCAGGTCTTCGGGGGGGGGGCGGCGCGATGCAGTGGACGATGTCTCGATACCGCACCGCCTCCCCAAAGAAGACCGGCGACTGCCGCAGCCCGAAGCGCTGTACCGACGTGCGCAGGCCCATGATCTCCCTGTGCAAATCGGCAAGCGCAGCCTCATCCAGCGGCGGGCGATCGCCTTGTCCTGTGCGGCAAGCGAGCACGTCTGCGAATCGGTGGAAGCGATCTGTGTTCTCCACCTGTGGCTGCCACCAACTTGTCGGAACCGATCGCGTCGTGACAAGCACCTTCGAGGTTTGCTGGGACGGGCAACTGCTCTCCAGTGAAAACCCGCAGAGGAAGGCTGCACGCCGCGCGCACTGTCCCGTGGGCTCGTCAGCCACCCAGGCTGAGATTTCGCCCGCGTCGCAGTGAGCGAATACGCGGGAGAGCAGTTCAAGGAGCGGGGTCTCGTGCTTGAGGTGGAAGGTGAGATGCCCGCGAAGCGTGGCGCCGGGGCGCATGGCCTGGACGTGGCTTTCCGTCGTGGTGGGGCAACCGACGTGCGTCGCCCGGCGGCCAGCGACCTGGCTTGCCACGGCCAGCGGCATGTCTTGGTGCGAAGGTGAGCGGCCCGACGTCGGGCGACATCACGGTCAAGCCCTGGATTGGCCCGGTACCTCGAATCATCAAATCCTTTGCTTGAATTCGCCCATCTGCGATCATGCGGGTTCTGCATTTCCTTGCGGAGACTGGCATGGCTCGAAAGACTGGACGTGCGCCGTCAGGCCTCACATGAAGCATCATGCACACCACCCACTGGACGCCGGCCATTCTGGCCCTTGCGGCGGCTCTGGCTGTCAACTCCGACAACGCCGTTGCGCAGCAGGCTGCGCCGCAAGCGTCCGAAGTGGCGAAGCCTCGTGCAATGCAGTTTGAGCAGCCTCGCTTGAAGATTGCATTCAACGTACCGCCGCTTGCCACGACAAGTCGCACAGAGCAGCCGACGTATGACGAAGTCAAGGTTGCATTGCCCAACAAGGCTGGGGAGCTGTACATCTGGACCTACTCTCGCAGATCCTACAGCGCGGCGGAATTGCTGCTGGCTCAGCAGAAGGACCAGTTTCTGGACGCTCAGGTCGAAGTCAGGAAAATGGGTCCTTTGCCAGTACTCTTTCTTCGCAAGTCAAGGCCCGAAGTTCCGCCCTTCGTGACGCGCTCCATCATTGACAGACCGAACTTTGATTGGGTCTATGTTCTGGAGACGGAAGCGGCCACGAAGGAAGCGAGCGACACACTCAGCGCCGTGATCGAATCTATCCGTCCGCTATGAACCTGAAAACGGCAGTTGACCGCTTGTCATCTTGCCGCACACCGCGTGGACTCGGTTCTGGCGTTGTTTTCGCAGCCTCACCTTCGGGGTGACAGCGCCATGCACTTGCCAGCACCGCTTTGGGTGCGCCATGCGGTGTTGCGCCTCCTTGCAGGCACGAGCCTGCCGCGTCGTCGCGCCTTGCCTGCCGCCCCAACAGCAGCGCGGGCAAATGCATCCAACTGCCGTTTTCAGGATCATTCGCATTGCGACCTCATTCGCCCCGTCAGACACCTCGCATCGTGCCGGCGCATCGTGTGCTGCATGGCGGCGCGGCCCGGGCGACTGCATGGGCAGGCGTGCATGTCCGCGGGGTGCGCGGGGCCCATCGGGCCCCAAAGGAAGCGGGGCCATCGGGACCCAAAGGAAGCAGGGCCCATCGGGACCCAAAGGAAGCAGGGCCCATCGGGACCCAAAGGAAGCGGGGCCCGATGGGGCCCCGCTGGGTGTGGGGTGGTCAGCCGGCCGGTTTACTGCGGCTGCTGAATGCCGGCAATCGCCCAGGCACCCGAATCGCCCTCGGGCTTGACCAGGTGCCAGACCTCGTCGAACGGCACGCAGGCGACGCCGGCTTCCTCGCTGATCAGCCCCTGGAAGCGCACGCTCACGATCTGCTTGCCGTCTTCCGCAGCGTAATCGACGACCTGCGCGTCCACCTTCTCCACGTCGGTGGTCTGCCCGGCCGGTCCACGCTCCTGCAAATCGAGGCGGATGGCGGCGAACATCTCGGGCGTGGTGAACTGGCGCAGATCATCCAGATCACCCTTGTCGTTGGCAGCCTGCAGGCGGATGAAGATCATCTTGGCCACGCGCTCGAAGGCCGGCAGGTCAAAGCCTTCCGGCAGCTTCGGCCCGGTTGCGACCGCAGGCGCTTGGGCCAGTGTGGTCACGGCGGCAGCGCCAGTGGACGTGGGTACCTCCGCAGACCCACCCAGCGGCGTCAGAGGCTGGCCCGTGACCGATACGTCAGCAGCGGCCGGCGTGAAGGCGCTTTTCTGGAGGGCGGTGGCCGTGGCCGCGGTGGGTGCCGGGTTCTGGGCAGCAATGTGCTCGGGCGCCGCGGTCCAGCCTGCCGGGCTGCCGGAGGCCGAGGCGCCGGCAGAGGCCAGGGCGGGCTCCTGGCGGGCGCCGCGGCCGAAGCGACGCATCAGGAAAGCGATGAGGAATACCGCAGCCACACCCAGCAGGGCGAGCATCAGGAAGTTCGCGAAAGCCTCACCCATGCCCAGGTGGCTCATCAGGGCCGCCAGCCCCAGACCCGCCGCCAGGCCCGCGACAGGCCCCATCCAGGACCGCTTGGCCGGCGCAGCCGCCGCTGCGGCCGTGGCACCCGCTGCCGCAGGTGCGGCGGCCGGGGTGGGCGCTGTCGGCTGGGGCGCCGCCTGCTGCGCAGGCGGGCTTTGCGGCGCGGGCTGGGCCGGCGCACTGCGTTGCATGCCTTGAGACTTGCCGCCGCCCAGGCGCTTGGCCTCGGAGAGCATTGGCGTGGAGGTGGCGAGCGCCACGACCAGGGCGCCCAGCAGCCAGTTCTTCATGTCGTCAGTTCCTGTGGAGTTGGGATGGTGACAGCGGAAAATCCGCTCTCACACCTCATAGTGTCCTGGAACTTGCCGCTACCACCAAGCACCGGCCTCCCTTACCCCTGGTTCCCATGTGGTGCTGTGCGCTTGTGTTGCGCAGGCGCAGGCGCCTTCTCCCGCAGACCGCCCCCCGGCAGCGCGCGTCAACCGCTCACGCGAGTTGTCGCTCAGTGCTCACGACGGTTGTTTTGGCCGGGTGAACGAGGCGTCGGCGCATGGCCTCGCCGCGCGGCCTGCCCTGGCCGCCAGCGATGTCCTGACCGGCCGCGGCCATGCGGCCAAGCGCCCGGTCCTGGCTGCGCCACCGGTTGGGGCGGCGGGGGACGGAACCCGAAACCCCAGGTGCGCATGTCGATCACAGGGCCGTGACAATGCGCGTCTCGTACCAGCTGCGGCCCCCGCCCCCCCGCCTTGAAGGACGCCCGACATGCCCGTAGAAACCATCACCCTCGGCGGCGGCTGCTTCTGGTGCCTGGAAGCCGTCTATGAACTCGTGGAGGGTGTGACGGCCGTGGAGTCCGGCTACGCCAACGGCCATGTCGTCAACCCCAGCTACGAGCAGGTCTGCGGCGGCGACACCGGCCATGTGGAGGTGGTGCGCGTGAGCTTCGATCCTGCCGTCATCGGCCTGCGCGAGGTGCTGGAGATCTTCTTCACCATCCACGACCCCACCACGCCGAACCGGCAGGGCAATGACATCGGGCCGCAATACCGCTCCGGCATCTACCTGCACGACGAAACGCAGCGCGCGCCGGCCCGGCAGGTCATGAATGAAGCCCAGGCGGCCCATGGCGTTCGCCTGGTGACGGAACTGGAGCCTGTGCGCAACTACTGGCGTGCCGAGGCCTACCACCAGCACTACTTTGCCCAGCACCCCCATCAGGGCTACTGCGCGTTCGTGGTGGCGCCCAAGGTGGAGAAATTCC
The DNA here is from genome assembly GCA_049242285.1 of Rubrivivax sp. Classification (GTDB taxonomy): domain Bacteria; phylum Pseudomonadota; class Gammaproteobacteria; order Burkholderiales; family Burkholderiaceae_C; genus Rubrivivax. Next base: position 15,827 of record JBMLPD010000666.1, read on the forward strand.
GCAAGACCTTCCGCAGCCGCGTCAGGCCGGGCTGAGACGAGGGGCCGGCCCTCACGGCGCCAGGCGCTCGCGGACCCAGCCTTGTGCACCGCGCCGGTAGGCCAGGCGGTCGTGCAGACGCGACGGGCGTCCCTGCCAGAACTCGTAGCGCTCAGGCGCCAGACGGAAGCCACCCCAGTGCGGTGGACGCGGTGGATTCAGCAGGTACTGGGCGCCGTAACGCGCTGCATTGGCCACCAGAACCGCCCGGGATTCGATCACCTGGCTCTGCGGTGAGGCCCAGGCGCCGATGCGCGAGTCCAGCGGCCGGCTGGCGTAGTAGGCGTCGGACTCCGCGTCTGACACCCGCGACACCACGCCCTCGATGCGCACCACGCGCTCCAGTTCCACCCAGTGGAACTGCAGGGCGGCGTGAGGGTTGGCGCCCAGCTCCCGCCCCTTGCGGCTTTCGTAGTTGGTGTACCAGGCGATGCCGCGCTCGTCACAGCCCTTGATGAGCACGATGCGGGTGGATGGCCTTCCGTCCGCACCCACGGTGGCCAGCGTCATGGCATTGGGCTCGGGCAAGCGGGCGTCAATGGCCTCACCCAGCCATTGCTCGAACTGTTTCAAGGGGTCCGCGTGCGAGGCTGATTCGTCGAGCGCAGCGCGCTCATAACTCTTGCGAAGCTGGGCGATGTCGGTCATGGGTCCAGTATAGAAAGCGGTGAACCGTTCCAGCAGCAGTCGGAGCTGCGCGGCATGTTGGCAATCCCTTAAGGGGAAGGCCTTAGGTAGACATCCCATTGGCCGGTCGGCCCTGTGCAGGCATGCTCGGACCCGCACGGCATGGAGAGGAACTGCGCCGTGACCCAGCCCCAAGACCCCGGCCCTGCAGAAGCCCCAGCCATGAGCGAGCGCCCCGTTGTTGTCGTGATGGCCGCCGGCCGCGGCAGCCGCTTTGCGGGGGCGTCGCACAAGCTGGTCCAGGCTCTGGGGGCCTCCACCGTGCTGGGTACCACGCTGGCGCAGGTGATGGAAAGCCGGCTGCCGTGTGTGGTGGTGACCACGCCCGCCCTGGAGCCCGAAGCGGCCCGCGTCGTCGTGCGGCGCGATCTGGTGGTGATCTCCCAGCAAGAGGCGGACAAGGGCATCGGCCATACCGTGGCGGCTGGCGTGCAGGCGCGGCCCCATGCGCCGGGTTGGTTGCTGTTGCCGGCGGACATGCCCCTGGTGGGCCCGCAAGCCATCGCAGCCGTGGCACAGGGGCTGACGCAGCACACGGCAGTGGTGGCCCAGCACCACGGCCGCCGCGGGCACCCCGTGGGCTTTTCCAGCGGCTTGTACTCGGAACTGATGTCGCTGGCCAACGAAGACGGCCTGCGCCGCTTGCTGGCCCGCTACCCCGCCCACGGCGTGGAGGTGGCCGACGCGGGTGTGCTCTTTGACGTGGACACCGAGGCCGACCTGCAGGCGGCGCGCGCCATGGTGCCTGCGCTGGGCGTCGCCTCCTGAGGGCTGCGGCCCCCCGCCCCCGCCCCCGCCCCCGCCCCCGCCCCAGTCACGCCAGGCCGGCCCGCCTGGCGGCGTCCATGAGCCGGGTGATCTCGCGGTCCCGAATGCCGCAGGCCTCCAGTGCCGCGGCCGTCTCGGCGAGGTACTCCAGCGTGGTGCCATAGCGGCCGCGGGCCGTGCGCAGGACGTCCGCCAGCGTGGCGTCGTCCAGCGGTGGCACGCAGGCCGGGCTGCGGCGGCTGAGCGTGAAGGCCAGCGCACGCACCGGGCCCTGCGGCGTGCGCAGGGGCAGCAGGCGGGGATCGTAGACGCCCGTGGGCATCTCGCGTGCCCACAGCCTGTCCAGTTCCTGCGCCACCCGCTGCCTGGGCACGCGGTAGGCCACGCCCCGGCAAGAGCCACCGGGCAGCAGCGCGAACACCAGCCCCGGCACTTCCGGCGTGCCGCGGTTGATCCTCGAGCGCATGCGCAGGGCCCGGTGCCACCCGCCCACCAGGGCGGGGCGGCACTCCACCGCCTCGAACTCCGGCCGCCATATCAGGGAGGCGTAGCCGAAGACCCACAGGTCCTCCTGTCCCCCCCATTGCGCGACGATGCGCTGGCGCATGGGTTGCGGGTCACGAAAGGGCAGCATGGCTGCGGACATGGACAGCATCATGACAGTTCGGCGCCCTGGCTTGAGGTTCCCCGCCCAGCGTTGCCGGGCTCGACCTGGGCACGATTTGACGATGTAACCAAGTTACATCAGAATGGGGGCATCAGTTACAACCCGCGCCCGCACAGACTTCGGGAGTGCCCATGAACAGCCCCGTCGCCCTTCACCCTGTGGTTCGCAACGTGACCGAGCGCATGCGTCTGCGCAGCCAGGCGCTGCGGGCGGCCTACCTGGACGGGGTGGATCGGTTGGCTGCGCGCATCCGCGGGGCCGATCGCATGGGCTGCGCCAATGTCGCGCATGCCTTCGCCGCCATGCCGGCGCAGGACAAGTTCCGCGTGGTGGCGCAGAAGGCCCTGAACATCGGCGTGGTCACGGCTTACAACGACATGCTGTCGGCCCATCAGCCTTACGAGACTTATCCGGCCTGGATACGCGAAGAGGCGCGCCGCCTGGGGGCCACGGCCCAGGTGGCGGGGGGCGTTCCGGCCATGTGCGACGGCATCACGCAGGGCCAGCCTGGCATGGAGCTGAGCCTGTTCTCGCGCGACACCATCGCGATGTCCACTGCCGTGGCGCTGTCGCACGACGTCTTCGACGCGGCCTTGTTGCTGGGCGTGTGCGACAAGATCGTCCCGGGGCTGCTGATCGGCGCTCTGCATTTCGGCCATCTGCCCTGCGTGTTCGTGCCTGCGGGGCCCATGAGTTCCGGCCTGCCCAACAAGGACAAGGCCCGTGTGCGCGAGCAGGCGGCCCAGGGGCTGGTCGGGCGCGAGGCCCTGCTGGCGTCCGAGAGCCAGGCCTACCACGGCCCAGGCACCTGCACCTTCTACGGCACGGCCAACAGCAACCAGATGCTGCTGGAGGCCATGGGCCTGCACGTGCCGGGCGCGGCCTTCATCCACCCGCATGACGGCCTGCGCGAGGGCCTGACCCGTCACGCCGTGCGCCAGGTGCTGTCCCTGGTGCGCGAGGGCCCGCGCTTCACCCCCATCGGCCGGCTGGTGGACGAACGCTGCATCGTCAACGCCATGGTGGCCTTGCTGGCCACGGGAGGCTCCACCAACCACCTCATCCACTGGGTGGCCGTGGCACGCTCGGCAGGATTGCTGATCGACTGGACGGACTTTGCCGATCTCTCGGCCATCGTGCCGCTGCTGGCCCGGGTCTACCCCAACGGCAGTGCTGACGTGAACCAGTTCCAGCAGGCGGGCGGGCCGGGCTTCGTGTTGCGGGAATTGTCTGCGGGCGGGCTGATGCACCGCGATGTGCTGACGGTGGACGAGGGAGGCCTGGCCGCTTACGCCCGCGTGCCGGCGCGCGACGCCGCCACGGGAGATCTGAAGTGGCACGATCTGCCGGCCGAGCCGGGGGACCCGAGCGTGTTGCGCCGCCTGCAGCAGCCTTTCTCTTCCACGGGAGGCCTGCGCCTGTTGCAGGGGCGGCTGGGCCGGGCGGTCATCAAGGTTTCCGCCGTGCCCGAAGACCGGCATGTCATCGAAGCGCCGGCCCGGGTGTTCGACTCCCAGGAGGCGCTGATGCAGGCTTTCGAGGCGGGCCAGCTCGAGCGCGACCTGGTGGCGGTGGTGCGTTTCCAGGGGCCGGCCGCCAACGGCATGCCTGAACTGCACAAACTCACTCCCCCGCTGGCCGTGCTGCAGAACCGGGGCTTTCGTGTCGCGCTGGTGACCGATGGGCGCATGAGCGGCGCCTCGGGCAGGGTGCCAGCGGCCATCCATGTCTCGCCCGAAGCGCTTTGCGGCGGCCCTTTGGCCCGTGTCCGTGACGGCGATCTGATCCGCCTGGATGCCGTTGCAGGCACGCTGGATGTCCTGATGCCGGAACACGAGTGGGCGGCGCGGGACGCGGCCGCCCGCACGGATGAAGGGGCCGACTGCAGCGCCCATGGCATCGGTCGGGAACTCTTTGCCGGCCTGCGCCGCAACGTCCGGGGGGCCGAGGAAGGCGCTGTGAGCTGGCTGTGACCGCCCACGTCCTGACCCCCTGTCTGAGCCCCCTGCCCACCACCACCGCCCCTGCCATGAACACCCTTGAACTCACCGCTTACGGCCCGGTCATTCCGGTCATCGTCCTGCAGCAGGTCGAAGACGCCGTGCCTGTGGCGCAGTCCCTGGTGGAGGGGGGTGTGCGGGTGCTGGAGGTGACCCTGCGCACGCCCGTGGCCTTGCGCTGCATCGAGGAGATCGCGCGGGCCGTGCCGCAGGCCGTCCTCGGGGCGGGTACGGTGCGCTCGGCCGCCGACGCCCGCGCCGCGCTGGCTGCCGGTGCCCGGTTCGCGGTCAGCCCGGGCTACACCGCGGCCCTGGCCGCGGCGTGCCGGGAGATCGGCCTGCCCTTGCTGCCCGGGGTGGCCACGGCCAGTGAACTGATGACCGCGCAGGACGGGGGGCACCACTTCGTCAAGTTCTTCCCCGCCAGCGCGGCTGGCGGCATTCCCCTGCTCAAGGCCCTGGCCGGCCCGTTTCCTGAAGTCAGCTTCTGTCCCACGGGCGGCATCACGCCGCAGAATGCGCGCGAATTTCTGGCCCTGCCGCAGGTGAAGGTGTGTGGCGGCTCGTGGCTCACGCCGCAGGACGCCATCGCGGCGCGCGACTGGCCCCGCATCACGCGCCTGGCGCAGGAGGCTTCGGCCTTGCGCTGAACCCGCTGACGTGCCGCGGTGGCCTTCAGCCGCCCACGCCCAGCAGCACCAGCACGCCGATGACGGCGAACACCAGCGCGGCGATGCGGTGCACCCATTCGATGGGCACGAACTTCACCGCCTTGTCGCCCAGCAGCACGGCCGGCACGTTGGCGAGCATCATGCCCAGCGTGGTGCCGGCCGTCACCGCAATGAGCGCGTCATAGCGCGCGGCCAGCATCACGGTGGCGATCTGGGTCTTGTCGCCCATCTCCGCCAGGAAGAAGGCGATCACCGTCACACCGAACACGCCAAAGCGCGGCTGCTGCG
>JBMLPD010000667.1:0-2457 GCA_049242285.1 Rubrivivax sp.
TTCTTGGCGGACACATGGACACTTTCACTTCAGTTGAGCTTCCGGCGCGTCGTACGCGCAGGCGCCACGCGGCTTCGTTCAAGGCTTCCATCGTGGTGGCGTGCCGTCAGCCTGGTATGTCGCTGTCGGCGGTGTCACTGGCCAATGGGTTGAACCCGAACATGGTGCGCAAGTGGGTGGCCGATGCTGACGGTGTCACTGCGGGGCGCGCGGTGGCGCCGGCGGGAGTCACCGCCATGGGACCCGCGGGCGCGCATGCTCAGGTACCTGCCGCGGCCTTCGTGCCTGTGGCCCTGGCCACGTCAGAGCCGCTCATCGTGATCGAGGTGCAGCGCCCGGGCACCTGCGTGAAGGTGACCTGGCCAGCGCAGGCTGCTGCGCACTGCGCGTCCTGGATGCGCGAGCTGCTGCGGTGATCCGCATCGACGCGGTGTGGCTGGCCACGCAGCCGCTGGACATGCGTGCAGGCACCGAGTCTGCGCTGGCACGCGTGGTGCAGGTCTTCGGTGCCGCCCACCCGCATCAGGCCTACCTCTTTGCCAACCGCCGTGCCAACCGCATGAAGGTGCTGGTGCACGACGGCATCGGCGTGTGGCTGGCCGCCAGGCGGCTGAACGCGGGAAGGTTCATCTGGCCACGCGAGGAGGCGGCCACCGTGGCGCTGACCAGGCCTCAGCTCGACGCCCTGGTGCTGGGCCTGCCGTGGCAGCGCGTGGGAGAGGCTGGAATCATCAGGGTCTTGTAGCCGTTTGCAATTGCTGAATGTGCCGATGGCAGCGGCCCGGCTCTCGGGCACGATCACGGCATCGTGATTGCCGTCGACAACCTCGATGCCCTGAGCCAGACGCAGCTGCGCCAGACGGTGGCGCTGCTGATGACGGAGCTGCGCCACAAGAGCGCGCTGGTGGACAAGCTCACGCACGAGATGGCGGTGCTCAAGCGGCTGAAGTACGCCGCCACCAGCGAGAAGTTCTGCGCGGGCCTGCCGGCCGAGCAGAAGAGTCTTCTGGAGGAGACGCTGGAGACCGACCTGGCGCAGTTGGCAGCCGAGATCGACCAACTGCAGCTCGACGCCCAGACTCCGGCGAGCAAGCCCAAGGCTCAGCCCAAGCGTGAGGCGCTGCCGGCCCACCTGCCGCGCGTGGAGGTCGCCCACGAGCCCGACAGCACGGTGTGCGGCTGCGGCTGCCAGATGAAGCGCATTGGTCAGGACGTGGCCGAGAAGCTGGACTACGAGCCCGGCGTGTTCACGGTGCAGCGGCATGTGCGGGGCAAGTGGGCGTGCGCGAAGTGCCAGAAGCTCATACAGGCGCCGGTGGCCGCACACGTCATCGACAAGGGCATCCCCACTGCCGGGCTGCTGGCCCACGTGCTGGTGGCCAAGTTCATGGACCACCTGCCGCTGTACCGCCAGGAGCGCATCTTCGAGCGTGCGGGGATGCTGATCGCGCGCTCGACACTGGCGCAGTGGGTGGGCGAGTGCGGGGCGCAGTTGCAGCCGCTGGTGGATGCGCTGAGCACGGAGCTGCGCCGGCACGCGGTGTTGCACGCCGACGAAACGCCAGTGGCCATGCTCAAGCCGGGCAACGGCAAGACGCACAAGGCGTACCTGTGGACGTACTGCACGACCAGCTTCAACGAGACCCGGGCGGTGGTCTTCAACTTCGCCGACAGCCGCAGCGGCGACAACGTACGGCAGTTCCTGCAGCTGCCCGGCCCTCAGGGCTGGAAGGGCAAGCTGGTGACGGACGACTTCTCGGGCTACAAGGCCTGCTTCGAGATGGGCGTGACCGAGGTGGGCTGCATGGCGCACGCGCGGCGCAAGTTCCACGAGCTGTGGGCCAATCACCAGAGCCCCGTCGGACACCAGGCGCTGAAGATCATCGGCAGGCTGTACGACTTCGAGCGCGAGGTCCAGGACAGTGACGCCAAAGAGCGTCACCGGATCCGACAACGCAAGTCACGCCGAGTAGCCGGGGTGCTGCAACGATGGTTGCTGGCCAAGCGGCGCGAGGTGCCCGACGGCTCGGCCACGGCGCGGGCTATCGATTACAGCCTCAAGCGCTGGCACGCGTTGGTACGCTACATCGATGACGGGGATCTGCCCATCGACAACAACTGGGTGGAGAACCAGATCCGGCCCATTGCCATCGGCAGGAACAACTGGCTATTCGCCGGGAGTCTGAGGGCGGGTCAGCGCGCGGCCGCGGTGATGAGCCTGATGCACTCGGCCCGAATGAACGGCCACGACCCCTACGCGTATCTGAAGGACGTCCTGGAACGCCTGCCTACTCACCCGGCCAGCCGTGTCGAGGAGCTGCTGCCACATCGCTGGAAGCTGAGCGCCGGCTGTCGCTGAACAAGTCCGGCCCTCGCCGTCAAGATGGTGGTGGCCGGACGCTTACCGAAGGCGAGCTGGCTGCGCAGTACAGCATCAGCCGCACGACCGTTCAGCGC
>JBMLPD010000668.1:0-2861 GCA_049242285.1 Rubrivivax sp.
CCATGCCTGGCAAGCCGGACCGGGCGCTGGCCAGCATGGGCATCTACATCTTCAACGCACGCTACCTGTACCGGGAGCTGGAGCGTGACATTGCGGATCCGAACTCCAGTCACGATTTTGGCAAGGACATCATCCCCAAGGCCGTCCGGGCCGGCAAGGCGGCGGCGCACCCCTTCGAGCTCAGCTGCGTGGGCCGCCGGCTGGGTTCAGAACCCTATTGGCGCGATGTCGGCACCATCGACGCCTACTGGGACGCCAACATCGATCTCACGGCCACCGATCCGATGCTCAACCTGTACGACACGCGCTGGCCCATCTGGACCTATCAGCCGCAGCTGCCTCCGGCCAAGTTCGTGCACAACGCCGAGGACAGGCGAGGCATGGCCATCGAGTCGCTGGTGTCCGGGGGGTGCATCGTCTCCGGCTCGGTGTTCCGCTCGGTGCTGTTCTCGCAGGTGCGCGTGCACTCGTTTTCAAGCGTCCAGTGGAGCGTGCTGCTGCCCGGCGTGACGGTGGGCCGTGGTGCCCGCCTCAAGCGCGTGGTGGTGGACCGCGGTTGTCAGATCCCGGACGGGGTCGTCATCGGGGAGGACCCCGTGGAAGACGCGCGTCGCTTCATCCGCACCGACAGCGGCATCACCCTGGTCACGCGGGACATGATGATCGCGGCCACCGGAGGCTTTGAGCGGGTACCCTTCGAATGAGGGCGCTGCACGTCGCCGCGGAAGCGCATCCGCTCGTCAAGACGGGCGGCCTGGCCGATGTGATGGGCGCCTTGCCCCAGGCGCAGCAGGCGCTGGGCGGCATGCAGGCGCGCCTGCTCCTGCCGGGATGGCCGGCTGTGATGAAGGGGGTTGCCCATGTGGAGCCGGTGGCCTCGCTGGGCCCCTGCTTCGGCGCGGCGCAGGTGCGGCTGTTGAAGGCGTCCTGGGCCGAAGGCGGAGTCAACTTCTACGTGATCGACGCGCCCTTGTTGTACGGGCGCTCAGCCCATCCGTACCACGATGAGACGGGCCGGGAATGGCCTGACAACCTGCAGCGTTTCGGCCTTCTGGGATGGGCCGCCGCGCAGATCGCCGCGGGCGCACTGGACCCGTCGTGGCAACCCGACCTGGTGCACGCGCACGACTGGCACGCCGGCATGGCCTGTGCCTATCTCAAGGCGCACGCTGCCAGCGTACCTTCGGTGTTCACGGTGCACAACCTGGCCTACCAGGGGCTGTTCCCGCACCAGGACAGTGCCTTGCTGGGCCTGTCCTCACGCTTCATGAGTCCGGCCGGGCTCGAATACCACGGCCAGCTGTCCTTCATGAAGGCGGGACTGAAGTTCTGCGACCGCGTGACCACCGTCAGCCCCACCTATGCGCGGGAGATTACCACCCCGGAGTTCGGCTGCGGCCTGGACGGGGTCTTGCGCAGCCGGCAGGGCGTTCTGAGCGGCATCCTCAACGGCATTGACGATCAGGTCTGGAACCCCATGCGGGACCCGGCATTGGCCGGGCCGTATGCGCACTACGGCCCGGATGACCTGACAGGCAAGGGGGCGTGCAAGGCCGCCTTGCAGGCCGAAGTGGGGCTGCCGGTGGACCCTTCGGCCCCTGTGGTGCTGGCCCTGAGCCGGCTGACGGCGCAGAAGGGGCTGGATCTGCTGCTCGCGGCGCTGCCCGCCTTGCTTCGGCAGGGCGGGCAGTTGGTCGTCCAGGGCACGGGTGATGCGGCGCTGGAGCGCGCCTTCTTGCAGGCGGCGCAAGACCATCCGCGCAATGTCGCCACGTACATCGCCTACGACGAACGGCGAGCGCACCGGTTGGTGGCCGGCGCCGACCTCATCGCCGTGCCCTCCCGGTTTGAACCCTGCGGCCTGACCCAGCTGTACGGCCTGCGCTACGGCACGCTGCCGCTGGTGCGCGCCACCGGGGGCCTGGCCGACACGGTGGTCGGGCTGGATACACCGGCTGCCGCCGCCCAGCCGCCCAACGGATTCAGCTTCACCGAGCCCACGCAAGAAGCTTTCGAGAGCGCGCTGGCGCACGCGCTGAACGCCTGGCGTCACCCGGTGCGGCGCGGCACCCTGCAGCGCCGCGGCATGACACAGGACCTGTCCTGGACGCCCTCCGCGCTGCAATACCGAGCGCTCTACGCCGAACTGCTGCCCGAGGCGGCCTTCGTCTGATCCGGCCATGTGGCCAGCAGCAGCCCGGCCAGGGCCATGGCAAAGGCCAGGCCGTGGGCGGTGCCGAAGGGCTCACCCAGCCAGGCCACACCCACGGCAGCCGCGCTGACGGGCAGGCATACCGTGAAGATGCCGGCGCGCGAAGCCGGCACATGGCGCAGCCCCCGCATCCACAACCACACCGTGGCCACGCTGGCTGCCAGGGCGTAGAACACCAGCAGGCTCCAGTTGGAAGCGCTGACGCTGGAAAAATCGAAGCTCCACGCCTGCCACAGGCCAAAGGGTGTGATGAGGGCCAGACCCCAGAGATTGATCAACGCACTGATGCGCTGCGGCGAGACGCTGGCGGCCAGGCGCTTGCCGATGACCACGTAACTGGCCTCGCAGATCACCGCTCCCAGCAGCAGGGCATAACCCCACCAGGGTGCAGAAGGCGCAGAGGCCGCGCCCCCACCGCCTGGGGCCTGGGCCAGCGCCAGGGTGGCGATGCCCGCACCGGCCAGCACGATGGCGCCCTTCACGCGCCCCGTGATGCGTTCGCCCAGAAAGATCCAGGACATCAGCGCCACCGTCGCGGGAATGGCCGCCATCACCACCCCGGCTGCCACGGCCGAAGTGGCTGCCACGCCAAAGAGCATGCAGATGGAGAAGCCGAAGTTGCCGAGGAAGCTCTCCCAGAAGAGCAGAC
>JBMLPD010000669.1:0-292 GCA_049242285.1 Rubrivivax sp.
CTTCGAAGCGTAGCGTCGCCGCTTCGGCGCCCGGTTGTGGCTGTGGCTGTGGCTGGGGCTGGAGCTGGGGCTGGGGCTGGGGCTGGGGCTGGGGCTGGGGCAGGGGCAGGGGCAGGGGCAGGGGCAGGGGCAAGGGGGTGACGAGAAGCAGAACGAATGGCCACCGGTCCGCTCCGAGGTCGCCCCCACTTCCGCGGCCGGCACACACTGCCGTTCGCACTGAGCCTGTCGAAGTGCCCGCAAGGGCTTCGACAGGCTCAGCCCGAACGGTTGGGTGGTGAACTGCGGTTTC
>JBMLPD010000669.1:392-4286 GCA_049242285.1 Rubrivivax sp.
TTGGCGAACGCTGGGGCCTTGCAAGAGGGCTGGGAGGCCTGCAAGACGCAGAACGTAGACAGGCTCAGCCCGAACGGTTGGGTGGTGAACTGCGGTTTCTTGGCGAACGCTGGGGCCTTGCAAGAGGGCTGGGAGGCCTGCAAGACGCAGAACGAAAACCACCGGACCACCCTGCGGCTTTCCCCATCTCGGCGGTCGCTACACACTGCCGTTCGCACTGAGCTTGTCGAAGTGCCCGCAAGGGCTTCGACAGGCATGACCGAGCCGGTGCCCTGGGTTTGGTCCGGGCGGGCTCCTGCCCATGTGGCGCAATCCGCTCGCCCAGACGGGGTACGACGCGGGCGCTCTCGGTGGCGGGCAGGCCGGTTTGTTGGGGGACGGCCGCTTTGGCCATGCTGACGGCGGTATGAACCTCACGGCCCACCCCCGAGCGCCCGTTCCTCCAACCGCCCACATGAGCTTGAACGGACCCTTGCGCCCGGGAAGGGGAGTGTGGCAAGGGGGGGGTGCGGTACTTTGGTGCCCGCGGCCAGACTCGAACTGGCACGCCTTGCGGCGGCGGATTTTGAATCCGCTACGTCTACCGATTTCGTCACGCGGGCCCAGCAGAAATGCCGGAAAACGACTGCACTTCCAGAGCGTTCAAGTATCGCATGCCCAGGGGCCTGGGCTGCGACAATGCGGCCCGAAGGAGATCGCATGCAACCCCGTTACCGGACCCTGGAAGACGTGATCGGCCGCACGCCGCTGGTGCAACTCACGCGCCTGCCTGGCGACGCGGGCCGTACGCGCGGCAACGTGATCCTGGGAAAGCTTGAAGGCCACAACCCCGCAGGGTCAGTGAAAGACCGCCCGGCCATCAGCATGATCCGCCGCGCCGAGGAGCGCGGCGACATCCGCCCCGGCGACACCCTGATCGAGGCCACCTCGGGCAACACCGGCATTGCACTGGCCATGGCCGCAGCCATCCGAGGCTACCGCATGGTGCTGATCATGCCGGAAGACCTGTCCATCGAGCGGGCGCAGACCATGAAGGCCTTTGGCGCCGAACTCATTCTCACCCCCAAGGCCGGCGGCATGGAGTATGCGCGCGACCTCGCCGAGAACATGCAGAACGAGGGCAAGGGCCGTGTGCTGGACCAGTTCGCCAATGCCGACAACCCGCGCATCCATTACGAGACCACCGGCCCCGAGATCTGGGAAGACACCGCCGGGCGGGTGACCCACTTCGTGAGCGCCATGGGCACCACGGGCACCATCACGGGCGTGGCCCGGTTCCTGCACGAGCGCAACCCCGCCGTGCGCGTGATCGGCGCCCAGCCCACCGAGGGATCGCGCATTCCAGGCATCCGCAAGTGGCCGCAGGAGTATCTGCCGCGCATCTTCGACCCGTCCCAGGTGGACGAAATGGCTTATGTCACGCAGGCCGATGCCGAAGACATGGCGCGTCGCATGGCGCGGGAGGAAGGCCTGTTTGCCGGCATTTCGGCCGCCGGCGCGTGCTGGGTGGCGCTGCAGCTGGCACGCCGGGTGGAGAACGCCACCATCGTGTTCATCGTCTGCGACCGGGGCGATCGCTACCTGTCCACGGGGGTCTTCCCGGCGTGACCCGACGGGCCCACTCCGGTGTCCGTAGAATCTCGGGGCCTTGAGGAACGCTGATCCATGAACGCCGACAAAGAACTCGACACCCGCGGCCTGAACTGCCCCCTGCCCATCCTGAAGGCAAAGAAGGCGCTGGCCGACATGGCCAGTGGCGAGCTCCTCAAGGTCATGGCTACCGACCCCGGTTCGGTTCGCGATTTCCAGGCCTTTGCCCGGCAGACGGGAAACGAACTCGTCCAGCAGGACACTGCAGGCCAGGAGTTCGTGCACTACCTGCGCCGGCGCTGAAGCCTTGCCGCGGTAGCGGGGCGCTTCTGGCCCGGTCCGGGCCCGGGTAGATTCACAGGGGCAGGGTCTTGAGCCAGTCGCGGAAGCCCGGGCCCAGGGAAGGGTGCTGCAGAGCCAGCTCCACGTTCGCCTCCAGGAAGCCTTCCTTGCTGCCGCAGTCGTAGCGCCTGCCTTCGTAGCGGTAGGCAAACACCTTCTCGCGCCTCAACAAGGAGGCGATGCCGTCGGTGAGCTGGATTTCCCCGCCCACACCTCGCGGCTGCGTGGCGATCTCATGAAACACCCCTGGCGTGAGGATGTACCGACCTGCCACCCCCAGGCGGGAAGGGGCCGCCTCAGGTGCCGGCTTTTCCACGATCCGCTGGATGTCCAGCATGCGGTCGTTGACGGGATGGCCCGCCACGATACCGTAGCGCCGGGTGTGCTCGGCCGGTACCTCCTGCACCGCGATGATGGAGGCGCGCCACTCGGCGAACTGGTCCACCATCTGCTTGAGCACCGGTGGCGAACCCACCATCAGGTCATCGGCCAGCAGGATGGCAAAGGGCTCGTTGCCCACCAGGCGCTGGCCGCACAGCACGGCGTGGCCCAGACCCAGGGCCTGGGCCTGGCGCACGTAGATGCACTCCATGTCGTCAGGCTTGACGCTGCGCACGATGTCCAGGAGCTCCTGCTTGCCGGACTGCTCAAGCGCCACCTCCAGTTCGAAGGTCATGTCGAAGTGGTCTTCGATGGGGCGCTTGTGACGCCCCGTGACGAAGATCATCTCCCTTACGCCAGCGGCGTAGGCTTCCTCGACTGCGTACTGGATCAGGGGCTTGTCCACCACGGGCAGCATTTCCTTGGGCTGCGCCTTGGTGGCGGGCAGGAAGCGTGTGCCCAGACCGGCAACGGGGAAGATGGCTTTCTTGACGGGCATCTGGCGCGGGCCGAAGGCATCGTGCGGCATTGAATTCTCCTGTTGGCCTCAGGGGGCAGGCTTGAGCCGGGACAACTGCTCGCGCAGGCGCTGCAAGCTATGCCCGAAAGCGTCCATGCGCTCACGCTCTTGCGCCACCACGGCGGCTGGTGCGCGGGCCACGAAGCTCTCGTTGCCCAGCTTGGCCTGCGCCTTGGCGATTTCGCCTTCCAGGCGCAGAACCTCCTTGCCCAGACGCTCGCGCTCGGCGGTCACGTCGATCTCCACGTGCAGGGCCACGCGCGCCGCCCCCACCACCGACACCGGGGCGGCGGCCGTGGCGGCACTGAAGGCGGCCTCGTCTTCGATCAGCCGCACCTCGCTGAGCTTGCCCAGGGCCTGCAACAGCGGCGTGGCCTCGGTCACGAAAATGTCGCCATGGGCCAGCAAGGGCACACGCTGCGCGGGTGAGAGGGCCATCTCCGAGCGCAGGGCCCGCACGGCGGCCACCAGCGCCTTCAACTGCGCCACCCAGGCGTCGGCCTGGGCGTCCACCCGCTCAGGTTGCGGCTTGGGGTAGGGCGCGTTCACCAGGCCCGCGGCGTCGCCCTCGCCGACCGCCCGTTTGCGCCCGGCCACGGGGGCCACGCGCTCCCACAACTCGGCCGTGATGAAGGGCGTGAGCGGGTGCAGCAGGCGCAGGATGGTCTCCAGCGTGCGGATCAGCGTGCGGCGCGTGGCGCGCTGCTCCGCCGGCCCGCCCTGCTGGATCTGCACCTTGGCGATTTCCAGGTACCAGTCGCAGTACTCGTCCCAGACGAAGCTGTAGAGCGCGTTGGCCACGTTGTCCAGGCGGTACTCGGCAAAGCCTTGCTCGACCGCAGCTTCCACGCGCTGGATCTCGCTGCTGATCCAGCGGTCGGCCGGCGAGAAGCGCATGTAGCCGTGGAAGGGGCCGGCAGCTTGAGCCACGCTGCCATCAGCGTTGAACACGGGCGCGGCGCACTCGGCCTTGGTGTGCTCCTTCAGCCCGCAGTCCTGACCCTCGCAGTTCATCAGCACGAAGCGCGTGGCGTTCCACAGCTTGTTGCAGAAGTTGCGGT
>JBMLPD010000670.1:0-1014 GCA_049242285.1 Rubrivivax sp.
CCGTAGACCGCGAAGGTGATGCCCACGCGGCGGAAGATCATCTCGGCTTCTTCGCGCCGGTTGCGCATCAGCTCGGCCGGCTGGGCCTGCAGCCAGCGCTCGTAGGTGCGGTAGTGCTCGCGGATGCCAGCCGCAGACGATGGCCCCGCGCCGGCGAGGGCGCGCATCTCGTCGAAGGGGTGCTGCATGGTGGGAGAGTCCTCTGTCTGAAGGGGTCAGAAGCAACTATCAGGCCGGCCGCGTGGTGACGCCCACGGTCAGCGTGTGGGTTCCGCCGCCGCGGATCACGCCGCGCAGGGGGGTGACGTCGCCGAAATCCCGCCCCACGGCCACGCGGATGTGGTGGGCAGCGGGCACGAGGCGGTTGGTGGGGTCCAGGTCCAGCCAGCCGTCAGCCGGCACGCCCGGGGTGCCGGGACACCACACCTGCACCCAGGCATGCGAGGCGTCCGCACCCAGCAGCGCCGGTTGCCCCGCCGGGGGCTCGGTGAGCAGGTAGCCGCTGACGTAGCGCGCCGCCAGCCCGTGCAGGCGGCAGGCGCCGATCAGCAGATGGGCGAAGTCCTGGCACACCCCCGCGCGCTGGGCGAAGGCCGTGGCCAGCGGGGTGTCGACGTTCGTGCTGCGCGGGCGGTAGGCCCACTCGTCGTGCAGGCGGCGCATGAGGTCCAGCGCCGCCTCGGCCACGGGCCGGCCTGGCGTCAGGCTGGTGGCGGCCCAGGCCCGCAGGCCGGCCAGGCCGGGCTCCTGCCAGGGCACGTAGGGCGAGGGCTGGACGAACTCCACCGCCGGCTCGAAGCGGGCGCGCGCCACGTAGCGCAGGCGCTCGCGCACGGTCTCCCAGGCGGGCGATGCCTCGGGCCGCAGCCCGCCAAAGCGCGGGGCCACGGTGACGCGGCTGGTGGAGCGCACGTGCAGCACCTGGTGCGGGGTGACCAGCTCGAAGCGGTGTCGCCCGTTGCCGAAAGCGTCCAGCTCGCCCTGGCACTGCGCAGGCGCGGGCTCGATCAGCAG
>JBMLPD010000671.1:0-2675 GCA_049242285.1 Rubrivivax sp.
CTCATGACCCGCGTGATCCTCCTGCCCGGATTGGCCAGCGACGCCGCCCTGTGGCGCCACCAGGCCCCGGCCCTCAGCGCCGCCGGGCATGCGGTGCACGTCAGCGACGCCCACGCGCGCGCGGACACGCTCAGCGGCATGGCGCACGCCCTGCTGGCGGAGCACGAAGGCCCGCTGGTGCTGGTGGGCACGTCCATGGGCGGCATCCTGGCGCTGGAGGTGTTCCGCCAGGCACCGCACCGGGTGGCGGCTCTGGCGCTGCTGGGCAGCACGGCCCGGCCGGACACGCCGCAGATGATCCGGCTGCGCAGCGCGGCGGTGCTGGAGTTCGAGCAGGGGCGCGTGGACGAGATCCTGCGCGCCAACGTGCCCTTCGCCTTCCACCCCAGCCGGCAGGGCGATGCAGTGCTGGTGAATGATTACTTCGAGATGGTGCGCCGCGCCGGTGCAGCGCAGCTCATCCGGCAGAACCGCGCCCTCATGGCCCGGCCCGACAGCCGCCCCTTGTTGCGCCGGCTGCGTTGCCCGGTGCTGGTGGCCTGCGGTGATGCCGATGCGCTGACGCCGCCGGAGTGTTCGCAGGAGATCGCCGCTGCCGTGCCTCAGGCCGCCTTGCACCTGCTGCCCGCCTGCGGGCACCTGCTGACCTGGGAGCGGCCCGCCGAGGTCAACGCGCTGCTGCTGGCGTGGCTGGCGGGGACGGCAGGTCTGGAGCTGGCGCCACCTGGCTGATCACGCCGCCGCCCAGACAGACCTCGCCGTCATACACGACGGCCGACTGCCCGGGCGTCACCGCCCACTGCGCTGGATCGGGGGCGATGAAGTCCAGATCGAAACCCGGCACGCCGTCTTCGGCGGCCTGGCGGAAGCAGCAGGAAGCGTCGGCCTGGCGGTACCTCGTCTTGGCGGCCAGGCGTCCGTCTGCCGGTGGGTGACCGGCCACCCAGCTCACGTCCGCGGCGCGCAGATGGCGCGACAGCAGCCCCGGGTGGTCGTGCCCCTGCACGGCAATCAACCGGTTGCGCGCCAGGTCCTTGTGCGCCACGTACCAGGGGGCGTGGGTGCCCCCGCCCTGACTCAGCCCGCCGATGCCCAGGCCCTGGCGCTGCCCGAGGGTGTAGAAGCTCAGGCCCACGTGGCGGCCGATCTCGCGCCCGCGCTCGTCCACGATGGGCCCGGGCTCGGGGCTCAGGTAGCGGTTGAGGAACTCGCGGAACGGCCGCTCGCCGATGAAGCAGATGCCGGTGGAGTCCTTCTTTTTCGCGTTGGGCAGGCCGATCTGCAGCGCCAGGCGCCGCACCTCGGTCTTGTGCAGCTCGCCCACGGGGAACAGCGTGCGCGACAACTGCGCCTGGTTCAGGCGGTGCAGGAAGTAGCTCTGGTCCTTGGCCGGGTCCAGCCCCTTGAGCAACTGGTATCGGCCATCCGGCGCCCGGCGCACGCGCGCGTAGTGGCCGGTGGCGATCTTGTCCGCGCCCAGGCGCATGGCGTGGTCCAGGAAGGCCTTGAACTTGATCTCGGCGTTGCACAGCACGTCGGGGTTGGGTGTGCGGCCGGCCTGGTGTTCGCGCAGGAACTCGGCGAAAACGCGGTCCTTGTACTCGGACGCGAAGTTGACATGCTCGATCTCGATGCCCACCACGTCGGCCACGGCCGCGGCATCGACGAAGTCGACGTTGGACGAGCAATAGCCGGTGTCGTCGTCATCCTCCCAGTTCTTCATGAAGATGCCCACGACCTCGAAGCCCTGCTGCTTGAGCAGCCAGGCGCTGACGGCGGAATCCACGCCGCCGGACAGGCCGACAACGACACGGGCTTTCATGACCGGCAATTGTCGCGCCGCGGCATCAGGCAGGCGCGAGGGGGCAGCCCGGCGGGTCCGACCACCAGCCCCTGCAGCGACCGCAGCCTCGGTGCCCTTGCCAGCCCGGCGCGCCTCAATGTGCCAGGATCTTGGACAGGAAATCGCGCGTGCGCTCGTTGGTCGGGTTCTCGAAGAACTTCGCGGCCGTGTTCTGCTCGACGATCTGGCCCTGGTCCATGAAGATGACCCGGTCGGCCACCTGGCGGGCAAAGCCCATCTCGTGCGTGACACACAGCATGGTGATGCCCTGTTGGGCCAGCTCGATCATCACGTCCAGCACCTCGTTGATCATCTCCGGATCCAGCGCCGAGGTGGGCTCGTCGAACAGCATGATCTTGGGCGTCAGGCACAGCGCGCGCGCGATGGCCACGCGCTGCTGCTGGCCGCCGGAAAGCTGCAGCGGGTACTTCTGCGCCTGCTCGGCGATGCGCACGCGCTGCAGTTGCGCCATCGCGCGCTCTTCGGCTTCTTTCTTGGGCATCCTGCCCACCCACATCGGCGACAGCGTCAGGTTCTCCAGCACCGTCAGGTGCGGGAACAGGTTGAACTGCTGGAACACCATGCCCACCTGCCGGCGCACCTGCTCCACGGCCTTGACATCGTCGCTGAGCTCGACCCCGTCAACAACGAGACGGCCCTCCTGATGCTCCTCCAGCCGGTTGACGCAGCGGATGAGCGTGCTCTTGCCTGAGCCCGAAGGCCCGCAGATCACGATGCGTTCGCCGCGCGCGACCTGGAGGTCGATGTCGCGCAGCACGTGGAAGGCATTGCCATACCACTTGTTGACCTTGTCGAAGCTGATGATGGGCTC
>JBMLPD010000672.1:0-2028 GCA_049242285.1 Rubrivivax sp.
TGGGGCCGCTGGCCGGCGTGCTGGCCGAGACCATCGGCTGGCCGGTGTTCTTCATCGCCAGCACGGTGGCCGCCGTGCCTGCCTTGGTGATGCTGTGGTGGATGCGCGCCCGCATGCGCGCGCTGGAAGTGCCCGCCGGGCCGATGGCCGCTGACGACTGACCGTTGTTCGCGCCGGGCTGCAGGCGGTCGGGCCAGCCCTTCTGCCAGGGCCGAAACGCGGCGGATGTGGGGCCGCGCTGACGGCCGGGAAAGACACGGCGATCGCGCCGCCGGTGGGTGCCATCGAGCAGCAAGGCCTGCAACGGCAGCGTGTGCGTGGTCATCCTGGGCGCAGCGCCCCAGAAAGACCCGCAGGTCGCCGATCATGGCCGGGCTTCTTGCACCACCCCCCTCTCCCGCCACGCGCACACAGCCAGGCATCACCTCAGGGCGGTGGACGTCTTCGTCAAGGGATTGATGCAGGGCTGAAAGCGCTTCCTGGACATCCCGGCGCCGGCCACAGCCCTGATCAAGGCGGACAATCACGACATGACCGACCAGCCGATCGCCTACCCGGCGGGCCAGATCAGGAGCCTGGACATGATGATCCCCCGTGTCGCCAGGACCATGGGCATTGGCGCAACCCGCAAAGCCGGCGCGCGGCGGAGCCGGGCCTTTCTGCCGGGCCACAGACTCTTCGGGTCCGGACGGGTGCGGCTGCAGGAAGCCTGCCGCCGGGGCTTCGTCAAGAGCGCAAAGGCCCTGCCGTGAACGAAGCCGTCCTGTCCGCCGCGTTCGCCGCGCCCGAGACCCCCATGGCAGTGGAGGCCCTGTCGGTGCACAAGACCTACCCCGACGGCACGGTGGCGCTGCTGCCGGTGGAGCTGTCCATCCGCGAGGGGGAATTCGTCACGCTGCTGGGGCCTTCGGGTTGCGGCAAGAGCACCCTGCTGAAGATGGTGGCCGGTCTGCTGGAGCCCAGCGACGGCCGCCTGCTGCTGTGGCGCAAGGCGGTGAACCGGCTGGAGGAGGCCGGGCGCAAGCTGGCCTTCGTCTTCCAGGCCCCCACGCTCATGCCCTGGGCCAGCGTGGCGGCCAACGTGCGCCTGCCGCTGGATCTGGCTGGCGTGCCGCACGCGCAGGCCGAGGCCCGGGTGGCCGAGGCCCTGACCCTGGTGGGGCTGGAGCAGTTCGCCCAGGCCCTGCCGCGGACCCTGTCAGGCGGCATGCAGATGCGGGTGTCCATCGCGCGCAGCCTGGTGGTGCAGCCCGACCTGCTGCTCATGGACGAGCCCTTCGGCGCGCTGGACGAGATCACGCGCCACAAGCTCGACGCCGAGTTGCTGGCGCTGTGGGCGCAGCGCAAGCTCACGGTGGTGTTCGTCACGCACTCCATCCATGAGGCCGTGTTCCTGTCCACCCGCGTGGTGATGATGGCCGCCCGCCCGGGGCGTATCGTGGAGGAGTTCCCTATCGACGAGCCCTACCCGCGCAAGCCGGAGTTCATGGTGAGCGCGCGCTTTGCCGAGATGGCACGGCGGCTGCAGGACAGCCTGCTGCGCGCCAGCCACACACCGCATGAGGATTCCGCGCCATGAGCGCAGACAAGACCACCGCCGCGCCGATGACCGGCCGGCCCCGCCATGACAAGGTGCTGTACCCCTTGCTGGTGGCCGTGCTGCTGCTGGGCGCCTGGCAGGGCGCGGTCATCGGCTTCGAGCTGCCCCCCTACCTCGTGCCCTCGCCGCTGCTGATGATGCAGACCCTGGTGACCGACTGGCAGGTGCTGGGCGGGGCCTTGCTGTTCACGCTCAAGATCACCCTGCTGTCCTTTGGCGTGGCGGTGCTGCTGGGAACCCTGATCTCCTTCGTCTTCGTGCAAAGCCGCGTGCTGGAGGCGGCGCTGTTTCCCTATGCCGTGCTGCTTCAGGTCACGCCCATCGTGGCCGTGGCGCCGCTGATCATCATCTGGGTGAAGAACCCCACCGCTTCGCTGGTGATCTGCGCGGCGCTGGTGGCGCTGTTTCCCATCATCTCCAACACCACG
>JBMLPD010000673.1:0-1676 GCA_049242285.1 Rubrivivax sp.
CAGCCACAGCCACAACCGGGCGCCGAAGCGGCGACGCTACGCTTCGAAGAACAGGCGCGAGACCGTGTCCACCACACAGGCAGGCTTGTTCCCGCCCTCGATCTCGACGGTGACGCGGATGGTCACCTGCACCCCGTCGTCACCCACCGGGCTGGCTGCCAGCACCTGACCGCGCCCGCGGATGCGCGAGCCCACCCGGACGGGCGCGGGAAAGCGCACCTTGTCGCAGCCGTAGTTCAGGCCCATCTTCAGGCGCCTCCAGCGCACCAGGTCCGGCAGAAAGAAGCTGGCCAACGATTGCGTGAGGTAGCCATGGGCCACACAGGCGCCGAAGGGCCCGGCAGCCGCGCGCACCGGGTCCACGTGGATCCACTGGTGGTCTCCCGTGGCATCGGCAAACCTGTCGATGCGGTCCTGGGTCATGGTGAGCCAGTCGGTGGCGCCCAGGTCCTGCCCCACGGCGCACAAAACGGAAGAAACGGAGTCGAAAGCCACACTCATGATGTCAACGCGAAACAGGCGCAAGCTGCGCGGATGCTCGGGCGCCACAGGATAACCGCGGTTGATAGACTGCCGCATTGCAACCGCGCCGCTGGGCGCGCGGCACTGGTGCCGCCGGCCTGCGCCCCCCAAGATGGAAACCCCTGGCAATCTGTTCTGCGTGGCCGCCCCCAGCGGCGCCGGCAAGTCCAGTCTGGTCAAGGCCCTGCTGGAGTTGGACTCCCGGCTCGACGTGTCGGTTTCCCACACCACGCGCGCGCCGCGGGGCCAGGAGCGCAACGGACGCGAGTACTGGTTCGTGGACGAGCCGTCTTTTCGCGCCATGGTCGAGCGGCAGGAGTTCTTCGAATGGGCGCAAGTGCACGGCCACCTCTACGGCACCTCGCGCAAGGCCATCGAGGCGCGGCTGAAGCGCGGCGAGGACGTGATGCTGGAGATCGACTGGCAAGGCGCGCTGCAGATCAAGCAATTGTTCACGCACGCCGTGCTGATCTTCATCCTGCCGCCCAGTTGGGAAGAATTGCGCCAGCGCCTGACACGCCGGGGCGAAGACCGCGCCGAGGTCATCGACACCCGCATGGCCAACGCCCGCCTGGAGGTGGCGCAGGCTCGCCATTTCGACTTTGTTATCATCAACGCTCTGTTTGAGACAGCGCTTTTCGATCTGAAAACCGTTGTCCACTCGCAGCGGCTTCGATACGCCACGCAAATGCGCAACCGCTCCCAGGTCTTTGCAGCGCTGGATCTGATCTGATCCGATCTTCGTCTGCCTGAACCACACCACCGACACCGAACGGAACCCACCCATGGCCCGCATCACCGTTGAAGACTGCCTTGCGAAGATCCCGAACCGCTTCCAGCTGGTGCTGGCAGCCACCTATCGCGCACGCATGCTCAGCCAGGGCCACGCCCCCAAGGTGGAGACCAGGAACAAGCCCGGCGTGACCGCGCTGCGCGAGATCGCCGCCGGCGAGGTGGGCGTGGAAATGCTGCGCAAGGTTCCCATCTGAGCCCTCTGCGGCCGTCTGACCTTCGCATGCCTCAGGGCTCCTTCGGGAGCCCTTCTTCATTCCCGGCCGCAGGCGTCGGCCTGGGGTAGATTCGGGGGATGGGCATCCGATCCTTCGCCACCGAACTGCTGCCGCCGGCCATGCGCCCGGCGCCGCCGCAAGTCA
>JBMLPD010000674.1:0-4674 GCA_049242285.1 Rubrivivax sp.
CTGCGACATCTTCTCGGCGAAGGCGCGGCCGATCTGGTCGGTGGCGCTGCCGGCGGCGAAGGGCACCACGGCGCGGATGGGCTTGTTGGGGTAGGGCTGGGCCAGGGCGGCGGCGCTGCACAGGCTGGCAGCGGCCACGATCGCGAGGCGGCGGGTGAGGTGGGTCATGTGGAGTCTCCTGGAAAAGGGGGGCGGCCCGGCGGGGCCGACACGCTCATTGTCCGGGACCAGCGCTGTCCGTGGGAGCTCAGGGCCTCGGGCGCGCGCTCGGCCCGGTGTTCAGGGGTCAGCGGGCGCTGGTGATGCAGGCAGCGCCAGGCCCAGGATCGACGCGCTCAGCGTCTTGCCGTGCGCATCCAGCGCCAGCGAGCGCGTCACCCCGCCGCCCAGGGCCGCGTGCATCACGAAGTGCACGGCACCCAGGTGCGGAAGCGTGTAGCGCACCACCTCGCCGCGCACCACGCCGGCGTAATGGGCCTTCACCCGCTCAGCGGTGAGCAGGCGCTCCAGCAACGGGTAGTCGGCCAGGTGGTGGGCGATGACGCTGAGGGTGGCGCGGTCGCCCTTGTCACCCGAGCGTGCGATGGCCATGTCCTGCAGCTTCATCGTCACGCCCCCAGCCCTGCACCTGGCCCCGCGCCCAACTCCAGCACCTGCACGCGCGGCTGCACCGCCTGCCGGGGCAGCAGGGCCGAGGCCACGGCCACCACCTCGCGCACCGACTGCGTGACGCCACCGCCCGCGGCCG
This sequence comes from Rubrivivax sp., assembly GCA_049242285.1. Classification (GTDB taxonomy): domain Bacteria; phylum Pseudomonadota; class Gammaproteobacteria; order Burkholderiales; family Burkholderiaceae_C; genus Rubrivivax. The sequence goes on from JBMLPD010000674.1 coordinate 749, forward strand.
GGCCGTTGACGTACAGCGCCTCCACCTCCTGGCCCACGCGCTCGGCCTGCTCGCGGCTGGCGCAGCGCACGGCCAGGCGGGCGCGCACTTCATAGGGCGTGCTGTAAGGCGTGCGGTCCGCGCCCAGGCCCGGGCCGTGCAGGGCGTCCACGCCGATCAGCTCGGCGCGCTGTTCGGCGCCGCCCAGGCCCAGCAGGCGCATGCGGTGCGCCAGCACCTCCAGCGCCAGGGCGCCGCGCTCCCGTGCGCCGGGGCCGGCGTAGGAGATCTGGCCCTCGCCGATCCAGCCGTCGCGGTAGCCCAGGGTGACCTTGAGCTGTGCCGGCCGTGGCTCGCCGCTGGCGCCCGTGGCGCGCACCCGGTTCGGGCCCACCTCTTCCAGACGCACGCCCGAGAAATCCGCCACCACGTCGGGCTGCAGGTAGCGCGCCGGGTCTTCGATCTCGTAGAGCAACTGCGCCGTGCAGCTCAGCCGGTCCACCCGGCCGCCGGTGCCCTCAAGCTTGGTGATGACGGCGCTGCCGTCGGCTTGCACCTCGGCCAGGGGGAAGCCCACATCGTGCAGATCGGGCACATCCAGGTGGCCAGGGTCGGCCAGGTAGCCGCCGCTGACCTGCGCGGCGCACTCCAGCAGGTGGCCTACCAGCACGCCCTGGCCGAGTTGCGGCCAGTCGTCGGCGCGCCAGCCAAAGGCGTGCATCAGCGGCGCGAGGAACAGCGCCGGGTCGGCCACGCGGCCGGTGATCACCACGTCGGCCCCCGTGGCCAGCGCCGGCAGCAAGGCCTCGGCGCCCAGGTAGGCGTTGGCCGAGATCAGCCGTTCGCCCAGCTCGGACGCACGCGCGGCGCCGGGGCACTCCATCAGCGCCACGTCATGCGCGCGCACCCAGCCCAGCACGTCATCGCCCGTCACCACCGCCACGCGCAGACGCGGCAGACCGAGTTCTCGCGCCACCGCCAGAACGGCCTGCCCGGCGGCCAGCGGGTTGGCAGCGCCCATGTTGCTGATCACCCGCACCCGCTGGCGCATGCAGGCCGGCAGCACGGCGCGCATGCGCGCCTGCAACATCGGGTCGTAGCCGTGGCCCTGGTCTTTCGCGCGGCGCAACTGCGCCAGCGCGATGGTGCGCTCGGCCAGGCACTCGAACACCAGCGCATCCAGCCCGCCCCGCTCGGCCAGGGCCTGCGCGGGGTCGATGCGGTCACCCGCGTAGCCGGCGCCAGCGCCGATGCGAAACGGCTTCATGCGGTGAAGTGTCGCACCGGGGTCTGGGCTTCTTGGTGGCCTTGGCGCGCGCAGTGGCCTCGCCTGGTCCACCGCCAAATCCACATGAATATCTCCCTATGAGATGATTCGGACGTGAAGATCATCAGCAACAGCGCACTGCGCGCCTTTGCCGAGCAACACCCGCAAGCACAGGGGCCCCTGCAGGGTTGGCGTCGCGTGATCGAGAAGAACCGGTTTGACACCTGGGCGGCACTGAAAGCTGCTTTCAACACCGTGGACAAGGTGGGTGATCTGGTGGTGTTCAATGTGGGCGGCAACAAGTACCGCTTGATTGCACACATCCGGTTCGAGAAGCAGATCGTCTACATCAAGGCAGTGCTGACGCACACCGAATATGACCGAGGAGCGTGGAAGTCATGAACGCCCATATGGATGTTGCGAGCCTGTTGCCTGCCTGGATGCAGTTTCGGCAACTGACCGACATTGCGCCCATTCGGGACGAGGCGCACTACCAGCGCATGGTGGCCACGCTGGAGGCCTTGCTGGAGGTGGCGGGTTCGGATGAGTCGCACCCCGCCATGGAACTGGTGGATGTGGTGGGGGATCTCGTGGAGGATTACGAGGCCGCTCACCACACGCTGCCGCAAGCCCATGGACGCGAAGCGCTGGCCTTTCTGATGGCCCAGCACGGCCTGCGCCAGGCCGACCTGCCCGAGTTGGGCAGCCAAGGCGTGGTGTCGGAGATCTTGTCGGGCAAGCGGGAACTCAACGTGCGGCAGATCCGGGCCTTGGGGGAGCGCTTCGGCGTCTCAGCCGCCACCTTTCTGTAGGCTCACCGCCGTCACAAACTTCGCCCGCTTCAGGCTGAAGAAAGCCTTGACGTTGCGCACGTTGGCGTCCTGCGTGAACAGGCGCTGGGCCAGGGCCTGGTAGGCCGGCATGTCGGCCACCTGCACCACCAGCACGAAATCCGGCCCCGGGCTCACGCGCCAGACCTGCTGCACGGCACCTTCGGCCACCGCGCGGGCCTCGAAGGCGTCCAGGTGCTCGGCGCCCTGGCGGTCCAGGCTCACCTCCACCAGCGCGGCCAGGCCCGCGCCCACGGCGGCCGGGTTCAGCAGCGCCACCTGGCGCTCGATCACGCCGGCGTCCACCAGCCGGCGCACCCGGCGCAAGGCCGTCGCCGGCGACACCCCGGCGGCTTCCGCCAGCGCCTGGTTGGAACGCGCGGCGTCAGCCTGCAGCAGGTGCAGCAGGCGCCAGTCGGTGTCGTCAAGAGCGATCATGAGGGACGCAGGATTGCACAGAATGAAGATTCATGCAATCCGGCATCACCAACCCACTATCATGGCTTCATGTTGCATAAATGGAAATGAAATGCAATCTTATTTCTTTCGCGTCGTCTCAAAATCCTGTTCTCTCAGTCAGCAGGAGCCTTCTGTATGTGCGGCATCGTCGGCGCGGTCAGCACCCGCAACATCGTCCCCATCCTCGTGGAAGGCCTGAAGCGCCTGGAATACCGCGGTTATGACTCCTGCGGCGTGGCGGTGCACCAGGGCGGCGCCCTGCGGCGCGCCCGCAGCACCGCCCGCGTGGCCGAGCTGCAGACCCAGGTGGACGAAGACGGCATCAGTGCAGGCACCGGCATCGCCCACACCCGCTGGGCCACCCACGGCGTGCCGGCGGTGCGCAACGCCCACCCGCACTTTTCGCCCGGGCCGAATGCCGAAGACGGCGCCGAAGGCGCGTCCGGCCTCATCGCCCTGGTGCACAACGGCATCATCGAAAACCACGACGAACTGCGCGCCGAACTGCGCGGCCGCGGCTACGTCTTCACCAGCCAGACCGACACCGAGGTCATCGCCCACCTGGTGCACCACCACTACCAGGGCGACCTGCTGGAGGCCGTGCAGCAGACCGTGGTGCAGCTCAAGGGCGCGTTCGCCATTGCCGTGTTCTGCCGCGACGAGCCGCAGCGCGTGGTGGGCGCACGCCAGGGCTCGCCGCTGGTGCTGGGTATCGGCACGGGGGAGCGAACTGGCGAGAACTTCCTCGCCTCCGACCCCATGGCCCTGGCCGGCGTGACCGACCAGATCGTCTACCTGGAAGAAGGCGACGTGGTGGACCTGCAGATCGGCAAGACCTGGATCAGCACGCTGAGTGCGTCCGGCGCGCAGGGCCGCTGGCAGACCGTGCAGCGCCCGGTGCGCACCGTGCAGGCCCACACCGGCGCGGCCGAGCTGGGCCCCTACCGGCACTACATGCAAAAGGAGATCTTCGAGCAGCCCAAGGCGATTGCCGACACGCTGGACGCCGTGGAAGGCATCTCACCCGAGCTCTTCGGCGACGGCGCCTACAGCGTCTTCAAGGCCGTGGACCGCGTGCTCATCCTGGCCTGCGGCACCAGCTACTACTCGGGCTCCACCGCGCGCTACTGGCTGGAATCCATCGCCGGCATTCCCACCACGGTGGAGATTGCCAGCGAGTACCGCTACCGCGACAGCGTGCCCGACCCGCGCACCCTGGTGGTCACCATCAGCCAGAGCGGCGAGACGGCCGACACCCTGGCGGCCCTGAAGCACGCGCGCTCGCTGGGCATGCCGCACACGCTGACGCTGTGCAACGTGGCCACCAGCGCCATGGTGCGCGAGTGCGCGCTGCACTTCATCACCCGCGCCGGGGTGGAGATCGGCGTGGC
>JBMLPD010000675.1:0-1102 GCA_049242285.1 Rubrivivax sp.
GGGGCTTCGACAGGCTCAGCCCGAACGGTTTCTTCGCGATGGCCGGGTCCTTCGCGAACGCTGGGTTCCTTCGCGAACGCTGGGTTCTTCGCGAACGCCGGGCGCGGTCACGGGGCTGGGATGCCGGCAGGAGAATGTGGCCGCCGGACCGACCGAGCCGTTTGCGATCGCAAGAGAGCGCTGCTGCCGGCCCCACCAGGCCGTTCGCACTGAGCCTGTCGAAGTGCCCGCAAGCGCTTCGGCACACCTGCCCTGAGCAAGGCCGAAGGGCTCAGCCCCACAGGTTTCGTCGCGAACGCCGCAGCCCGGGAGCGTCCTGCGGTGGCCTCAAGGCGCAGCCAGGGTGAGTTCCAGCGTCTCGCCCCCGGGCAGCACCGTCAGGCGGGCGCGCATCGGCAGATGGTGGCGGGTCGGGTGCAGCCAGACCTCCACCTGCGTGTCATAAGGCCGGCGCGGTTCGCGCGTCAGGTGCAGGGCCTCGGTGATGGGGCCGGCCGGCAGGTTCAGGCGCTGACGGCCTTGCACCAGGAAGGTCCAGGTGTCGACATCACCGCGGGCGCCCGAAACCGACAGGGCAATGCGGCTGCCCGCGGGGTAGCGCGCCGGCGCGGCCTCGACGATGGCGGCCAGCTGCACCATCCAGCTCAGGCGGTCCTGCCCGCCGGGCCACAGTGCCTGCGCTGCCGGGGTGCCGGAGTAGGTGATGCGGCCCGCGGCGTGGTCGAAGTTGGCCGCCAGACGGTCCTTGCCGCGCCGCCGGTCCACGAAGCGCTCAGGCATCAGTCCGTTCGGCCCCACGCCGCCCCGGCTGCTCATGCCCAGCACCTCCAGCCCCAGCGCCGTGCCCTTGAGATCCAGCGCGTAGCCGGCCGCGGTTCGTTGCATCACGAGTTCGGCCTGCCCCGACAGCGCGCCTCGCCGTAGCGCAAAGAGCAGGCGGAAGGGCGGTGGCACCAGGGTGTCGTACACGAGAGCAGGCGCTTCGCCCTCGGCAGGCAGGGCAGCGGTTTGGAGGACAGCGCCAGCGGGCTGCACAGCAGGGAGCACCGCCGGAAGGGCGGCCGGGAGCGCCGCCGGGGGGACCGCCGGGGGGACCGCCGGG
>JBMLPD010000675.1:1202-3349 GCA_049242285.1 Rubrivivax sp.
GCGGCCGGCGGCGGGGTGGCCGCTTCGGCAGGGTCCGGCGCGGCAGGGCTCAGGTTCCCGCCGGGGGCCCGGTCCACCCGCTGCGCCAGGGGCGCTGCGGCAGGTGGGATGCTCCGGGACGGAGCGCGCGCTTCGACAGGGCCGACAGGGCCAGCAGGGCCGACAGGGCCGACGGACCCAACAGGGTTGACGGCGCCGACCGGGCTCGCCGGGCCGGCCAGGCGTGAGACGACCACCGCCCCCGCCGCCCCGGTCTTCGTTTCCACCCGTGCCTTTGCAACCCCCGCGGCTCGAAGGCCCTCCGGCGGCGTGGTCGTGTCCAGGGCACCCAGCGCCACTCCATGCGCCAACAACACGCCGGCCAGGGCCCAGGCGCCTTCGGTCAGGCGCAGGCCCGCAGGCCGGTCAGGAGGGGCGCTCACCCTGAGATCGCGTGGCGACATGCCGTGATGGTGCCACCGTCTTGACGACCGCAGACCGGCCGGCGCGATTGCGTTGACTCAATGGCCCCGATGACCACACTCAAGAAAATGAATTGCAAGCCGGCTGCACTTGAGCCACGATGGCCCCATGACAAGAAGCCGCAGGGAGCCCCATGACATTCATCCGCGCCACGAAGACAGATACCGAACCCGATCCTCAGGTCCACACCCTCCGGCCGCCCGAAGCTTTGCATGCGGGGGGCGGGCCTGAGTCCTCCCGGGACGCCGGCGCCCAGCTGGCGGCGCTGCAACTGGCCCTGAAGTCGTCCCGGATCGGCGTCTTCGACATTCGCCTGCCGGAAGGTCAGGGGCAGTTCTCCGACGATTGTCTGGACGTGCTGGGCTACGGCGCCGAGTACCGTGAGGCTTTCCTGCGCGGGTTCTCGCCCTTGGTGCACCCTCAGGACCGTGCCGGGCTGCTGCAGCGCCGGCAAGGCGTGCCGGGCCAGCCCTCCCAGCGCTTCGAACTGGTGGCCCGGCGCATGCGGGCTGATGGCAGCTACGGCTGGGTGCGCTGCATCGGCCAGGCGCTGGCGCAGGATGAGCCGCTGCCGAGCCTGCGCCTGGTGGGCACGCTGGAGGACGTGAGCGACCGGCACCTGGCGGAGGCCGAACTGCGCCGGGCGCGCCAGCAGATCCAGGCCTTGTCGGAACATGTGGAGGCGCACCTCGAAGCCGAGCGCAAGTCGATCGCCAGGGAAGTGCATGACCAATGCGGGCAGGTGCTGACCCTGGTGAAGATGGAGATCGCAACCCTGTCCAGCGCGGCCCGGCAGGCCCCGCTGATGCTGGACAGCATCCAGCGGCTGGATGACCTGGTGAATGATCTGGTGCAGATGAGCCGGGACATCATCGCCCGGCTGCGCCCGCCTGCTCTGGACCTGGGCCTGGTGCCTGCCCTGGAGTGGCTGGCGGAGGAGTGGGCCCGCCAGACCGGCATGACTTGCGATTTCTCCTGCGCCATGGACGAGCTGGCGTTGCCCGACGACAAGGCCACCACCTTGTTTCGCATCGTCCAGGAATCGCTGACGAACGCAGCGCGCCACGCCCGGGCGGACCGGGTACGCGTGGACCTGAGCCTGGCGCAGGACGGGCTGGATCTGCGGGTGGCCGACAACGGCAGGGGCTTTGACGCCGGCGGCGACCTGTCCGGACACTTCGGGCTGATGGGCATGCACGAACGCGCACAGCGCGTGGGTGCGCGCCTGCAGGTGACCAGTGCCCCGGGTGCGGGCACGCAGGTGAGGGTGTCCATGCCGCTGCCTGCCGCCGCGGCTTGAAGCCAAAGGGCCCGGCGGCCCCGCCGTCGCCGCACAATCCACCCAGGTTGAACACGCAGAAGCTCAGGAGGTGACATGGCGGCGACACACGACTTCTCAAAGATGGTCCCTGGTTTCGACTTCCTCCAGGGGCTGGTGAAGAACGCCAGCAGCGCCCTGCCCGGCCTGGGGCAATGGGTGGCCCCCACCCTGGACCCGCAGGAACTGGGCAAGCGCATCGAGGAGCTGAAGACGGTGCAGTTCTGGCTGGAGCAGAACGCCCGCATGATCGGCACCACTGTCCAGGCCCTGGAGGTGCAGCGCATGACGCTCACCACGCTCAAGACCATGAACGTGCAGGTGGCTGATCTGGCCGAAGCCTTCAAGCTCAAGGAACCCGCACCCG
>JBMLPD010000675.1:3449-5065 GCA_049242285.1 Rubrivivax sp.
CGCAAGACGGCCCGCAAGATGGCCAGCAAGACGGCGCGAACATCCCAAGGCGGCCAGCCCGCGGGCGGCCGCGCCGCCCGGCGCAAGGCGTGAGCGCGCCTTCCGGGCCGTTCCTCCTCGGCCACGCGACGCATCCGGACTGGCGGATGGCGCTGGCCCTGGCGGCCGCGCAGATCGACGCTGCGCGGGCATCCCGGCGGGGCCTGCAGCCGGGCTCCGATACCGGAGCCCCGGCGGTCTCCACCCTGGGCCTGGCCTATTTCAGTGACCACTATGCCCCCTATGCCCAGGCCCTGCTGGACGAACTGCGTCAGCGCTGGCCGGGCGCGGCATGGGCCGGCTGCCCGGCCGTGGGTGTTGCGGCCACAGGAGTGGAGTACTTCGACGAACCCGCGCTGGCCCTGATGCTGTGCGAGCTGCCCGAAGGCAGCTTCGAGGTGTTCTCAGGCGTGCGGCCGCTGAACAGCAAGCCCGGCCAGGGGGCCTGCACCGCGTTGGTGCACGCCGACCCCGCCACGCCCGACCTGGCCGATCTGGTGGCCGAACTCAGCCAGCGCGTGGTCACGGGCTACCTCTTCGGCGGGGCGGTGTCGGCACGCACGGGCGGTGCCCAGTTGGCGCAGGGCTGGTGGAAAGGCGGGCTGTCGGGCGTGGCCTTCGGACCGCAGGTGCCGCTGGTGTCGCGTGTGACGCAGGGGTGCCAGCCGGTGGGCCCGGAGCGGGTGGTCACTGCGGCGCAGGGCCATCTCGTCAACGAGCTGGACGGGCTGCCGGCCCTGACCTGCCTGCTGCAGGACCTGGGCATCAACCTGCAAGAGCCGCGCAAGATCGTGCCCGTGCTGCAGGCCACGCTGGTGGGTCTGACCGATGCGAACGGCGCGCTGCTGGGCCGCGGCGGGCAGTTCGGCCCCGACGTGCGGGTGCGCCACCTGGTGGGGCTGGATCCCGCGCGTCGGTCCGTGGCCGTGGCCGAGAACGTGACGCCCGGCATGCGTCTGGCCTTCTGCCAGCGCAACACCGAGGCGGCGCGGCGCGACCTGGTGCGCATCTGCAGCGAGATCCGCGATGAACTGGAGGGCGACGCCGGCAGCAGCGCGCCCTCGCCCGGTGCTGCGCGGGGCATGCGGGGGGCGGTCTACATCAGCTGCAGCGGGCGCGGTGGGCCGCACTTCGGTGCGCCCTCGGCCGAGCTGAGAATCGTGCAGCGGGCCCTGGGCGACGTGCCCCTGGTGGGCTTCTTCGCCGCAGGCGAGATTGCGCGGCGGCACCTCTACGGCTACACCGGGGTGCTCACCGTGTTTCCCGGCTGAACCCTGACCTGCCCCACAGGATGGCCCGTACCCCAGTCAAAGGCGAAATGACGCCAGGCGCCCTCGCGCGCAGGCACCGCGGGCCCTCGGGTCTCGGCTGCGCGGGTACATTGCGCACACCATGAACGCCCCCCTGCCCGCCTCTGCCCTGGACCGTGCCGCCCGCCAGCGTGAGGTGGTGGCGGCCCTGGCCCCCGTGCTGCCCGCCCATGCCCTGCTGTGGCAGGCCGAGGACACCGTGCCCTACGAGTGCGATGGCCTCACCGCCTACCGCCAGCAGCCGCTGGTGGTGGTGCTGCCCGAGAC
>JBMLPD010000676.1:0-2375 GCA_049242285.1 Rubrivivax sp.
ACGTTCCGGTTCTTCTGCACCAGGGCGATGATGCGCGCCGCGTCCACGGGCGGGTTGGGGCGGAAGGTGATGCTCATGAGCCGGGGGCCGGCGTCGATCTTCTGCACGCCGTAGGGGCGGGCCATGACCCGCAGGCGGTGGGTGTCGAACAGGGTCTGGCCCTGCGGCGGCAGGCGGCCGAAGCGGTCGGTCAGTTCCTCCAGCAGCGCGTCCAACTGTTCGGGCTTCTCGGCCGAGGCCAGGCGCTTGTAGAGGTTCAGCCGGATGTGCACGTCGCCACAGTAGCTGTCGGGCAGCAAGGCCGGCGCGTGCAGGTTGATCTCGGTGCCGCCGCCGAACACGCCCGTGGGGGACAGCAGGTCCGGCTCGCGGCCGGACTTCAAGGCCCGCACGGCTTCCGACAGCATCTCGTTGTAGAGCTGGAAACCCACCTCCATCATGTTGCCGCTCTGGTGGTCGCCCAGCACCTCGCCAGCACCGCGGATCTCCAGGTCGTGCATGGCCAGGTAGAAGCCCGAGCCCAGCTCCTCCATGGACTGGATGGCTTCCAGCCGCTGCGCGGCCTGCTTGGTCAGGCCCTCCACGTCGGGCACCAGCAGGTAGGCGTAGGCCTGGTGGTGGCTGCGGCCCACGCGGCCGCGCAGCTGGTGCAGCTGCGCCAGGCCGAACTTGTCGGCCCGGCTCATCACGATGGTGTTGGCGCTGGGCACGTCGATGCCGGTCTCGATGATGGTGGAGCACAGCAGCACGTTGTGGCGCTGGGCGACGAAGTCGCGCATCACGCGCTCCAGCTCGCGCTCGGGCATCTGGCCGTGGGCGATGGCGATGCGCGCCTCGGGCAGCAGCTCGGCCAGCTTCTCGGCGCGGTTCTGGATGGTCTCCACCTCGTTGTGCAGGAAGTAGACCTGCCCGCCGCGCTTCAACTCCCGCAGCACCGCCTCGCGGATGACGCCGCTGCCCTCGTTGCGCACGAAAGTCTTGATGGCCAGACGCCGCTGCGGCGCCGTGGCAATGACGCTCAGGTCGCGCAGGCCTTCCAGCGCCATGCCCAGCGTGCGCGGGATGGGCGTGGCCGTGAGCGTGAGCACGTCCACCTCGGCGCGCAGCGCTTTCATCGCCTCCTTGTGGCGCACGCCGAAGCGGTGCTCCTCGTCGATGATGAGCAGGCCCAGGCGCTTGAACTTCACATCGGGGCTGAGCAGCTTGTGCGTGCCCACCACGATGTCGATGGTGCCGGCCTCCAGCCCCTCCAGCGCCGCCTTCACCTCCTTGGGTGAGCGAAAGCGCGACAGCTCGGCCACCCGCACCGGCCACTTGCCAAAACGGTCCATCAGGGTCTGGTAATGCTGCTCGGCCAGCAGCGTGGTGGGCGCGAGGATGGCCACCTGCTTGCCCCCGTGCACAGCGACGAAGGCGGCGCGCAGCGCCACCTCGGTCTTGCCGAAGCCCACGTCGCCACAGACCAGGCGGTCCATGGGTTTGGGGCTGACCAGGTCCTGGATCACGGCGTGGATGGCGGCGCGCTGGTCGGCCGTCTCCTCGAAGCCGAAGCTGGCAGCAAAGGCCTCGTAGTCGTTGGGCGTGAAGCGGTGGGCAAAGCCCTCGCGCGCGGCGCGCCGGGCGTAGAGGTTCAGCAGCTCGGCCGCGATGTCGCGCACCTGCTCGGCCGCCTTGCGCCGGGCCTTCTCCCACTGGCCCGAACCCAGGCGGTGCAGCGGTGCCTCGTCGGCGCTCACGCCCGTGTAGCGCCCGATCAGGTGCAGCTGCGACACCGGCACGTACAGCGTGGCCTTGTCGGCGTACTCCAGGTGCAGGAACTCACTCGACCCTTCGCCCGTGTCGATGTGCACCAGGCCCTTGTAGCGGCCGATGCCGTGGTTGACGTGCACCACGGGGTCGCCCACCTTCAGCTCCGACAGGTCCTTGATCAGGGCGTCGACGTTGCTGGTCTGCTCCTGCTTGCGCCGCCGCCGGGCCTGCGGCGTGGTGGCGAACAGTTCGGTCTCGGTGATGAACTGCAGGCTGAGCGCGGGCGCAGCGTCATCCGGCGAGACGCGGTCCAGCCAATGGAAACCCGCCGCCAGGGGCGACGCCGCAATGGCCACGCGCTCGTCACCGTCGATGAACGCCTGCAGCGAGTCCACGCTGGGCACGTCGATGCGGTGATCCCGCAGCATCTCCAGCAGGCTCTCGCGCCGGCCGTCGCTCTCGGCCACCAGCAGCACGCGCGCCGGGGTGGCGCGCAGGTGGGCCTCCAGGGTGTGCAGGGGTTCGGTGGCCCCGCGGTCCACGCTCACGTCGGGCAGCGGGCGCGCCCATTCCACCGGTTCGCTGCCCCGCAAGGACAGCGTGGCGTGCGCCTGGGTGAGGGTGAA
>JBMLPD010000677.1:0-1862 GCA_049242285.1 Rubrivivax sp.
TCTCCAGCAGCCGGCGCACCAGGTAGGCCAGCAGCGTCTCGTGCGTGCCCACCGGAGCGTAGATGCGGCAGGGCCGGCCCAGGCCACCCTGGTCCACCGCGGGCACCACCTGCTCGTACAGCGGCTCGCCCATACCGTGCAGGCACTGGAACTCGTACTGCCGCGGTGCGAAGGCCAGCGGATCGGCCATCTCATGGATGGCCGCCACCGTGTGCGCGTTGTGGGTGGCGAACTGCGGGTACACCGCATCAGGCGCGGCCAGCAGCCGGCGGGCGCAGGCCAGGTAGGCGGCGTCGGTGTGGGGCTTGCGGGTGTAGACGGGGTAGTCGGCCAGGCCGTCCACCTGCGCGCGCTTGATCTCGCTGTCCCAGTAGGCGCCCTTGACCAGGCGCACCATCAGGCGGCGCCGGCTGCGTCGGGCCAGGTCGATGAGGTGGTCGATGACCCGCGGGCAGCGCTTCTGGTAGGCCTGGGCCACGAAGCCCAGGCCCTCCCAGCCCTGCAGCTCAGGCGCGAACGCCAGCCGGTCCAGCAGGTCCAGCGAGATCTCCAGGCGGTCGGCCTCCTCGGCGTCGATGTTCAGGCCGATGTCGTGCTGCCGGGCCAGGGTGCACAGGTGCAGCAGCACGGGGTAGAGCTCGGCCATCACGCGGCCGTGCTGCGCACGGCTGTAGCGTGGGTGCAGGGCCGAGAGCTTGATGGAGATGCCCGGCCCGTCGTGGACGCCGCGGCCGGCGCTGGCCAGGCCGATGGCGTGGATGGCGGTCTCGTAGGCCTTCAGGTAGCGCTGCGCGTCGGCCGCGGTCAGGGCCGCCTCGCCCAGCATGTCGAAAGAGTGGCTGAAGCCCTGACGCTGCTGCACCTGCGCGTGGCTCAAGGCCTCGCCGATGTCGCGGCCGCAGACGAACTGCTCGCCCATCATCCGCATGGCCAGGTCCACGGCGGTGCGGATCAGGGGCTCGCCGCCGCGCCGCAGCAGGCGGCCCACGGCGGCGGTCAGGCCGGGCTCGCCCGCGTCAGCGCTGGGCGCGGCCACCAGCTTGCCGGTGATCAGCAGGCCCCAGGTGGCCGCGTTCACGAACAGCGAAGGGCTCTGGCCCAGGTGCGCAGACCAGCGGCCGGGCGCGATCTTGTCGCGGATGAGCTTGTCGCGCGTGGCCGCGTCGGGAATGCGCAGCAGCGCTTCGGCCAGGCACATGAGCGCCACCCCCTCCTGCGACGACAGGTCGTAGGCCTGCAGCAGGCTCTGCACCCGGCCCGCGCGCCCGGGTCGGGTCTGGCGCGCACGCAGCCCCTGGGCCAGACGCAGGGCCAGGGCCTGGGAGCGCTGCGCCACCTCCGGCGCCAGCCGAGCTTCGGGCAGCACGGCCGCCACGGCCAGCGGCTCGGGCGGGCGCGTGGCCGCCGTGATGGCACGGCGCAACGGGGTCTGCGCCCGGGGCGAGGGTTCGAAGAAAGGCAGGGGCGCATGGGGGGGCATGGAAGTTCCTCATCACCGTGAAGGACTCGATGATCCTGAATCACCATAGAGAATTGCTCTGTCTTGACACGCACTCATGGAGAAACATTCAGCTCATGCACGACGCATCCGAACTCGACCGCATCGACCGTCGCATCCTGGCGCAGCTGCAGGACGATGGCCGCATCTCCAACCTCAAGCTCGCCGAGGCGGTGTCGCTGTCGCCCACGGCGGTGCTGGCGCGGGTGCAAAGGCTCACGCGGGAAGGCTACATCCAGGGCTACCAGGCCATCCTCGACCCCCGCCGCCTGGGCGCCGGGATGCTGGTGTTCGTGGAGGTGCTGCTGGACCGCACCACCCCCAACGTCTTCGAGCAGTTCCGCGCGGCCGCGCAGGTGCACCC
>JBMLPD010000678.1:0-5488 GCA_049242285.1 Rubrivivax sp.
GGGTCAATGCCGGTAGAGCAACTGTTCACGCATCCCGCGCTGTGGGGTGGGCCTTCAGCCAATCACGCAGGGCGTTGTTGATGCGGGTCTGCCAGCCCACGCCACCTTGTCTGAAAGCTCCTACCACGTCTGCATCCAGACGAATGTTCACGTGCTCCTTGGGGTGATCCAGAGCAGGCCGGCCTCTCCTGGGCTTGAGCATGTCCTTCGCAGCCTCGGCGCCCACGATTTCAGCCAGCACGTCCTTGGCGGGCCGTGCTTGGGCGAACCATGCGGCCGTGGCTTCTGGGGCATCAGCGTCAATGCGCTCAGGGTTGGGTTTGCGCGGCATATCGGGTCCTTTCGCGTTGGTTGGCTCTGCGCAGGCTGATGACGTGAACGGCCTCTCTTCTCGGCGTGAACACCAACATGCACAAATGCTCTTCGATGAACCCAAGCGCCTGGAAACGCCGCTCAGGGTATGGCTGCCTGGTGTCTTCCACGATCAGCGCGCGACTCCAGTCGAAGTCGGATGCAAGCCCGAAGGGCATGTCTCGCTCCACCTGGTTGCGCTCGCTCTTGGCTGGGTCATACGTCAGGCGCATTACTTTAGTGTATCCACAAGAAATAGCCTCTGGTTCTTGCGCGAGACATTCGCGCGACGCCAGTCCTTTTGATGGAGTGTGCGACGAGACCCTTCAGCCCGAACTCAACGCCGCGTTCCCACCACCACCAGTGCCACCACTGCGGCGGCAAAAGCGAGCGTGTAGCCGTCAGGCGCTTCACCCAGCAGCGGCCAGGCCAGGGTGATGGAGAAGAAGGGCTGGAAGGCCTGGGTCTGGCTGACGCGCAGCGGGCCGCCCCAGTCCAGGGCGCGGTACCAGGCGAAGAAGGCGGCCCACATGGACACCAGACCCAGGTACCCCAGGCCCACCCAGGCGCTGGCGGGCACGGGGGCGGTGGGCCAGGTGGCCAGGGTGATGGGCAGGCTGACGGGCAGTGTGAGCAGCGTGACCCAGCAGATGGCCCGCTCCGCCCCCATGGCGCGGGTGACCTGGGCGCCCTGCACGTAACCGACGGAGGCCGCGAGCACGCCGCCGGCGACGATCAGATCGTCCGCCACCAGGGTGAAGGGCTGGCCGCTGCGCCGCAGCGAGAACCACGCCACCAGGGCTGCGCTGGCCGCGGCACAGAGCCAGAAGCGGCGGTGGCCGCGGCTGGCAGACGAGGGCGCGCTGGTGCCGGGCCCAGCACCCGAACCTGTGCCTGTGCCTGCGCCATGGCGCAGGGTGAGCGTCAGGGTTGCCACCGCCGCCGCCGCAGCCGTGGCCAGGGGCAGCAGGGCGGTGATGACCGCCACGTGGGCGGCGCTCTGCTCGCGCAGGGCCAGCGCCAGCGACAAAGGGTAGAGCACCGCGTTGCCCGCGGCCGCCACGGCCAGCGGGCCCCACTCATCGCGGGTGGGCCAGCGCGCGCGCAGCGCCAGCAGACACATGGCCGACACGGCCGCGGCCAGCACCACGCGGCTGAAGGTGATGAACAGCGGCGACAGCGCCGATCCGGCGTCCCCCTGGCCCAGGGTCCAGCGCGTGATGGGCAGCGTGGCACCGAACAAGGCCACGGCCAGCACGCCCAGCGCCATGCCGGCGGCCGGGTGGCGCACGGCAGGGCCGCTCACCTGTCCGTGCGCGGAGCGCCGCGCAGTTGCGCCACGCGCTCGCGCAGGGCTTGCGGGCCGGCCCAGGCCGGTTGGTCTGGGGCGTAGCGGCGGCGCAGCCAGGCGGCCAGTTCCGCAAGTTGCGTGTCGTCCAGCGCGTGGCGAAAGCCCGGCATGAAACCGATGTCGCGCGTGGCCGGGCGCTGGATGCCGTCCAGCAGCACCCGCAGCAGGTTGTCGGGCTGCTCGGCGCGCAGCTTGCTGTTGGTTGCCAAGGGCAGGTTCAGACCCAGCTCCACGGGTGCCGTGCCGTCGCTGTGGCAGGCACCGCAGGCGCTCTCGAACATGCGCTGGGTGGCGTCGGGCAGGGGTGCGAGGGCACGCGCTCTGGCCACGGCCTGCGCCGCCCGCTGGTCGATCGCCAACGCCTCAGGACCTGCGGCTGGGGTGAGGGCTGCATCGGTGGCAGGCGCAGGCCCTGGCGGTGCGGTTGCAGGCCCCTGCAGCGTGGCCAGGTAGTGGGCCATCGCGCGCAGATCACTCTCGGGTGCAGACTGCAGCGAGCCCACCACCTGGGCCATCGGGCCTACGGCCACGCCGTGTGCGGCGCTGTGGCCGTTCTTCAGGTAGCTGAAGAGCGAGGCCTCGCTCCAGGGCAGGGTGCGGCGGTTCAGGGCCGTGAGGGAGGGCGCGTGCCAGCCGTCCACCCAGGCGCCAGACAGGTAGGCGCTGCCGGTGCGTTCGGCACCCAGGGCGTCGCGCGGGGTGTGGCAGGCGCCGCAGTGGCCGGGGCCGTTGACGAGGTGCTCGCCGCGCTGCCACAGCGCCGCGTCCACGCCTGCGGGCAACGCGGCCAGGGTGGCGGCCGGCAGGGTGCGCGGGCCAGGCTGCAGATGCAGCGCGTTCCACAGGTGCATGAGCGGCCTGAAGTTGAAGGGCGCACGCAGATCGGCCGCCGGTGTGGGGTTCGCCACCGCCGGCTGCGACATCAGATGGGCGTACAGCGCGGTGAGTTCGTCATCCGTCATACGCGTGAAGGCGGCGTACGGAAAGGCGGGGTAGAGCATGCGCTCGTCGTGCGACACGCCTTCGCGCATGGCGCGCTGGAAGGCGCTGAAGGACCAGCGGCCGATGCCGGTGGTGGGGTCGGGCGTGAGGTTGGTGGCGTAGACGGTGCCGAAGGGCGTTTCCAGGGGCCTACCCCCGGCGTTGACGGCCCCGCCTTCGGCCGTGTGGCAGCCCGCGCAGTTGCCCAGGGCCGCGAGCTGGCGGCCGCGCTCCAGGGTGGCGGCGCTGTAGACCGCAGCCGCATTCACCCCCGTGAGGGGCGCGAGCGCCGGGCGTGAGACGACCAGCCCGGCCAGGCCCGCCAGCGCCGCGAAGGCGCCGGTGACCAGAGCCAGCGCCCGAGCCCACGCGGGCTTGGCACGCGGGGCGCCCAGCGGCGCTGGTGTGGCAGGGCTCGGGGCCACTTCCTCGACCCAGCTGGGCGGTGGACCCGTGCGCGATGGGCTTGCCTCGGCCCCGGGGTCGGCGTTGTGCGCGCCAGCGTCGCCCGCTGCGCCCGGCGGGACGACACCAAGACCGCCCGGCCCGTCGGCTGCCACGTCCCCTGCGCCAGTCGCTTGAGAGTGGCTGCGCACCGGCGCCCCCCGCGCATCCGCCAGCGGATTCAGCGCCGCGCGCACCACTTCGGGAGTGAAGGGCGGCTGCCGAAAGCGCACGCCCGTGGCGTCGAAGATGGCGTTGGCAATCGCTGCCGTTCCCGGCACCGATGACGACTCGCCCGCACCCAGGATGGGCTCGCCCGGGCGCGGCGGCACCACCACCTCGATCACCGGCACCTGGCGGAAGCTCAGGATGGGGTAGCGGCCCCATTCCCGGCTGGTCACGGTGCCGGTCTCGGGTTCGACTGATACCTGCTCCTGCAGCGCGCGGCTGGTGGTCTGCACCACGTTGCCGTGCACCTGGTGCGTGACGCCGGCCGGGTTCACCATCGCGCCGGCGTCATGCCCCACCACCACGCGGCTGACGTGCACCTCGCCCGTGAGCTTGTTCACCTCCACGTCGGCCACCCAGGCCGACCAGGCCGCGCCGAAGCCGGGGAACTTGCTGTGGATGTAGCGGGCGTAGGCCAGGCCCTGGCCCTTGAGGATGACGCCGTCGTCGCTGCGCTGGCGCGGCCCTGCATGGGGCTGCCAGCCCGCGCGCTCGGCCGTGGCCTGCAGCAGCTCGGCCGCACGCGGGTCGTCCAGGTGCTTCAGGCGGAAGGCCAGCGGGTCCTCGCCCTGTGCATTCGCGAGTTCGTCGACGAAGCTCTCGTGGGCGAAGGAGTTGGGCAGGGCCGACACCCCGCGCAGCCAGGAGGCGCGCAGGATCGGCGGCATGTCGTTCACCGTCACCTTCAGGTTCGGCACCTGGTAGGGCGGCACCGAGGTGCGGTCGCCCATGGCGTAGGCCTGCGCCGTGGCGGCCACGCGGCCCGTCAGCAGCAGGGCCAGCGTGGGGGATGCGTTGCTCGGGTAGCAGGTGCTGAAGTCCCAGCCCTGCAGGCGGCCCTCGGCGTCCACCGAACCGTCCACGTCCATCAGCTGCGCAGCGCCCTTGGGCTCCCACTGGTGTTCCTGCTCGCGCGTGAGCTGCACCCGCACGGGCCGGCCCACCGCGCGCGCCAGCAGCGCGGCGTCGGCTGTCACGTCGTCGGCGCCGTTGCGGCCGTAGCAGCCGGCGGCCTCCAGGCGAATCACTTCTACCGCGGTGTCGGGCAGGCCGGTCAGCAGAGCCAGGTCGGCGCGCAGCACGTGGGGGTTCTGCGTGCCGCTCCAGACGGTGAGGCCGGCCGGGCCTTCTGGAGTCTCGGGCCGCCACTGCGCCACGGCGCAGGACGGGCCGATGGAGGCGTGCATCTGGTAGGGCCAGACGTAGCGGCTGTGCAGGCGCAGCGGGGCGCTGGCGTTGGCGGCCGCGGCGTCGCCCTGGTCGGCCACCACCCTTGGCTTGGCAGGGTTGGCGCTGAGGGCGGCGGCCAAATCGTCCAGCGGGGGCTGGGCCGGCCAGTCACCCCAGTCCAGCCGCAGCGCGTGCAGCGCGGCCTCGGCCTGCTCTTCCCGTTCGGTGACGATGCCGACGAAATCGCCTTCACGCACCACGGCCACGATGCCCGGCAGGTGGGCGATGGAGGCTTCATCCACCGTGCGCAAGGTGCGGCCGATGAACTCGCCATGGTCGGCCCCGGCGTAAGGCGGGCGCACCACGCGGCCGTGCAGCATGCCGGGCACGCGCACGTCGTGCACGAAGGCCGCTTCGCCCAGCACCTTGGCGGGGATGTCCACCCGCGGCTGGCTCTGGCCCGCGACGGTCCACTCGGTGCTGGGTTTCAGCGGTGTGGCGGGGTCGAGCACCAGCCGCACCTGGCGGCCCGCCAAGAGGCTGAAGCCGGTGGGGCGCAGGTCCGCCTGGGGCTCATCGGCCTGTTGCGCGCGCAGCCAAGCCCGCGCCTGGGCCGCGGCCTGCCGCAGCGGCGCGGCGGCAATCTGCAGCGTGGCGCTGGCGATGGTGGGGCCCTGGTTGGGCACACGCGTGGTGTCGCCCAGCAGCATGACCACGCGCTCGAAGGGCACCTCGAGTTCCTCGGCCACCAACTGGCCCAGCGCGGTGGCGATGCCGGTGCCCAGGTCCACCTTGCCGCCCAGGCCGTTGACGCTGCCGTCGTCCCACACGGCCAGCAGGATCTCCACCCCTTCGGCCGGGTTGCCCGGCACCATGGGCGGCTGCCCCGGTGCAGGCGGCGGTGGTGGAGGTGGGTCGCGCACCACCAGCAGCACGCCCTGGGCTTGCAGGAAGCCGGCGCGG
>JBMLPD010000679.1:0-2972 GCA_049242285.1 Rubrivivax sp.
TCCCGGGCTTCGCCGAAGTAGGCCAGCAGGCGCACGCGGCGGCAGTCGTGCGCCTCGGCCAGCGCCAGCAGGGCCTCGAGCTTGGCGCGCTGCAGGCGCTTGAATTCCTCGTCGGCCTCGCCCTCGTCGATCATGCGGCGCTGGTTCACCACATCGGCCAGGCCGTAGGCCATCCAGGCATCGGCCGGCGCGCCATCGCGCCCGGCGCGGCCCGTCTCCTGGTAGTAGCTCTCGATGTTCCTGGGCAGGTCCAGGTGGGCCACGAAGCGCACGTCGGGCTTGTCGATGCCCATGCCGAAGGCGATGGTGGCGGCCATCACCAGGCCGTCCTCGCGCAGGAAACGGTCCTGGTGGCGGCGGCGCACCTCGGGCTCCAGGCCCGCGTGGTACGGCAACGCGGGAATGCCTTCCTCCGCCAGCCAGGCCGCCGTCTCCTCCACCTTGCGCCGGCTCTGGCAGTAGACGATGCCGGCCTCGCCCTCGTGCTCGTCGCGCAGGAAGCGCAGCAGCTGCGCGCGGGCGTTGTCCTTCTCCACGATGGCGTAGCGGATGTTGGGGCGGTCGAAGCTCGCCACGAACCGGCGCGCGCTGGCCAGCGCCAGGCGCTCGACGATGTCTTGCCGGGTGTGCTCGTCAGCCGTGGCGGTGAGCGCCACGCGCGGCACGCCGGGGTAGCGTTCGTGCAGGGCCGACAGGCCGAGGTAGTCGGCGCGGAAGTCGTGCCCCCACTGGCTGACGCAGTGCGCCTCGTCGATGGCGAACAGGCTCAGCCGGCCGCGCTCGTGCAGTGAATCCAGCATGGCCAGAAAGCGCGGGTTCAGCACGCGCTCGGGGGCGGCGTAGAGCATCACCAGCCGCCCCGACAGCAACTCGCGCTCGATGCGCCGTGCTTCCTCACCGTCCAGCGTGCTGTTCAGGAAGGCCGCGTGCACCCCGGCCTCTTCCAGCGCGCCCACCTGGTCGTGCATCAGGGCGATCAGCGGGCTCACCACCACCGCCACGCCATGGCCGCTGCGGTGGCGCACGATGGCCGGCACCTGGTAGCACAGGCTCTTGCCGCCGCCCGTGGGCATGAGCACCAGGGCATCACCCCCCGCGCTGACATGCTCCACGATCTCGGCCTGCCCGCCGCGGAAGGCGCCGTAGCCGAACACATCGCGCAGCACCTGCAGGGCGTCGGCCGGCTCGCAGGGCTGGCGCGACGGCGGCGCGGTCAGCGTGTAGGCCTGCGCATCGTCTTCCAGCAAGAAGGGTTCGGCGTCGTCCAGCGGCGGCGGGTGATCGGTCATGGGCGGCGGCGATGGTAAGGCAGGCGGTTGGGCGGATACGTACAGCCTCGACGGTGGCTGCGCGCTTTGCATTCCGCTCCGCAGGCATGGGCCCGTCAAGACGGCGGTTGCACCACAACACCATAATGGTGTCACTCAAAGCTGCGGGAGCCCTCATGCCCACCAACCTCACCCTCAAGGGCGTGCCCGACGAGGTCTATGAATGCCTGAAGACCTCTGCCAGCGTGAACCACCGCAGCCTCAACAGCGAGATCATCGCCCGGCTGGAGGCGCAGGTGCTTCCCAGACGGACAGCCAGCGAGCAACTCGCGGCCATCCGAGCCACGAGAAGCCGGCTGACGCAGGCGACGTTTGATCACGACGTGATCGACCGGGCCAAGCGCGAGGGGCGGGCGTGATCGTCGTGGACGTCAACGTTCTGGCTTACCTGCTCATCCCGGGGAAGTTCACGCCAAGTGCCGAGCGTTGGCTGGAACAAGACCCGGCATGGGCGGTGCCGCGGCTGTGGCGCAGCGAGCTTCGTAACATCCTTGCAAACTACCTGAGAGCCGGCCAGATGGATCTGGCTGATGCATCCGTCATCTTTCAGCGGGCCACAGAGCTCGTGGGCGCTGAGGAGTACGAGGTGGAGACGGCTGACGTGCTGCGCCTGAGCAAAGCGAGCCCATGCTCGGCCTACGACTGCGAGTACGTGGCCTTGGCCGAGTTTCTGGACTTGATGCTGGTGACGGCCGACGTCAGGCTCGCGAACGCGTTTCCGCACCGAACGACGTTGCTGAGTGCGGCGTGATCGACGAGCCGGCAAGGTCAGGAACGAACCCGCACCGCGTCTTCGGTCCGAGGATTGAAGGTGGGCACCCGGGTCATCCGGTAGTCGGCCGCGTCACGGGTCACGACCACCAGCCCGTGCTGCAGCGCCGTGGCCGCGATGAAGAGGTCGGGCTGTGAGAAGGTGTGCTCCGCCTTGCGGCCCTCTTCAACCAGGAGGCGCCACTTGAACATCACGTCCTCAGAGATCTCGAGCACCCGCTGATCGAACATCGGCCGCACCTTGTGGACCAGCCAGTCGTTCAGTTCGGCGCGGCGAACAACGTCACCGACGGCCTCGATACCGAAGCGAATCTCGGCGAACGTGACGGTGCTGATGAACAAGTCTTCAAGACGCTGGCTGGCGACGAAGTGGCGCACACGCGCATCCGGACGCGGCCGGCGCAACTCGGAAATGACGTTGTTGTCCAGCAGCCAGCCGCTCACGGCTTGACCGCCCGCACGGCATCGCCCTGCGGGCGGGCTCGATCTCGATGTCACGGCAGGGCGAGGATTGCAGCGCATCGATCAGCAGCCCGCCCGTGCGTGCGCCCTGCATGCGATCGAACTCGTCCGCGTCGACCACCACCACCGCGTCGCGTCCGTGCAGCGTGACTCGCTGCGGGCCGTCGCTGTGCGCCCTGCGCACGAGCTCGCTGAAGCGGGCTTTGGCATCTTGAAGCGGCCAAGGGCTTCGCAGCGGCTGCATGCCTGGTTGGGCTTGCGTCACTTCTTTTCTGGTCATGATGACCAGAACAGCAGGGCGCTGCACCTCCTCCGCTCGGATGGCGTCTTGTGCCCGCGGCCTCACGCGCTGGGCATCTTCAACCTGAAAACGGCAGTTGACCGCTTGTCATCTTGCCGCACACCGCGTGG
>JBMLPD010000680.1:0-1897 GCA_049242285.1 Rubrivivax sp.
CAACACCGAAACCGCGGCAGCAGGCCTCCCGGCAGCACCCTGGCCGGTGCAGACGCGCTGGTCGCTGGGTTTTCTGCCTTCCGATGGCGACTTCCCCAACCCTGACCGGGGCTTTTACACCCACCCTGGCGCGTCGGATTTCGTGGCCGGGCTGGACCCTTCGACGCTGCGCTCGGCGCTTGCGGCCGGGCGGCGCCTGCTGATGGCCCGCGTGCAACTGGACGCGTGGCGCGACGACGATCTGCCGCCCTGGTTGCTGGCGGCGCTGGACCAGCGCCTGAGCCAGGTGCGCGAGGCCGGGCTGAAGGTCACGCTGCTGTTCAACTACGACTTCAGCGAAGCCGGCCAGGACGCCTCGGCGGAACGCATCCGCGGCCACCTGCGCCAACTCAAGCCGGTGCTGGCCGCGCACGCCGCCGTGATCCCGTTCATGCGCGCGGGCTTCATTGGCGCCTGGGGTGAGTGGCACTCCTCAGTCGCGGGCAACAGCTGCCAGGGTCCGCCCTCCAGCCCCGAGTGCCAGGCGGCGCAGGCCCGGCGCCTGATCGTGCGCGACGCGCTGCTGGACAACGTGCCCGAGACCACACAGATCGGCATCCGCTACCCCACCGACCTGATGCAGTGGTACCCCGATCCGCTGCAGCAAAGGCGCCTGGGGTTGCACAACGACTGCTTCCTGGCCGGGCCCAGCGACACCGGCACGTACCAGAGGGCCGGACAGCGCGAATACGCGCAGGTGCTGTCCGCGCACACGGCCTTCGGCGGTGAGACCTGCGTGAGCGGGCAGACGCCGGTGCGCGACGCCTGCGCCGACATCCTGAGCGAGGGCCGGCGCTACCACCTGGCGTGGCTCAACGCCGACTACGCCGCGTCGGTGATCGCCGGCTGGAAGGTGCAGGGCTGCCTGGCGCAGGTGTCGGCCTTCATGGGCTACCGGCTGCAGCTGGATGCGCTGGCGCATGCCGGCGAGGTGGCCACGGGGGAGCCCCTGGTCGTTGACGTGGACTTGCGCAACGTGGGCTGGGCGCGCCTGTTCACGCCGCGGCGCCTGGTGGTGACGCTGCGCCACCGCGACACGGGGGCCACATGGTCGGCAGCCGCGGGGGACTTGCGGGAGCTGCCGCCGCAGGCCAGCGCCTCCAGCCGCATCCGGGTGACGCTGACCGTGCCCGCAGCCGCGCAGCCCGGCGATCACGAGGTGTGGCTGGGCGTGCCCGATGCCTTTGCGGCCACGCAGGCCGACCCGCGGTTCGCGGTGCGCTTTGCGAACGCCGACAGCGCCCATGCCCAGCAGGGCTGGAGCGCCACCCTGGGACGCTTCAGGTCCGGCTCGACGGTGTACGTGCGCTGAAGGATTGCCGGTGAGTTCCTCCTGCCAGGCACAGAGACCTGGGCGCAGCGGGGTAGGCCGGGCGCGGGTCGGCGCTCAAGGCGTGCCCGGCGAGAAGGGCCAGGTCAGCGTGGCGCGCAGCCCGCCTTGCCCCGCCGGCGCAACGCCAGGCGACCACCGTGGGCTTCGGCAATTTCACGCCAGGGCCAGGCCCAGCCCGGCGCTGCCCGCGCTGGGTGGAGTGAATGGGCAGCAGCGCCTGGGCCGGTACGCAGGCGCTCCACCCTTTCGGGCCACTCGATGAGTACCCGCTGCAGAGCGGGCAGCAACACAGCGGAAACCCCGGCAGGCGATGCTTGCGCGGCCCGCGTGAGACGCCCGACACAATAGCTACCCCATGCCCCGCACCAAGCGCAAGCCCCACCCCCCATCGTCACCTGGCGCCCGCGTGCCGGCCCCTCGCCTTCCGGTCGTGCTGGTTCTGCTGCTGGGCACGCTGGCCCCCTGCGGACCCGCCTGGGCGCTGACCCCCGCACCCGCACCCGCACCTGCACCCGCACCTGCACC
>JBMLPD010000681.1:0-1718 GCA_049242285.1 Rubrivivax sp.
CCAGAATGCCGCGCTGCGCCAGGTGGCGCATCAGTTCGAGGTAATAGGGCAGTTGTTCGCGCGGCAGGCGCTCGAACAGCGTCAGCACCCACTGCCCCTGCGCCGTGCTGGCGTAGTAGTTGGTGTTCTCGATGCCTGAGCGGATGCCGCGCAGGTCTGTCAGCGCACCCAGGCCCAACTGGCGCAGCAGTGCGTCCGCGTCGCAGGGCGTGACTTCGGTGTAGACGGCCATCAGGCGGGCCTGCGGCGTCTGCGCGGGTGGTGGGGCGGCGAGCGATCCGTCGTCATCGGCGAATTCTAGGCGGGGGGAGGGTCGGCCGAAGCTGCACCCAGTCGCCGTGGCGGGCTCCACAATCGGTGCCGGCGCGCGCCACGGCATTGCCGCGCAGCCCGTGCCGCACCAACCCCGAGGCCTTGATGAGCGAACACACCCTGCTGCTGGTGGACGGATCCAGCTATCTCTACCGCGCTTACCACGCCATGCCGGACCTGCGCGCCCAGGACGGCTTTCCCACCGGGGCGGTGCACGGCATGGTGGCCATGATGAAGCGCCTGCGTGAGCAGGTGCCGG
Organism: Rubrivivax sp.; assembly: GCA_049242285.1. Classification (GTDB taxonomy): domain Bacteria; phylum Pseudomonadota; class Gammaproteobacteria; order Burkholderiales; family Burkholderiaceae_C; genus Rubrivivax. The sequence continues at coordinate 572 of JBMLPD010000681.1, forward strand.
CTGCCCACGCCGCCTGCGTCTTCGACGCCAAAGGCGACACCTTTCGCAACGCCTGGTATGCCGACTACAAGGCGCACCGCCCGCCCATGCCCGAGGCCCTGGCGCAGCAGATCGGGCCGATCCATGACGTGGTGCGGCTGCTGGGCTGGCCTGTGCTGGAGGTGCCGGGCATCGAGGCCGATGACGCCATCGGCACGCTGGCCCGCGTGGGTGCGGCCAGCGGCCACCGGGTGATCGTCTCCACGGGCGACAAGGACCTGGCGCAGCTCGTGACGCCGCAGGTGACGCTGATCAACACCATGAGCAACGAGACGCTGGACGAGGCGGCCGTGCTGGCGAAGTTCGGTGTGCCGCCCGAGCGCATCGTCGACTATCTTTCTTTGGTGGGCGACACGGTGGACAACGTGCCCGGTGTGGAAAAAGTGGGCCCGAAGACGGCGGCCAAGTGGCTGGCGGACTTCGGCTCGCTGGAAGGGGTGATGGCGGCGGCCCCCTCGATCAAGGGGGTGACGGGCGACAACCTGCGCCGTGCCCTGGACTGGCTGCCGCAGGCCCGGCGCCTGGTGACGGTGGTGACCGACTGTGACCTCGCCGGCCACGTGCCCGGTTGGCCCGCGCTGGACGGCCTGGCGCTGAAGGCCGTGGACCGGCAAGGGCTGCTCGACTTCTATGCCCGCTACGGTTTCAGGAGCTGGCGCCGCGAGCTGGAAGAGGCGGGCGGTCTTCAGGTGTCGGCCGGGGTGCTGGCTGAAACGGCGGCGCAAGGCGTGACGGGCTCAGCCGGCGCCCCGCGCAGCGCCATGTCCGCCGCCGAGGAGGCCGCCGCTGCCCAGGTGGCCGCCACCGTCGCAGCCGTACGTGCCCTGCCCATTGCCCGCGAGTACGAAACGGTGCTCACCCGTGAGCGCCTGGACCACTGGCTGGCGTCGGCCCGTGCGGCGCCGCTGGTGGCGCTGGACACCGAGACCGATTCGCTGGACGGCATGCGCGCGCGCATCGTGGGCATCAGCCTGGCAGTGCAGCCGGGCCGCGCGGCCTACATTCCGCTGGCTCACGACGGCCCGGATGCACCGGCGCAACTGCCGCTGGCCGAGGTGCTGGCCCTGCTCAAGCCCTGGCTGGAGGACGAGGCCGCGGCCAAGCTGGG
>JBMLPD010000682.1:0-1415 GCA_049242285.1 Rubrivivax sp.
CCAGGTTGGAGCGCAGCTGGTCCACGCTGGAGGCCCCGGTGATGACGCTGCTCACACGCGGGTTGCGCACCGCCCAGCCGATGGCCAGCTGGGCCGTGGTCACGCCCAGCTCGGCGGCCACCTCCGACAGCTTGGCCACGGCGGCGTTGCGCGCCGGGTGCGTCAGGCCGTCACGCAGGAAGGTGTAGCTCTCCACCGTCGCGCGGCTGCCGGGCGGCACGCCGTCGCGGTACTTGCCCGTCAGCAGGCCCGAGGCCAGGGGGCTCCAGGTGGTCAGCCCCAGGCCGATGTCCTCGTACAGCCGGGCGTACTCCTGCTCCACGCGCTTGCGGTGGAACAGGTGGTACTGCGGCTGCTCCACCACGGGCTTGTGCAGGTGGTGGCGCTCAGCGATTTCCCAGGCCGCGCGGATGTCACCCGCGCTCCACTCGCTCGTCCCCCAATACAGCGCCTTGCCCTGGCGGATCATGTCGCTCATGGCCCACACCGTCTCCTCGATGGGCGTGTGCGGGTCCGGGCGGTGGCAATAGACCAGGTCCACATGCTCCAGGCCGAAGCGCTTGAGCGAGCCGTCGATGGCCTGCATCAGGTACTTGCGGTTGAGCGTGTCACGGCGGTTCACGGCCTCGCCCGCGCGGTCCAGCCCCCAGAAGAACTTGGTGGAGACGATGTAGTTCAGCCGCGGCCAGCCCAGGCGCTTGAGGGCCTGGCCCATGATCTCCTCACTGCGCCCGCCGGCGTAGCCCTCGGCGTTGTCGAAGAAGTTGATGCCGCCGTCAAAAGCTGCGGCCATCATCTCCACAGCCGAGTCCGTGCCCACCTGGTTGTGATACGTCACCCAGGAACCCAGGGACAAGGCGCTGACGCGCAGGCCGGCACGGCCGAGACGGCGGTATTGCATGGTGAGGGGGGGGTCGGCAGACAAGTGGAAGACGGTGTCAGCGTAGCGCATCACCGGAGGTGGCGGCATGACGGGGGGTTACGCAGCGCTTGGCCACTTGATCTGGACGCGGCGGTTTTGAGCAAGGCAGTCGCGCAGATACAGATTGATCAAGCTCTGGTACGGCACACCGGCCTCGTCAGCCATGCCCTTGAAGTACTCAACCACGTCTTCCGAGAGCCGCATGGTCACAGGCTTCTTCAGCTTGGACGCATACGGGTTCTTTCGAGCTTTCATCTTCGAGAAGTCGTATTCAGCTTTCATGTCAGCCACCTCGATAGAACGCGGATTCGCCGCGAGCAGCCTTGGCCCCTCGTCGTTTCATGTGGAACCCAACGGTCAAAATCGTCGGTCGTGGTCGGGCCCTGTGGGCATGTGGGCATGTGGGCATGTGGGCATGTGGGCATGTGGGCATGTGGCCAGGCTGCGTTTGAGCCTGTCCACATGTCCATAGGGCTGTCTTTGGGGGTGATGT
>JBMLPD010000683.1:0-3353 GCA_049242285.1 Rubrivivax sp.
TGAGCGCCGTCGAGTTCGTGCTGCGGGGCGACCACATCACCCTGGACGCCCTGCTCAAGGCCACAGGGTTGGCGGCCAGCGGCGGGAATGCCAAGGCCTTGATCGCCGCAGGCGAGGTGTTTGTCGACGGCCGGGCCGAACTGCGGCGCGGCCGAAAGCTGCGGGAGGGACAGGTGGTGACGCTCGGGTCGCAGCGCATCCAGGTGATGAGGTCCTGACGCTGAGGGCTGCCGGGAGTCCGGTAGTCCGGGAGACCGGGAGTCCGGTAGTCCGGGAGACCGGGAGACCGTGACAATGAGCCCCTTCATCCCTGCAGGACCCGCCGTGAAGACCTACGACATCGAAGTGCAGCGCCTGAAATCGATGAAGCACGACAAGGGGCTGGTCGAGATCGGGCTGGATGCCCTGGTGATGGCCCGTCCCGTGCGGGACGAAGGCTCCTCGGCCAGTTGCCTGCGCCTGCCGGTGGAGCACGCTCGCACCTTGCTGATGCTGCTGAAGCAGCAGATCGCCGAGCTGGACAAGCTCCAGCCGCGCAGCCGTCGGTCCGGGCGTTGCTGACAACCGGTTGATGATCGGTTGACGGTCGGCTGATTGGGCTGCTCCACGTCAGATCAAAGTCGGTTCAAAGGCGGTTCAAAGGGGCGGTTCAAAGGCGGCGCTTTCAGCGCGCCTGTCCGTCCACGTAGAGCCAGATGCCTTCCACGCGCTCGAACCGGCTGAGTTCATGCAGACGCCGGGCCCGTCCGCCTTGCTTGTGGCGCGCGACAAACTCCACGGAGGCGTGGCCGTCATCAAGACGGTGGTGCGATTTCACCTCCAGTCCCAGCCAGCGCAGGCCCGGTGGATCAGGCTCGATGGCCACGGGCCGCGTGCGGGGGTGCCAGGTGGCCAGCAGGTAGTCGTGCCGGCCCAGGACGAAGGCGCTGTAGCGCGAGCGCATGAGCGCCTGCGCGTCAGGAGCTTGCAAGTGCTGCGGCCCCTCATGCCAGCGGCCGCAGCACGCCGCGTAGGGCTGCGGCAGGCCACAGGGGCAGCGGTTGCGGCTGTGCAGGTCAGGGGTGTTCATGCCGGCATTCTCACGGTCACGGGCGGTGCCCCGGGGCGGGCGCGGACGTGCGGCTGCTGGCCTGTTCAGGCCACGTGGGCTGAAGGTGCGCCGGGTCTGCCCTGGCCGTCGATACACTGAAGTTTCCTGCCCAGGGGGCGGTCCCAGCGAAGAGGATGGGGTCCGGTCTCTCGTGCACAGGCCGTCTGACCCGGAGGAACTTCCATGCTGGACCCCCAAGCCCGCGCCCTGATCGATCTGATGGTCGAGAAAGGGGTGCCGCCCACGCATACCTTGACGCCGGTACAGGCCCGGGCGTTCTATCGCGACCGCCGGGGCTTCACCCAGCCCGAGCCGCCGGCCATGGCCGAGGTGCGGGACCTGCGGGCCGGCGGCGTGCCGCTGCGGCTGTTCCGTCCCGTCATGACGGATCAGGCCTTGCCCCTGCTGCTGTACCTGCACGGCGGGGGGTGGACCATCGGAGACCTGGACACGCACGACGTGCTGTGCCGACAACTGGCGCGCGAGGCCGGGTGCGCGGTGGTCTCGGTGGACTATCGGATGGGGCCGGAGCATCGATTCCCCGCCGCGGTGGAAGACTGCGTCCAGGCCTTCGGCTGGGTGCTTTCCCACGCGGTGGATCTGAAGCTGGACCCCGCCCGCACGGCCGTGGGCGGCGACAGCGCGGGGGGCAACCTGGCGGCCGCCTTGTGCCTGGTGCAGCGCGAAGCCGGCCGGCCGCTGCCCGGGTTCCAGTTGCTCATCTACCCGGCCACCGACATGCGGGCCGTGGCGCCCTCCCACACCACCAACGGCCAGGGCTACATGCTCACCAACGACAGCATCGCCTGGTACCGCGGCAACTACATCGCAGACCCAGCCGATTGGGCCGACTGGCGCGCTTCGCCGCTGCTGGCCGCCCGCCACGCCGGCCTGCCCCCGGCCCTGGTGCTGACCGCCGGCTTCGACCCGCTGCGCGACGAGGGCCTGCAGTACGCCAATGCGCTTTCCGCCGCTGGCGTGCCCACGCAGTACGTGTGCTTCGAGCGGCAGATTCATGGCTTCATCACCATGGGCCGGGTGATCGAGGAGGCCCACACGGCGGTGGGCCTGTGCGGCGCCGCCTTGCGCCGGGCCTGGGGCGCTTGATGCCGTCCCGGGGCCGCGCAAAGGGCCCTGTCGCAAGGCCTGCACCACCTTCAACCTGACGTTTGCGCATGACCTACCTGCTGGCCCTGGACCAGGGCACCTCCAGCTCGCGCAGCATCGTGTTCGACGCTCGCGGCGGCGTCGTGGCCATGGCCCAGCGCGAGTTCCGCCAGATTTATCCCCAGCCCGGCTGGGTGGAGCACGACGCGCAGGAGATCTGGGACACCCAGCTCGCCACGGCCCGTGAGGCGCTGACCCGGGCGGGTGTGGCTGCATCGGCCGTGGCGGCCATCGGCATCACCAACCAGCGCGAGACCACGGTGCTGTGGAACCGCCGCACGGGCCAGCCGCTGCACCACGCCATCGTCTGGCAGGACCGTCGCGGCGAGGCGATGTGCGCCCAGTTGCGCGCCGCCGGGCTGGCCCCGCACATCCGCCAGGCCACGGGGCTGGTGGTGGATTCGTACTTCTCCGCCACCAAGCTGCGCTGGCTGCTGGACCAGGTGCCCGGCGCGCGGGAGATGGCGCGCCGTGGCGAACTGGCTTTCGGCACGGTGGACAGCTGGTTGCTGTGGAAGCTGACGGGTGGCGCCGTGCACGCCACCGACGTCACCAATGCCTCGCGCACCATGCTGTTCGACATCCGGCGCCACGCCTGGGACGAGGCCTTGCTGGACGCACTCCAGGTGCCGGCCAGCGTGCTGCCCACCGTGCACCCTTCGAGCCACCTGTACGGCACCACCGAGCCGGGCCTGCTGGGCGGCGTGATCCCCGTGGCCGGTGTCGCGGGCGACCAGCAGAGCGCGCTGTTCGGGCAGGCCTGCTTCCAGGCCGGGCTGGCCAAGAACACCTACGGCACCGGCTGCTTCATGCTGATGCACACGGGCAGCGCGATGCTGGAATCGGCCAACGGGCTGATCGCCACCAGCGCGGCGCAGGTGGGCCCGAAGGCTTCCCATGAGGCGGCCACGGCCCCGGCCCCTGCGGACGCGGGCGGGGGCGCGGCTGCGGCCGTCCCCGGGCCCGCGCCCTATGCGCTGGAGGGCAGCGTCTTCATCGGCGGTGCCGTGGTGCAGTGGCTGCGCGACGGGCTGCAGGCCATCCGCTCCAGCGGCGAGGTGCAGGCGCTGGCCGAATCGGTGCCGGATGCCGGCGG
>JBMLPD010000684.1:0-2233 GCA_049242285.1 Rubrivivax sp.
GGCATGGGCGGCGGCGACCGCAAGAGCTTCAAGGACGTCAAGAGCTACAAGCGCCGCAAGCGCTGGCTGGCTTGAACCTGCCGTGCACGAGATCCCGTGAGCCAGGAGTCCTGGGGCGTGGCCCCTCCCCCTTTCCATGCCGAGGACGCCCTGCAGCGCCTGCGGCGCGACCTGCGTGAGCTGGGCCTGACCGAGCGCGCAGGGGTGTTCGAGCAGCGTGGCCGGGTCTTGGCCCGGGCCGCCGTGGCCGAGGGCCACATTGCCGCGGCCGTCGTGCGCAAACCCTCGCGGAACAGCCCCGAGTGGCAGCCCCGCATCCTGAAGTCTTCCGCCGACGTGCGCGACTTCACCCAACACCTGAAGAGACAGCTCGCCCAGTGGAGCGACCGAGATGACTGAACCCAACCGAACCGATCTCGACCCCCGGGAGACGCGCGCTCCGGCGGTGCGGGAAGCCGCGCTGATGGCCGCACTGCCCGGCGTGGTGCGCGCCGCGCAACAGGTGCCCGGCATGGCCGAGCTGCTGCAGGGTGTGGACGCGGCGGCCGTGAACTCCCGCGCCGCCCTGGCAGCCCTGCCCGTGCTGCGCAAGCCCGAACTGCTGGAGCGCCAGAAACTGCACCGGGCGACCGATCCCTTCGGCGGCTACTCGGCCATCGGCTGGCGCAGCCTGCGCGGCCTGAGCGGCGCGCGCCGCGTCTACCAGTCGCCTGGGCCGATCTACGAGCCCGAAGGCGGCAGCGCCGACTACTGGCGCATCGCGCGTGCCCTGCGCGCAGCCGGCTTCGCGGCCGGGGATCTGGTGCACAACAGTTTCAGCTACCACCTCACCCCCGGCGCCTGGATGATGGAATCCGGCGCGCAGGCCCTGGGCTGCACGGTCTTCCCGGGCGGCGTGGGCAACACCGAACTGCAACTGCAGGCCATGGCCGACCTGCGTCCGGACGCCTATTGCGGCACGCCCAGCTTTCTGCGCATCCTGCTGGAGAAGGCGGCGGAGACCGGCGTGGCCGTGCCATCGCTCAGGAAGGCCCTGGTCAGCGGCGAGGCCTTTCCGCCCTCGCTGCGCGACTGGTTGAAAGAGCGCGGCATCGAGGGTTACCAGGCCTACGCCACCGCCGACGTGGGCCTGATCGCCTACGAGACCGGCGCGCGCCAGGGGCTGGTCACGGACGAAGGCGTGCTGGTGGAGATCGTGCGGCCCGGCACGGGCGACCCGGTGCCCGAGGGTGAAGTGGGCGAGGTGGTGGTCACGGTGCTGCACCCGGAGTACCCGCTGGTGCGCTTCGGCACCGGTGACTTGTCGGCCGAGCTGCCCGGCCCCTGTCCCAGCGGCCGCACCAATGGCCGCATCAAGGGCTGGATGGGCCGCGCCGACCAGACCGCCAAGGTGCGCGGCATGTTCGTGCACCCCAGCCAGGTGGCCGAAGTGCTGCGCCGCCACGCAGGTGTGGGCCGCGCACGCCTGGTGGTGGAAGGCGAGATGGCCAACGACCGCATGACGCTGCGCGTGGAGGTGGCCGGTGCCCCAGAAGGCCTGGGCGAGGCCGTGGCGGTCTCCGTGCGCGACGTGACCAAGCTGCGCTGCGATGTCCTGCTGGTGGCGCCCGGCAGCCTGCCCAACGATGGCAAAGTGATCGAGGACGCCAGAACCTACCAGTGACATCCCTGCGTGATTCACTTGACCTCGGCCAAGGCCCCTGGACGAACAGGCAAACAGGGGAAAGAGCAAACAGAGAGGTCGTCTAACGCGGCTTCCACCGCCAAGGGCACTCGAAGCACCCTACCATCCCGACCATCGCATCCACAATCCGGAGACCTGCACATGAACAAGCTCCTGGCCGTCCTGGCCACCGCCACCCTGTCGCTGTCCGCCCTGGCGGCCTACCCCGAGAAGCCCGTCACCATCGTGGTGCCGTTCGCCGCGGGCGGACCCACCGACAAGGTGGCCCGTGACCTGGGCGTGGTGCTGAGCAAGCACCTGAACAACCAGACCGTCGTCATCGAGAACGTCGGCGGCGCCGGCGGCACCCTGGGTGCGGCCAATGTGGCCAAGGCCGCACCGGACGGCTACACGCTGCTGCTGCACCACATCGGCATGGCCACCTCGCCGGCCCTGTACCGCAAGATGCCCTACGACACGCTGGGCGACTTCGAGTACCTGGGCATGGTCAACGACGTGCCCATGACCATCGTCGGCCGTCCCACGTTGCCCGCCAACACCATGCCCGAG
>JBMLPD010000685.1:0-10337 GCA_049242285.1 Rubrivivax sp.
ATCGACCTGGACCTGGCCTGGGAGTTCGCACCCGAGGCCGACTTCGGCTTCGTGGACTTCGCCCGCGACTATTTCGATGCCTCGGCCGGGGTGGAGCGCCAGGCCGCGGCGCTGTTTCGCCTGTTCGAGGCGCCGCACTACTTCCGGCGCGTGGGCAAGGGCCAGTTCCGCAAGGCGCCGGAAGAAACCGTGAAGGCGGCCCTGCTGGCCATCGAGCGCAAGCAGCAGCAGGCTGCGCAGATCGACCACTGGGCGGCCGAACTGGCAGCCGGCACCTGCCCGGCGCCGGTGCGCGAACAGCTCTACCGCATCCTGTTCAAGCCGGACAAGAACGGCCCCGAGTACAAGGCCGTGGTGGAGGCGGCCCGGCGCTCGCAACGCGCACCGCTGGACCTGCTGAAAGGTGCAGGCGCCATCGACAGCGCCTACCAGTTCCATTGGCGGCGCTTCCTGTTCGAGCAGTTCCCCAAGGGCGCGGGCTTCCCGCCCCTGAGCGTGCCGGCCCTGAAGGACGATCTGCCCCTGGCCCAGGTGCAGGCCTTTTCCATCGACGATTCCCACACCACCGAGATCGATGACGCGCTGTCGGTGCAGGGCCTGGGCAGCGGCACGGTGGTGTTCGGCGTGCACATCGCCGCACCGGCGCTGGCCATCGCGCCCGATTCGCCCATCGACAAGGTGGCGCGCGAACGCCTGTCCACGGTCTACATGCCGGGCTGGAAGCTCACCATGTTGCCCGACGACATCGTGCAGGCCTTCACCTTGACCGAAGGCCGCGACTGCCCGGCCGTGAGCCTGTACGTCACCTTCGACGAGGCCACCCTGGAGGTGCGCGCCCGCGAGACCCGCATCGAACGCGTGCCCATCGTGGCCAATCTGCGTCATGACCAACTCGACAGCGTCATCACCGAGTCCACGCTGACCGGTCAGGCCCCGGCTGACCACCCCTTCCCGGCCGAGCTGACCTTCGCCTTCCGCCTGGCGCGCCACCTCAAGGCCCAGCGCGAACAGGTGCGCGGCAAGCCCGAGACCTTCAACCGGCCGGACTACAACTTCAAGCTCGAGCGCAGCGCCGAAGTCACCGGCGGCGAACCCGAGGGCCAGGAGCGCGTGCTGATCACCACGCGCCAGCGCGGGGCGCCGCTGGACCTGATCGTGGCCGAGGCCATGATCCTGGCCAACAGCCATTGGGGCGGCTGGCTGGCGCAGTTCGGCGTGCCCGGCATCTACCGCAGCCAGGCCAGCCTGCTGCCCGGGGTGAAGGTGCGCATGGGCACCAAGCCCCTGCCGCACGCCGGCATGGGCGTGGCGCAGTACACCTGGGCCACCTCGCCGCTGCGGCGCTATGTGGACCTGGCGAACCAATGGCAGATCATCGCCTGCGCCCGCCACGGCGCCACCGCCGCTCTGGTGGCTGCCTTCAAGCCCAAGGACGCCACCCTGTTTTCCATCATCTCGGGCTTCGACGGCGCCTACAGCGCCTACAACGCCTTTCAGAACGGGATCGAGCGCTTCTGGACCCTGCGCTGGCTGGAGCAGAACGCCGTCACCGAGCTGGAAGCCACGGTGATGAAGGACGGTCTGGTGCGCGCCGACACCCTGCCGCTGGTGCTGCGCGCCACCGGCACCGAAAGCCTGCCCCGCGGTACCCGCGTGCGCATCCGCATCACCGGCAGCGACCTGCTGACCCTGGACGTGTGGGGTGCCCTGGCGGCGCGTCTGGACGAGGCCATCGGCGGCACCGAAGCCGAGGAAGCCGAGGAGGACGAGCAGACTCCCGCCGCCGGGCCGCTGGCCCTGGCCATTGACCTGGCTGAACCGGGCGCGGTCACCGAGGGCGCGGCGCCGGGCCAGGACAGTGCCCTTGCCCGCCCCCATGCCGCGGACGCAGCCTGAGAGGCCGGCCTGGAGCACCGTCCGCCATGCGTTCGCGAACCGCCAGGGTGACCACGCTGCAGGCAGCGCTGGGCTTGTCCCTGGCCGTTCACGCCGGCTTGCTGACGCTGCGTTTCGTGGACCCGGAAGCCTTCGAGCGCGTCTTGGCTGACACCCCGCTGGAAGTGATCCTGGTCAACGCGCGCTCCAACGAGGCGCCGGCCCAGGCCCAGGCCATCGCGCAGGCCAACCTTGCGGGCGGGGGCGAGGCGGCGCAAGGCCGGGCCACCTCGCCCCTGACCGCCTCGGCCGAGGTGCGCCTGGGGGACGCCTCCGAGGACACGCGCCAGCGGATCGACCAGATGCTGCAGGAACAGATGCAATTGCTGGCGCAGATGCGGCGCGAAGCCGCCCTGCTCCCCCCGGAGGGTGCTGCGGACCAAGGCACACCCGAGCAGCGGGCCGAGCACGAGCGCAGGCGCCAGATGATCAAGCAACTGGCCGAGATCGAAAAACGCATCAACGAAGAGAACGCCCGGCCGCGCAAACGCTATGTCAGCCCGGCCACCCGCGAAGCCGTGTACGCGGTGTACTACGACGCCATGCGCCGCAAGATCGAGGAACGGGGCACGCGGGACTTCCCGGAAGTCCAGGGCAGCAAGCTCTACGGCGAACTCACGATGAACGTCACCGTGGATGCTGCGGGCCGGGTGGTGGAAACCACGGTGGTGCGGCCGTCCCAGTCACGCCTGCTGGATCAGCGGGCCGTGGCCATCGTGCGCAGCGCAGCGCCCTTTGGCGCCTTCAGCAGCAAGATGCGCCGTGAGACCGACCTGATCGTGGTGACCTCCCGCTTCCGGTTCACGCGGGAAGACGGCTTCGAAGCCCAGACCCTCAGCCCCACCACGCAGGACAGTCCGCGCTGACCGGCCCGGCCCGACGGACCAGACCATGAACCCCGACCGCTACTTCGTCCTGGGCAACCCCGTGGCGCACAGCCACTCGCCCTTCATCCACGCGGCGTTCGCTGCCCAGACCGGGCAACACCTGCTCTACGACCGGCGTCTGTGCCAGGTGGGCGGCTTCGAAGAGGCGGTGCACGCACTGGCCGCTGACACCGAGGGCGGCCCGGTGCGCGGCTGCAACGTCACCGTGCCCTTCAAGCTCGAGGCCGTCAGGATCGGCGCCCAAACCACCCAGCGGGCTCAGCAGGCCGGCGCCGCCAATGTGCTGTGCTTCGATCCGGCCGGCTGGCTGGCGGACAACACCGACGGCGCAGGCCTGGTGCAAGATCTGCAAGCGCACGCCGGCTGGCCCCTGGCGGGCCAGCGCCTGCTGCTCATCGGGGCGGGCGGCGCTGCCGCGGGCGTGCTCGGGCCGCTGTTGGCGTGCGGGCCCATCCAGGTCGTGGTGGCCAACCGGACCGTGGACAAGGCACGGGCTCTGGTGGCTGCCCATCGCGCCCTGGCGGCCCGGCAGGGTGTGGCGCTGGTCGCGGCCGGCCTGCAGGACGCCGGCGAGGGGTTCGACCTGGTCATCAACGCCAGCGCCTCCAGCCTGGCCAAAGCCGCGGTTCCGGTGCCTGATGCCGTGCTGCGGCCCGGCGGCCGGGCGGTGGACCTGATGTACGGCCCCGCGGCCGCCCCATTTCTGGCCTGGGCGCACCGCCAGGGCGCTCAAGCCCGGGACGGGCTGGGCATGCTGGTGGAGCAGGCGGCCGAAGCCTTCTTCGTGTGGCGCGGCGTCCGACCGGACACCGCCCCGGTGTTGCAGGCCTTGCGTCAGCAGCTGGATCGGGCCGCATGAAGACCGCCCTGCGCCACCTCACGCGCCTGGCAGCACTGGCCGCCCTGGGGGTGCTGGTGCTTCAGCTGACCTTCGCGTTGCGCATCCTTGGCATGCGCTGGGTCGATCCCGCCTCCACCACCTTTCAGCGCAGCGAAGCCTGGCGCCTGCTCAGCACCCGAGGGCGCATCGAATGGCACCAGGAATGGGTCGACACCGAGCAGATTTCGGTCCAGTTGAAACGGGCCGTGATCGCCAGCGAGGACGCCGCCTTCGCCAGCCACACCGGGGTGGACTGGGCGGCTTTGGAAAAGGCCTGGGACCGCAACCAGCGCGCCGAAGCCCGAGCCGAGGCCCGGGCGCAGCAGCAACCCCCCAGCGGACGCAGGATGCAGCTCAGGGTCGTCGGCGGCTCCACCATCACGCAGCAACTGGCGAAGAACCTGTTCCTCTCAGGCGAGCGCACGGTGTGGCGCAAGGCGCAGGAGTTCGTGATCACCCTGATGCTCGAGGCCCTGCTGCCCAAGAGCCGCATCCTGGAGATCTACCTCAACAGCGTGGAATGGGGTGAGGGCCTGTTCGGCGCGCAGGCAGCAGCGCGTCACTACTTCCGCATCGACGCCCAACGCCTGGGCGTCGAGCAGGCCGCCCGCCTGGCGGTGATGCTGCCCGCCCCCAAGCGCTTCGAGAAGCGCCCCGCCTCCGAGTACGTGATCTCGCGCAGTGCCACCATTGCAGCGCGCATGGCTGCGGTGGAACTGCCCTGAGAGGGCCGGCCCTGCACCGGTACCCGTTCACACCATGACCGAGAGCCTGACCGAAGACATCGCCGCGTCCGCGGCCCGCCTCGTGGTGGAGTCGGGGCTGGAGTACGGGGCAGCCAAGCACAAGGCCGCACGCGCCCTGGGTCGACGTGGCGGCGGACGCTTGGAGCTGCCCTCCAACGAGCAGGTGGAAGACGAAGTCCGCGCCTACATCGACCTGTTCCTCAGCGACACCCAGCCGGCTGAGCTGGCCGCTCTGCGGGAGGTCGCGCTCGGCTGGATGCAGCGCATGGCCGGGTTCCGGCCGCACCTCAGCGGCGCGGTCTGGCGCGGGACAGCCACGCGGGAGTCCGCGGTGCACATCGACCTGTACTGCGACGACAGCAAGGCCGCGGAGATTGCCCTGCTGAACATGGGCGTGGACCACGACATCCACGTGCTGGATGCCGGCCACAGCGCAGCCAAGGACGTCCTGAGTGTGAGCGCACCCAGCCGTGCGCTGGGCCAGCCGGTGACCGTGCACCTCATCGTCCACGACCGCGACGATCTGCGCGGCGCCCTCAAGCCCGACGCCCGGGGACGCACCTGGCGGGGCGATCTGGCGGCGCTCAAGCGCCTGCTCACCGACACGAGCGGCGCGGCTGCCGCAGAACAGGGCTGAGGCATGGGCACACCCGTGAGCAGCCGGCGGCGCCACTTGATGGTGGCAGGCGTGGCCGCCGCTGCAGGCGCGGCGGGCGTGGCCTGGCAGTCCTGGCGCAGCGCCCGCAGCCGGCCACAGGGCCCGCCCTGGGACCAGCGTTTTGCCACGCCCGAGGGCGCGAACCTGGACATGGCTTCCCTGCACGGGAAGCCTCTGGTTCTGAACTTCTGGGCCACCTGGTGCCCGCCCTGCATCAAGGAACTGCCCGAGCTGGACCGCTTTCACCGCGAATGGTCTGCCCGTGGCTGGCAGGTGGTCGGGCTGGCCGTGGACGGCCTCAAGCCCGTGCAGGAATTCCTGCGCAAACAGCCGCTGAGCTTCCAGGTGGGCATGGCCGGGCTGGAAGGCACCGCCCTCAGCCGGCAACTGGGCAACGCCCAAGGGGCCCTGCCCTTCACCGCCGTGTTCGACGGCCAGGGCCGCCTGACACACCGCAAGCTGGGACAGACCGACTTCGAGGAACTCTCAGCCTGGGCCCGCGGGCTCTGAACGCCAGACCACACGCGGCTCGTCATCCCCAAGACTCCCGAACGCGCGGCGCAGTGCTGCGTTGCGGACACCCGAGCCACAGCAGCCGCTTGTCCGCCCGTGCGCCTGCGGATCTGCCGGCACTCCCCCTGCAGCCATGTCCGCGAGGTCCTGTGTCTGCTGAGCAGCCACTTCTGCCTGTTCTCTTGCACTCCTCTTGCACTCCTCTTGCACGGCTCTTGCACTCCTCCTGCGTTCCTCCGCCCTTCCTCCCCCTTTCCTCACTGGGCCGTGCCGATCGCAGGGTCCAACGTTGAAGGACAGACTGCACCTCATCGTCCCGGCCGGATCGTGGTTGCACAAGGCGGTCCCAGCGCCTGCGCAATGGCCTTTCGCGTCAACCTGAAAACGGCAGTTGGATGCATGTGCCAGCGCTGCTGTTGGGGCGCCAGGCAAGGCGCGACGACGCGGCAGGCTCGTGCCTGCAAGGCGGAGCAACACCGCATGGCGCACCAAAGGCAGCGCTGGCAAGTGCATGGCGCTGTCACCCCAAAGGTGAGGCTGCGAAAACAACGCAAGGACCGAGTCCACGCGGCGTGCGGCAAGATTGCAAGCGGTCAACTGCCGTTTTCAGGGTCAATGACGCGCAGCGCGTCGGACCATCGGGCGCGGGCTGTGGACCCCGGCCCTGTCAACCACCACGTCTGCCGCGGCCGCATGGCCGGCCGGGGTGGCTTCCACGAGAGACCCTTCAGCTTACGCGCGACAGGCCCTTTGGTCAGCGGAGGGCAGGCGTGGGAAGATCCCGCCGTGCAAACGGCGAGGGTCTTCCAATGCTGATCAATTGCGTGGCCTACCAAGACGGGCGCAAGCTGGCAGACATACCCGTGGATGACATCGACCAGTGGTTGCGCAAGCCCGACTGCTTCGTCTGGGTGGCGCTGCGGGACGCGACAGACGAGGAATTGCGACAGATGCAGGAGGAGTTCGACCTGCACGAGCTGGCCGTTGAGGATGCGCGGCACGGCCACCAGCGGCCCAAGATCGAGGAGTACGGCCACACGCTGTTCGTTGTGATGAAGCTGCCGGAGATGCGCAACGGCGAGCTGGGCAACGGCGAGGTGGCCATCTTCGTCGGCCCGAACTTCGTGCTGTCGGTGCGCAATCACAGCCACCAGGGCTTCCTGGGTGTGCGCGAGCGCTGCGAGCGGGAGCCCGACCACCTCCGGCAGGGCGCGGGCTTTGTGCTGTACGCGCTGATGGACGCGGTGGTGGACCGCTACTTCCCCATCCTGGACTCGCTGGAAACCGACCTGGAACTGATCGAGGATCAGATCTTCGAGCGCGGCGCCGCCAAGTCGACTGTCCAGCGCTTGTACGACCTCAAGCGCCGGGTCACCGTGCTGCGCCACGTGGTCGCGCCACTGCTGGAAGTGGCCGGCAAGCTCCACGGGGGGCGGGTGCCGGCGGTCTGCGCCCGCAGCCAGGAATACTTCCGCGACGTGCACGACCACCTCGCGCGCATCAACGGCGCCATCGACAGCATCCGCGACACCATCACCACCGCCATCCAGGTCAACCTGTCGATGGTGACCATCGACGAGTCTGAAACCACCAAGCGGCTGGCGGCCTGGGCGGCGATCTTTGCGGTGTCCACCGCGCTGGCCGGCATCTGGGGCATGAACTTCGAGCACATGCCCGAGCTGAAGTGGCGGTTCGGCTACCCCTTGGCGTTGGGCGCGATCGTCAGCGCCGCGGGCATCCTGTTCTGGCGATTCCGGCGGGCCGGCTGGTTGTGAGCATCCCAGGCCCGGCCCCGTGCCCGCGCCCGGCGTTCGCGAAGCATGCCCCGTTCGCAACGAAGCCCGCACTCGCGAAGAGGCCGTGCGGGCTGAGCCCTTCGACTTCGCTCAGGACAGGCCTGTCGAAGCCCTCGCGGGCACGTCGACAGGCGCAGAGCGAACGGCTCCGTGGGTCCGGCGCCACCGTTTACTTGTGAGGGCAGCGGGCGGGGGGCCTGTTGGCGGGCCTGAAGTACGGGCCAGCCAGCGCGTGGAGGGTTCGACAGGGGGATCAGACGCCCTCAGGAACGCGCAGCGCCCAGCAACTGCGCCCCCAGGGGTGGTGCTGGCCCCAGCGCGAGCCGAGAGCGTGAAACTCTTCCTTCACGCCCTTGCCGGTGCCCAGCCAGCGAAGCCCCCCCCCCAGCAGACCGACGTCTTCCGCGCCCGGCTGGCTGACCGGAAACACGCCCAGGCCGCGGGCGGCAAAAACTGCCGGCAGCGCGGTGTCCTCGAACCCGGCAACGATGCGCGGCTGCGGGCCTTGCGCCTCGAACCCGTGGTCCAGCTTGGTGCGCAAGACCGACCCCGCCACCGGCCGACTGGACCGCCATGCCACGCCGCTGTTCCTGGCACCCGTGCTGGTGTTCATCGGCAGCAAGAATGTCCTGGTGGGCATCATCGGCAAAATCCCGGCGCAAATTCCCTGGACGTGACCTTCGGCCGCATCGCCGGTGGTGAGCTGATATCGCTGTGGAACACTCGCGGCCAGCAGGCGCTCAGCCCGGGCGCATGACCTGCCCGGGTGGCGGTTTCAACAGGATCAACAGGACCTCTTCATGATCTACGCAATCCTCAAGACCCTTCACGTGCTGTGCGTCGTGGTGTGGATCGGTGGCATGGTGTTCGCACACTTCTTCCTGCGTCCGGCCGTGGCCGAACTCGAACCCCCGGCGCGGGTGCGCCTGATGCACGCGGTGTTCGGCCGCTTCTTCAAGGCGGTGCTGGCGGCGTCCCTGCTCACCATGGTCAGTGGCGTGTGGATGCTGGGGCGGGTGGCCAGGCAGGCGGTGCAGTCCGGTGGCAGCTTCGAGATGCCGCTGGCCTGGACCCTCATGACGGTGCTCGGCGTGGCCATGGTGGCGATCTTCATGCACATCCGCTTCGCGCTGTACAAACGGCTGAGCGCTGCCGTGGCGGCTTCGGACTGGCGCGCCGGCGGCGCCGCACTGGCGCAGATTCGCCTCTGGGTGTCCGTCAACCTGGGCCTCGGGGTGCTGATCCTGGGGGTGACGCTGCTGCGATGAACCGGCCAGCCCGGGCCGAAGGTCCCGGGGGTGCGATGCCAGATGGCTCATCCCTTCACGCGCGCGTGGTTCGGCCTGCTGGGTGCGCGCTGCAGCCGCGACACCAAGGAGGGCGACGCGACCAACCGGCGCAGCGGCGCACGCTTCACGGGGGCGACCGATGGGTGCCGGCTTGAGCTGCGGCTTGTGGGCCGCCTGGATCGACAGCGAACCGCAGAACGGCGTATCGCCATCGACGCGGCGCAGCCTCGACGGCCTGCCATCGCCGTTGACACCCAAGGCCAAGGGCTGCGCCTGGCTGGGCCACAGCCTGGCTGTGGCCGGCGGGCGGCTGCGCAGTTACCGATCCGGCCACCGGATGGCCGACCCGGCAGGCCGTCTGTTCTCGGTGCTGACACGACGCCGAGGCCGCTTGACGCCAGGGCTGCGAGGCCTTGTCTTCACGCAGCGGGAACTCACTCCTTTCCTCTTGCTCTTCCTCTTCCTCTTCCTCTTCTCTTGCCTGGTGGGCACAAGCTCCGGCCGTGCGCCTGGCCCCTTTTCCGATCAGGTGGACCTTCCACACGTTCCTCCTGGTCCATCGGGCGCTTCACGGAGGCTGGCAAGTGCCTGTGTCTTCGCTCTACTGCGAGCAACACACGCCAAAGTTGCCTTCAGGAACTGGATTCGGCCGGGCTCTCCTGCGGGCGGGCACGGACCGCCATGTCGGCTGGACCGCCCGGCATCAGACCCGGCGCCGACCTGATGAAGCACCTCGCGCTCGAAATTCCGCGCGAGTTGACAGCAGTTCCCTGCAGTTCAGTACACTGCAGGCCTGCCTGACCTGAGAGCCCCTATGGACCTGCGCAAGCTCAAGACCTTGATCGACCTCGTATCCGAGTCCAGCATCTCCGAGCTGGAAATCACCGAAGCCGAGGGCAAGGTCAGGATCGTCAAGGCGGGGCAACCGCTGGCTGGCACCGTGCCAGTGGCCACTTTGGCCGCTGCGCCTGCAACACTGGCGCCTGCCACAGCCCCTGGCCCGGTGCCGGCGCCGTCCGCGGCCGGCGTCCCGCCACCAGCCCCAGAGGCCAAGGTGATCAAGTCCCCCATGGTGGGCACCTTCTACCGTTCGGCCAGCCCCGGCGCCAAGGCTTTCGTCGATGTGGGCAGCGTGGTCAAGGCCGGCGAGCCGGTGTGCATCATCGAAGCCATGAAGATCATGAACGAGATCGAGGCCGAGCTGGGCGGCACGATTGCGCGCATCCTGTGCGAGAACGGGCAGGCCGTGGAGTTCGGGCAGCCGCTGTTCGTCCTGGAATAGGGCGCGCGACATGTTCAAGAAGATCCTGATCGCCAACCGTGGCGAGATCGCCTTGCGCATCCAGCGCGCGTGCCGCGAGATGGGCATCAAGTCGGTGGTGGTGTACTCAGAGGCCGACCGCGAGGCCAAGTACGTCAAGCTGGCCGATGAGGCCGTGTGCATCGGCCCCGCGCCGTCGGCGCAAAGCTATCTGCACATGCCCGCCATCATCTCCACGGCGGAAGTGACGGATGCCGAGGCCATTCACCCGGGTTATGGCTTCCTGAGCGAGAACGCTGACTTCGCCGAGCGCGTGGAAAAGAGCGGCTTCGTCTTCATCGGGCCCACGCCCGAGTCGATCCGCATCATGGG
>JBMLPD010000686.1:0-1564 GCA_049242285.1 Rubrivivax sp.
ACCACGTCGTGGGGCCGCGCCACCAGGAAGCCATGCCCGGGAGCCAGCCAATCGAGGTCCAGCGCCAGCAGGCCGCGCAAGGCCTCCAGGTAGGTGGCCATGTCGCCATCCGGCGGGTTGATGACGACCGTGCTGCCTTGCATCACGTGGTCCCCGGTGAACAGTGTCTTCTCGGCCCCCAGCAGGTAGCACAGGTGGTTGGAGGCATGGCCGGGCGTGTGCAGCACCTGCAGCACGGTGTCGGGCCCCAGGGCCAGCACCTCTCCCCCGGCCAGTTCACGGTGGGGCGCAAAGCTGGCGTCCTGCCCTTGCGGGTGGTCGGGCCGGCGCCCGGCCACCGGGGCGCCCGTCAGGGCCGACAGCACCGCCGCGCCCGGCGAATGGTCGACGTGGGTGTGCGTGACCAGAATCTGTTCGATGGGCCCGGGCGCCGCCGCCTGCAGCGCCTGCAGGTGCCCCGGATCGGCAGGCCCGGGGTCGATGACCGTCCAGCGCTGGGTCTGCGGGCACCCCACCAGGTAGCTGTTGGTGCCGGGCCCGGTCATCATGCCGGCGTTGGGCGCGGTCAACCGGATGACCCGGGGCGACAGGCGCACCACCCGGCCGGGCACGATGTCGGCGTGGGCGGTGAGCCGGCCCGCCGGGTCGATGCGGCCGATCTCGGCCCAGGCGTGCTCGTCAGGCAGCACCGCCCGCGGGCCTTTGGAAGACTCCGCTCGGCGCGGCATGATCAGCGGCACTTCGCCCTGCGACCGGGCGTGGTCCAGCGCCGCCTGGGCACTGGCAAAGCCCGCCAGCACCTGCAAGGTGCGGCGGGTGACGGGCAGCAGCTTCAACCCCCGGGCGGGCTCCAGCGCCTGCCCGGGCGTGAGCCACATCAGTTCCAGCGCCTCACCCCCATCGGCCTCGGGCGTCTGCCCCACAGGAGCGCGGGTGACGAAGAAGCGGGTGTCAAAGCGCTTGGGCGTGCCCGGCGGCGTCAGCCAGTGGCTGAAGTAGGCCCACTCGCGCAAGTCGATGCGCAGTTCCAGCGCATCACACAAGGCGGCGATGGAGTGCTCGCCGCGTTGCAGGGGCTCGCGCCATTGCGCGTGGGCCTGGGCCATGACGTCCGCAGGCACCTCACCGGCAAACAGCAGCCCCACTTCCTCGAAGCACTCCCGGGCGGCCGCCACCAGGTAGTCCAGCCCGCCTTCGGACAGGCGCAGCGCCTGGCTGGCGGCCACGTCGTCCCAACCCAGGCAATGGCGGTGCGCCTGGCGGTCCCGAACGTCCAGCACACCGCCCGGAAACACGGCAGCACCGCTGCGCATGTCACCGTCACGCTCGGCGCGGCGCAGCATCAGCACCTCCACGCCGCCCGCAGGCAGGTCACGCAGCACGATGACGGAGGCCGCCTTGCGGGCGTCGGCGAAGGGGTCGTAAGGGGTTTCGTTCATGGGTAGCACCTGGGCACCAGGGTTCAGCGGATGACGCCGGCCGCCTTCAAGCCGGAGAGGTCTTCGGCGGTGAAGCCGCACTCGGACAGCACCTCGGCCGTGTGCGCGCCGATCTCAGGGGCGGG
>JBMLPD010000687.1:0-1020 GCA_049242285.1 Rubrivivax sp.
CGGTGAATGCCCAGCGTGCCCACCGAGTAGCCGATGAAGTCGCGGAAGAAGGTGTCTTCGTGCTCTGGCGTCTTCACCGGCTCACCCTTCTTCGGGTTGGTGGACGACAACACCAGGCCGCCGTGCATGGACAGCGCCAGCGTGGTGGCGAAGAACAGGCTGGCCGCGATCATGTGCCAGGGGTTGTAGTGGAAGTGCAGGTACTGGTAGGCCACGTTGCTCACCCAGTCCAGGTGGCTGTAGATGCCGTAGGGGAAGGCATGTCCCCAGGCCCCCAGCAGGACGGGGCGGATCACCTGCAGCGTCACGTAGGCCAGGATCGCGAAGCTGAAGGCGAAGGGCACGTGGTAGCCCATGCCCAGTTTTCGGCAGATCTCCACCTCTCGCAGCGCCCACGAACCGAAGGCTCCAATGGCGCAGACAGTGATGATCTGCCACAGGCCCCCCTCCATCAGGGGCGCCATGTTCAGACCGTATTTCAGGTCCGGCGGCGCGATGCTGATCTGCCAGAGGTTCCAGGTGGGGCCCATGGCCGCACCCCAGACAATCATGGTGGTGCCCAACAGGGAGAAGAACGCTGTCGTGACGCCGAAGAACCCGACGTAGAACGGTCCGACCCAGAAGTCGAACAGGTCACCACCGATCAGCGTGCCCCCGCGGACACGGTACTTTCTCTCGAAGCTCAGCATGGCCATATGAATCTCTCCGATTGCTGTGCGCGAAGCATCAGGCGCAAGCCGTCGCAAGGTTTGCCGGGCAAGCGGGGGTGCAGGGCCAGGACCCGACACCGCCCGCCCGCGCGGCAGCTTTGCGCCGCGCGTCCGTTACTTCGACGGTGGCAACGGCGCGTTTTGCGCCGCCTTCGCGGCCTTGGCCGTGTCGGGATGCCAGGTGTTGATGTTGTAACGGTCTCCACTGATCTGGATCAGATGGATGCTCGTCGACACGAACGCGATCAGAAGACCCGTGAGGATGATCGCCTTGCGTGGGTCGACAATTCGCCAGTAACGCCACATGTTG
>JBMLPD010000688.1:0-11909 GCA_049242285.1 Rubrivivax sp.
TCACCTCCTGCACGATGTGCAGCGGGTTGTCGGTGCGGGTGTACATGCCCGGGCGTTGCTTGACGGGCTCCAGGCCCTTGAGCACCCGGATGGAAGCTTCAGCGTAGGCGGCGGTCTTGGGGGTCGGCATGGGCGCGGATTCTCCTCGACAATGACGTCATGACCTCACCCTCCCCCCCGGCCGTTCCGGGCACGCCAGGCGCCCCCGCAGCGCGCCTGTCCATGACCCAGGTGTTGCTGTGCGGCGCCGTGATCCTCACGCTGTCCATGGGCATCCGCCACGGCTTCGGCCTGTGGCTGCAGCCGGTGACGATGGACCGCGGCTGGTCGCGCGAGGCCTTCGCGCTGGCCCTGGCGATCCAGAACCTGGGGTGGGGACTGGCGGCCCCGCTGGCCGGGGTGATGGCTGACCGCTTCGGTGCCTTCCGCGTGCTGCTGGCAGGCAGCCTGCTCTACGCCGCCGGCCTGGCCGGCATGGCCACCGCCACCTCCAGCCTGGGTTTTGCGCTGAGCGCGGGCGTGATGATCGGCGTGGCCCAGGCCGGCACCACCTACGCGGTGATCTACGGCGTGATCGGACGCAACGTGGCGCCGGAAAAGCGCTCCCGCGCCATGGGCATCGGTGCGGCGGCAGGGTCTTTCGGGCAGTTCCTGATGCTGCCGCTGGAGAACGCGCTGATCGCTTCCTTCGGATGGCAGGGCGCGCTGTGGGCCCTGGCCGCGGCCGCACTCATCATCATCCCGCTGTCCTTCGGCCTGCGGGAAAGCCGCATCAGCCTCGCGCCCGCCCCCGGCGCCTCGCAGAGCGTGGGCAGCGCGCTGCGCGAGGCCTTCAGCTACGGCAGTTTCCAGTTGGTGATGGCCGGCTATTTCGTCTGCGGTTTCCAGGTGGTGTTCATCGGCGTGCACCTGCCCAGCTATCTCAAGGACCAGGGCATGAGCCCGGGCGTGGCCACCACCGCACTCGCGCTGGTGGGGCTGTTCAATGTCATCGGCACCTACACCGCAGGCGAACTCGGCCAGCGCTTTCCGCGGCGCCACATCCTGAGCGCCATCTACGCGCTGCGCTCGGTGTGCATCGCCCTGTTCCTGCTGGCGCCGCTGACACCCTGGAGCGTCTATGTCTTCGCCTCGGCGATGGGGCTGCTGTGGCTGTCCACCGTGCCGCCCACGAACGCGGTGATCGCCCAGATCTTTGGGGTGCAGTACATGTCCATGCTCGGCGGCTTCGTGTTCCTGAGTCATCAGGTCGGCTCGTTCCTGGGCGCCTGGATGGGCGGCTGGCTGTACGGCCTGCAAGGCAATTACGACGTGGTCTGGGGCGTCTGCATCGCCCTGGGCGTTTTTGCGGCACTGATCAATCTCCCGGTCAAGGAAGCCCCTATCGTGCGGGCTGCGCCCCAGGCAGCATGAGGCCCGGTGACTTTCAGCTTGCATCCCTTTGCCTCCCGGCCTTTGCCCTTCCAACCCCAGACCGCAAACCCATGCGCATGAGCACGAGACCCTCCAGACGGCTGTTTGGCGCACTGGGCGCCAATCGTCCTGCCCCTTCGATGCGGCGCCTGGTGGGCTGGACAGTGGCTGTGGCGGTGCTCGCTGCCGTGTTTGCCAGCTACCTCGATCCACACCTGGCGCTGGACGTCGCCAACCGCGTGTGGGCCTGCTTCTGAGTGAACCCCGTCATCGCCACCCCTCACGCCAGCGTCGGCACACCCTCGCCGTGGGTGACACGCTGGACGGCCTGGCTGCCTGCCGGCAGCACCGTGCTCGACCTGGCCTGCGGCAGCGGGCGTCACCTGCGCGGGCTGGCCGCACGCGGGTTGCGCGTGACGGGTGTGGACAGGGACGCACAGGCGCTGCAGGGGCTGGACGCGCATGGCACGGTGGAGTTGCTGCTGGCCGACATCGAGTCCGGCCCCTGGCCCCTGGCTGACAGGCGTTTCGATGCCGTGGTGGTCGCCAACTACCTCTGGCGCCCGCTGTGGCCGGCCATCGTGGGCAGCGTGGCCCCGGGCGGCCTGCTGATCTGCGAAACCTTCTGCGCCGGCCACGAGCGCCACGGACGCCCGACGCGCCCGGCGTTCCTGCTGCAGCCCGGCGAACTGCTGCAGGTCGCCCAGGGCCTGCGGGTGCTGGCCTATGAGGACGGCTACCTGGACCATCCGCCGCGCCTGGTGCAGCGCATCTGCGCGCGGCGCGAGGGGCCCGACACTGCACCGGCGCAGACCTTGCCGCTGGACGGGTCGAGCAGGCCGCCGGGCTGAACAGGCGCCCGGTAAACTCTTGCACCGTTTCAGGAACCTTCCCATGACTCCGATTGTTGGCAGCATCGTGGCGCTCGTCACGCCGATGCACGAAGATGGCAGCGTCGACTACGACCAGCTGCGGCAGTTGATCGACTGGCACATTGCCGAAGGCACGGACTGCATCGGCGTGGTCGGCACCACGGGCGAATCCCCCACGGTGTCGGTGGAAGAGCACTGCGAGATCATCCGCGTGTCGGTGCAACACGCCCGGGGACGCGTTCCCATCATGGCCGGGGCCGGGGCGAACGCCACCTCCGAGGCCATCGAACTCACCCGCTTTGCCAAGCAGGTGGGCGCCGACTGTTCACTGCAGGTGGTGCCTTACTACAACAGGCCTTCGCAAGAAGGCATCTACCGCCACTTCCGCGCCGTGGCCGAGGCGGTGGACCTGCCCGTCGTCCTGTACAACGTTCCCAGCCGCACCGTGGCCGACATGCAGCCGGAAACCGCTCTGCGCCTGGCCCGGGTGCCTGGCGTGATCGGCATCAAGGAAGCCAGCGGCAACATCGAGCGTGCGGCCTGGCTCATCAAGCAGGCACCCCCCGGCTTTTCCATCTACTCGGGCGACGACCCCACCGCCGTGGCCCTGATGCTGCTGGGCGGCCACGGCAACGTCAGCGTCACCGCCAACGTGGCACCGCGCCTGATGCACGAGCTGTGCATGGCCGCCCTTCAGGGTGACGTGAAGCGGGCTGCCGCGCTGCACCTGCAACTGCTGCCCCTGCACCGCCAGCTCTTCTGCGAACCCAGTCCCGCACCCACCAAGTGGGCGTTGCAGCAGCTGGGCCGCTGCCGCCCCACGGTGAGACTGCCGCTGCTGGAGCTCTCGCCCGAGGGGCAGGCAAGCGTTTCGGCCGCACTGCGCGACAGCGGCCTGGCGCCAGCGTGACGGCCCTTGCCGTTCACCTTCGCGCCCCTGGCCCGGCCGCCCTTCACGTGACCCTGACCTTGCACCCGGAGACTCCCGCAGTGAGCACACCACAGGACATGACCTCTTCTCAACACGCCAGCCCGACGGGAGGTCGCCTGCTGGCCCTGACCGCTGTGACATGCGCCGCCTGCCTGGCGCTGGGGGGCTGCTCCAGCCTCGACGGGCTGTTCGGCACCAAGGTGGATTACCGCAGCCAGGCCGCCAAGGCCGCGCCCCTGGATGTACCGCCTGATCTCACGCAGCTGGCTCGGGAAGGCCGGTTCCAGGCGGCCTCAGGCAGCGTCACCGCCTCCGGTCAGGCGTCGCGCAGCACAGCGGTGACCACCGCACAGGTGGCCCCCAACGCGGTGGGTGACATCCGGGTCGAGCGCCAAGGAAGCCAGCGCTGGCTGAGCGTGCCCCTCCCACCAGAGCAGGTGTGGCCCGTGGTCAAGGCCTTCTGGACCGAGCGAGGATTCGCCTTCGAGGTGGAAAACGCTCAGACGGGCGTGCTGGAGACCGCCTGGACCGAAAACAGGACGAAGATTCCGCAGGACTTCATCCGCCGAACCATCGGGCGGGTGTTCGATGCGCTGTACTCCAGCGGTGAACGCGACCGTTTCCGCACGCGCCTGGAGCGCACGGCCACCGGCACCGAGGTCTACATCAGCCACCGCGCCATGGAAGAGGTGTACACCTCGGTGCAGAAGGACGGAACCACCTGGCGTGCCAAGCCAGCGGACCCTCAGGTCGAGGCCGAGATGCTGTCGGCACTGATGATCCGCCTGGGAGCCCGGGACGAGGTGGCGCGCGAGACCGTGGCCAAGGTGCCCGTGGCCCCAGCACCATCGAAGCCCGCCGCTGCGGCCGTCACCGGTGCCGCAGTGCCTGTCTCGCTGGTGATCGACGAGGAATTCGACCGCGCGTGGCGGCGTGTCGGTGTGGCCCTGGACCGCAGCGGTTTCTCGGTCGAGGATCGCGACCGCGCCGCCGGTCTGTTCTTCGTGCGTTACGTCGATCCTGATCTGGCCGGCAGGGAAGAACCCAGCTTTCTGGCCAGATGGTTCGGCAAGGGCGAACAGACCGCATTGCAGCGGCTGCGCGTGCAACTGAAATCAGACGCGGGAAAGACAACCGTCACGGTTCAGAATGCCCAGGGCGCACCTGAGACAGGCGAGGCTGCGCGTCGCATCGTCGAGCAGTTGAGCGCCGGTCTGCGCTGAACGGGGGCGAATGCCCGCCATGCCTTTGCATTGAAGCCCTTGCCCTTGCCCTTGCCCTTGCCCTTGCCCTTGCCCTTGCCCTTGCCCTTGCCGTGACCGGGACGTCAAGGCCTTGGAACGCCAGCCCGTCCCCGCCCTGGCACCTGTTGCGACCCTCGTGGCCTTGTTCAACCCGGCGTGCGACGGCATGCCGGCCTGGCACACCGAAAGATGCAGGTCGTTCAGCGCACAGGTGACCGGCACCGAGCCCTGAGGCAAGGCGCAGGCCGGCGCAGGCTCCACGAGGCCCCCGCCCTGAGCCTGCCCCGGACGCTGCACGCACGGGCGGACGCGATCCCCGACGCTTTGCGCATCGTCAGCCGCCACTGGATGATGGTCTTGCTGTTGAACCCGGCGATCAAGGCGAGACATCAAACCTAGAATCGATTGCGCATGCGGCTCTTCATCTGGACCCTCAAGGCACTGGTGTTCTTCACCCTGTTCGCCTTCGCCCTGAACAACCAGCATCCGGCTTCGGTGAAGTGGTTCTTCGGCGTGGAGTGGCAGGCGCCGATGGTCTTCGTGGTGCTGGCCGCCTTCGGGGCGGGGTGTGCATTGGGTGTGCTGGCGATGGCGCCGGGCCGCTGGCGCCGGCGCAGCCCGGTGGGGTCATCGACAAGGCCGGGCCGAAGCCCATCTGCCGGCACACCACCCGACAGCGGCCAGGCAACGCCCCCTCGCGATGGACTTTGATCTCTCGTGGCTGCTGCTGGCGATGCCTGCAGCCTTCGGGCTTGGCTGGATGGCGTCTCGGCTGGACTTGAGACAGTCCAGGCAAGAGTACCGGGACGCACCGCGCGCATACTTCAAGGGGCTGAGCCTGCTGCTCAACGAACAGCACGACAAGGCGATAGACGCTTTCATCGAGGCCATTCAGGACGACCCTGACACCGTGGACCTGCACTTCGCGCTGGGCAGCCTGTTCCGGCGCCGTGGTGAGTTCCAGCGGGCCATCCGTGTGCACGAGCATGTGCTGTCGCGGCCTGAACTGCCGCTCTTGGAGCGACAACGTGCACGTCATGCCCTGGCACAGGACTTTCTGCGTGCCGGCCTGTTCGACCGTGCCGAGGACTGCTTCAGGCAGTTGGAGGGAACCCCCTTCGAAGTGCAGGCGCGCCTGGCTCGGCTGTCGCTCCAGGAGCGGGCGCGCGATTGGGAGCGGGCCATCGAAGTGGCCCAGCTGCTGCACACCGCAAATGCCGGGTCCTTCGCAGAACGCATGGCGCACTACCGCTGCGAGATCGCCACCGAACTGTGGGCCCGGGCGCAACCGCAAGCCGCCCTCGGGCAACTGGAACTCGCCCGCGAGGCGGCGCCCGACCTCGCTCGCTCGTGGGTGCTGGGCGGCCAATGGGCTCTGCAACAGGGGCAGGCCCATCAGGCACTGCAACAGTGGCAAACCCTGATCGAACGCCAACCGGTGGCGTTCGATCTGGTGGCGACCGACTTCGCCACTGCAGCCCAGGCCGCAGGGCGCACCGAGTGGGCCCGGAACCTGCTGCAGGCGCGTTTCGGGCAGAGCCCGTCCCTGGCGCTGCTCAAGGCCTTGTTGGTGCTGGAAGCACCCGATCCTGGCCAGGGCCAGACCGGTGGCCCCGCGGCCGACCCCTCCATCGCCCTGAGCCAGACAGGAGCGGCCAGACTGGTGGAAGCGCTCCGCAGCGCACCCTCGCTGTCGGCCACCGCCTTGCTGTTGCGCCAGCCCGCCACACAGTGGGGACCCCATGGCCTTGAAGCAGCACGCCTGGCCGTGGAGCGCGCCGCCAGGCCCGTGCAGCGTTACCGCTGCGCGGCCTGCGGCTTCGAGGCTCAGCACTACTTCTGGCAATGCCCTGGTTGCCTGGGCTGGGACACCTTCCCCCCCAGAACCATCGAGGAGCTCTGATGAGCGACAACAGCGCCCGGCGCATCGTGCTGTGCATGAAATGGGGCACCAAGTACGGGCCGGAGTACGTCAATCGCCTGTACGCGATGGTGGCGCGCCACCTCAGGGGAGCTTTCGACTTCGTTTGTCTGACCGATGATCAGCGCGGCGTGCGCCAGGAGGTACGCTGCCTGCCCATCCCCAGCCTGGCGCTGCCACCGGGCATTCCGGAGCGCGGCTGGACCAAGCTCACCACCTTCGAGGCGGACCTGCACGGCCTGCGTGGCAGCGCATTGTTTCTGGACCTGGACGTCGTCATCGTCGGGGACATCACGCCCTTCTTCGAGACGCCGGGCGAGTTCCTCATCATCCACGACTGGAAGCGACCGTGGCGAGTCACTGGCAATTCGTCGGTCTACCGATTCAAGCTGGGCGCTCACGCGGACGTGCTGGCCGAATTCCGCGCCACCCAGGAGGCGGTTCGCAAAAGGCTGCGCAACGAGCAGGCCTTCCTGTCCGAGGTGATGCACCGCCAGGGTCGGCTGACCTACTGGCCCGCAGACTGGTGCTGCAGCTTCAAGTACCACTGCATCCCGCGCTGGCCCACGAACCACTGGCGCGAGCCGGTCTGCCCGCCGGCCACACGCATCGTCATCTTTCACGGGGAAGTCAATCCCCCGGATGCCCTGGCCGGCCGGCGCAACCGTCGCTTCAGGCACATCCGACCGGCCCGTTGGGTCGCGCAGCACTGGCGGGAGTGAGTCTGCCCGGCAGACCGGGCCAGGCACCGCCCCGTCAGGGTGCCGGCGCCGGTGCGGGCAGCAGCACGCTGCACCGAGGCCAGATCACATCCGGCGCAAGACAGGCGTTCCAGCGCTGGTTTTCACGCACCTGCTCGTCGTGTTTCCAGCTGCGGGCATGTTCGAGGTGCAGGCAGACCAGGGCGTGACGCAGCCGCCGTCCGCGCACCCCCGCATGGTTGAGCCGGATGCCCAGATTGCGGTCCTCTGCCCCATAGGCCATGGCTTCGTCGAAGCCGGCCACCCGCAAGAGGTCGGACCGCCAGGCCCCGCTGAGGTTGCCCACGAAGGCATCACGTGGCGAGAGCCTGTCCAGTACCCGCGCCAGCGCCCTGGCCGGGCCGACGGGTGCCAGCAGACGCACGGCTGAAAGTTTCACGCCCCGTGCCCGAAGCCACGCAGCCGAGAACAGGCGCTGGTCGTCGATCCATGGCGCCTGCATCCCCTCGTGCAGCCGCGCCGGCAGGTTCAGGTGGCTTCCTGCGGAGACAAACTCCGCAGCACGGGCCTGGGCCGCCATCGTGGCAATCACATCGGCTCGGGGCACGCAGTCCGCGTCGGTGAACACGAGGTAGTCGGCCCGCGAAGCGGCAATCGCGCGATTGAGCGCCAGGCACTTGCGAAACCCCTCATCGGCCTGGGTCAGGTGGCCGAGCGCCCCGGGCATGTCCCGTCTGGCCTCGGCCACGACGTGTGCCACCTCCGGGAAGGCGCTGTCCTCGGCCACCCAGACCTCGTCAGGTGCACGGGTCTGCCTGGCGTAGCCGCGCAAGGTCCAGCGCAGGGCGTCCCAGTTGTTGTAAGCCGAGATGACGACTCCGATCTTCACGGCGGTGATTATCCAGAGCGCGTCTGTGCGCCGGCCGCCGCGGCCTCTACCCTCCAACGGGGGACCCCCGTGTGGGATGCGAAGCGCGGGCGCCATCCGAAGAATCGGGCTTTCCATCCACCCCTGCCTCCGGAGCTGCGCACATGAAGTCGATCGCCCTGTCCCTGCTGCTGGCCGCAGCATGCCTTCCCGCCTTCGCCCAACTGGAAATCAACCGCGCAAGCCAGGCCGAGCTGGAAACGCTTCGCGGCGTGGGCCCGCAGCTGTCAGCCCGAATCCTGCAGGCCCGGGAAGACCGACCCTTCAACGATTGGGAGGACCTGCGCCGCCGGGTCGCGGGCTTCGGGCCCGCGCAGTCGGCACGGCTGTCCAGGGAAGGGCTGACCGTCGCGGGTGCCGCCTTCGCTGCCACGGATTCCATGCTCATGCCACGCAAGAAGCCAGGGGGCGGGCCGACTTAACATGTGAACGATGACGCGTCCCCCCACCCAAAGCTCGGCGCAACGGCCACTGATCGTGCGCCTGCGCAACTGGGTGGGCGACGTGGTGCTGTCAACGCCCACCCTGCAGCGTCTGCACGCCCAGGGCCATGAACTGCACCTGATTGGCAAGGGGTGGGCGGGGGAGCTGCTGGCAGGCTTTGGTTGGCAGGTCCACACGCTGCCCGCCCGCCACATTGACAGGTTGCGCCAATTGCGCCGCCTTCGGCTGATGTTGTCACGCAGCGGGCACCCTCCCGAGGGCCTGGCGTTCCCTTACTCGTTCTCCAGCGCCTTGGAGATGCGCCTGGCCGGCTTGCGCCCCACGGGCTTTGCCTATGAGGGCCGCGCCCTGCTGCTGCGCCGGGCCGTGCCACGCCCGAAGGGACTTCACACCCTGGAGGAGTACTGGGCCCTGGGCAGCGCCTTCCTGGGCCAGAAAGCGCCGGTACCCGCGCACATCCACTGGCCGGTGAGCGCGGCCGTCCAGGCCCAGGCCCAGGCTTTGCAACGGCAGCATGACATCCGGCCCGGCTTCGTGCTGGCCTGCCCCTTCGCCGGTGGCACCTTCGAAGGGCAGGACAAACATTGGCCCGGCTTCATGGCCTTCATCCAGCGCCTGCAGGCTGACACAGGGCGGCAGGTGGTGCTGTGCCCCGGGTCCGGGCAGGAGGTGCAGGCCGCGCACCGCGACCATCCCGGCGCGATCACGCTGCAAGGCGTGGACATGGGCACCTACGCAGGCTTGATGCAGCTCGCAGCGCTGGTGGTCTCCAACGACACGGGGCCGGGCCATCTGGCGGCGGCGGTGCAGGCCCCTTTGCTGTCCATTCTGGGCCCCACGCAGCCTGCCTTGTGGCGACCCTGGGGGCCAACCGTGCACATCGAGAGACACTGGCCGCGCTGGCCCACCGTGGACGAGGTGTTGGCACGCGCCCATTCGATACTCGCAGTTTCGCGCTGAAGACCCGTCATGCCCCCTGTCCCACCCCTGCGCGCCGGCGACCTGGCCACCGAACACGATCACCTCCTCGGCGACCCGCTCTGGCCTGCAGTTGCGACGGCTGCGGCGTCCGGCGCGCAGCCCGGTGCGCCAGCGGACCCCGCCGCCCATCCGGCATCCGGTCTGGACCCCGCTGCGGGAGACCTGTGGCACTGGATACGTACCAACCACCGCTTCAACACCCTGCTGTGGCGCGAGGAGGACCTGGCCCGGCGCACGCGCGTGGCCGATGCCGAGATCGCAGCCAACAAACGGGCCATCGACCGCTTCAACCAGGCCCGCAACGATGCCACCGAACGGGTGGACGAGGTCCTTCTGGCGGCCCTGGGACTGGTGGACCGCGCCTCGGCCGCCACGGACACGCCCGTGTCCACGGCCGCGCCGGGCGCCCGGCTGAACAGCGAGACCGCAGGCAGCATGGTGGACCGCCTGTCCATCATGGCCCTGAAGATCCACGCCATGCGAGCCCAGACGCAGCGCACCGATGCCGATGCCGCCCACCTGGCGTCCAGCCACCGCAAGCTGGCCCAGTTGCAGCAGCAACGCCGCGACCTGATGTCCTGCCTGGACGCGCTCATCGACGATGCCGCCGCCGGCCGCGCCTACTTCAAGGTCTACCGGCAGTTCAAGATGTACAACGACGCGCGCTTCAACCCGGCGCTGGTGGCCGAGGCCGCACGGCCGGGGTCTCGCGCGCCGCCCTGAGGGCGGTGCCGGCCTGACCCGCCTTGGCGCCCCAGCCAACGAAGCGCAGGGCCTCCTCACGCATCGCCCAGGCGCCCGCTTCGCCTGGCGCCATCAGCTCGCAGGGGCAGGCGGCTTCGAAAGGCCGGTCAGGCCAGCGCCGCCGCGCTGAGGACAAGGCTTGTGAACGCGTTGTCGCGCACCGTCAAACCTGCGGCGAAGGCCCTGGACAGGGCGGGGCGTGCCACAGCGCGCGGCCCGGCACGCTCACCCCGCCTCGTACACCACTTCGGCCTGGGCCCCGTGCGCCACCTGGCGCCAGCGGGTCAAGGCTTCATCACAAGGCCAGAAACGGCCCTCCTCGCCCAGATCGATCTCGGCCACGGCGGCGGCGCGTTGCACGCGCAGACGCACGCCCAGGCCCTGCACCAGTTCGCCCTGCTCGGTGTCCAGCCTGCGCGCCGGCCAGGTGCGGATGAGTTCGGCCACGGGCGGCTGCCCGCCGTTGACAGTCACGGCCAGGTGCCGGCCGAAACGGGCCCGAGCCGCGGGCAGATCCCAGACCTGCTGCACCGTGAAGCGCAAGCCGCCGCTGAAGCGGTCGAGCTGCACGCGGCCCTGGGCGATGAGCAAGGCGTCTTCCGTCAGCAGATCTCGCTTTTCGTCCAGCAGTTCCTCGTTGACCACGCTCTCGATGGCTTCGGTGCCGTCGTCGAGCTTGAAGATGGCGGCTCGGCCACGCTGGCCGTTGACCACCCGCAGCTCTCCCACGATGCCGGCCAGCAACTGGGGTTCGCGTGAATCGGCCAGGTCGGCGATCTGACGTCGGGCAAAGCGCCGCACCTCCTGCGCCGCCTCGTCGAACAGATGACCGGAGAGGTAGAAGCCCAGGGCCGTCTTCTCCAGCATCAGCTTCTCGCGCAGGGTCTGCGGCTCGGCGTGGGCCAGCGCCGGCTCCTGGGTGGACGAGCCGTGCGCGTCGGGTTCGTCACCGAAGTCGAACAGCCCGCCCTGCAGCGCGTTGGCCTCCTGCGTCTCGGCCCAGTCGAAGGCCAGGCCCACGCTGGCCAGGGCCGCGGCACGGTCAGGGTGCAGGGCGTCAAAGGCACCGGCCTTGATCAGGGCTTCCACCGCGCGCTTGTTGACCTTTTGGCGGTCCACCCGGGCGCAGAAATCGAACAGGCTGCGAAACGGCCCGCCGCCCTGACCCGCCGCACCCTCGCGCGCCGCCACGATGGCCTCGATGGCGCCCGATCCCGTGCCCTTGACGGCCCCCAGGCCGTAGCGCACCAGTCGGTCGCTCACGGGCTCGAACCGCCACACCCCGCGGTTGATGTCCGGCGGCTCGAAGGCGATGCCGAAGGCCCTGGCATCGTTGAGCAACACCTTGAGCTTGTCGGTGTCGTCCAGTTCCACCGTCATGTTGGCGGCGTAGAACTCGGCCGTGCAATGCACCTTGATCCAGGCCGTGTGGTACGCCAGGAGGGAATAGGCGGCGGCATGGCTCTTGTTGAAGCCGTAGCCCGCGAACTTCTCCATCAGGTCGAAGACTTCGTCGGCCTTGGCTGCGCCGATGCCCTGCGCCCCCGCGCCCTCACGGAAGATGGTGCGCTGCTGGGCCATCTCCTCGGGCTTCTTCTTGCCCATGGCCTTGCGCAGGATGTCAGCGCCGCCCAGCGAATAGCCAGCCAGCACCTGCGCGGCCAGCATCACCTGCTCCTGGTAGACGAAGATGCCGTAGGTCTCCGACAACACCGGCTCCAGCAGCGGAT
>JBMLPD010000689.1:0-1182 GCA_049242285.1 Rubrivivax sp.
CTAGTGTAGTGCGCGCCAAGTCGTAGAACTTAATTGCCCCGGCATACTCCAACCGCCCAGGAGGTGGGCGATGCGGGTTGCAAAGACGATCGAGTTGGATGCGCAGACGGACCGGGAGCTGCGGGTGCTGTCTCAGCGCAAGCGCATCGAGGTGCGTCTTCAGCAGCGTGCCCGGATCGTGCTGCTGGCAGCCAAGGGCATGCAGAACAAGGGGATCGCACTTGAGGTGGGCCTGGACCGGCGCCAGGTCGCGCTGTGGCGGGCGCGCTTCCTCGAGGGTGGCATCGACGCGCTGCGCAAGGACGCGCCGCGGTCTGGACGGCCTGCCAACGTGATGTCGGCGATGGAGTCGCGCATCGTGCAGGCCACGCTGCACGAGCGGCCGGCCAACGCCACGCACTGGAGTACCCGCACGCTGGCCGAACACCTGGGTATCGGTGCGACTACGGTGCGCACGGCCTGGCGCCGCAACGGCCTGAAGCCTCATCTGAGCCGTACCTTCAAGGTCTCGCGAGATCCGCGTTTCCAGGACAAGCTGCTGGACGTGGTGGGCCTGTACCTGAACCCGCCGGAGCACGCCCTGGTGCTCAGCTGCGACGAGAAGAGCCAGATCCAGGCGCTCAACCGAACGCAGCCCGGGCTGCCGATGAAGGCCGGGCGTGCGGGCACCGTCACCCACGACTACAAGCGGCACGGCACGACAACGCTGTTTGCGGCGCTGAATACGCTCGATGGAAGCGTGATCTCGATGTGCCAGCCCCGTCACCGGCACACCGAGTGGTTGAAGTTCCTGCGCCTGATCGACCGCAAGACGCCCAAGGGCCTGACGCTGCACCTGGTGGTGGACAACTACGCCACGCACAGCCATCCCGAGGTTCAGGCTTGGCTGGCCAGGCACCCTCGCTTCGTCATGCACTTCACCCCGACGGGCGCCTCGTGGCTGAACATGGTCGAGCGCTTCTTCCGCGACATCACCGCCAAGCGCATCCGGCGCGACAGCTTCACCAGCGTGCCTGAGCTCGAGCTGGCCATCGACCTGTACGTCGCCAATCACAACGCCGAGCCGAAACCGTTCATATGGACAGCCAGTGCCTCGGACATCCTGGCTAAGGTGACCAGAGCCAAGGCAGCGCTGGCAGCTGTCTCAAGATAAGTGCACAACAGGACCGCGCACTACACTAG
>JBMLPD010000690.1:0-12237 GCA_049242285.1 Rubrivivax sp.
TCGGCTCCGGCCCGGTGCGCGGCTTCGCGGTGGTGCACTGCCTGGGCATCCTGACCTCGATGTTCTCGGCCGTGATGTTCTCGCGCGGACTGGTCAACCTCTGGTACGGTCGCCAGAAGAAGCTCAAGTCCGTGTCGATCGGGCAGGTCTGGAAGCCCGGCACCGAGGCGTCCAACCCCACACCGAAGGCCTGAGGAGGGCGCGCCATGGAATTCTTCCGTATCCGCCGTGACATCCCGTTCATGCGCCACGCGCTGGTGCTGAACATCGTCTCCTTCCTCACCTTTGCTGCTGCCGTGTTCTTCCTGGCCACGCGCGGGCTGCATCTGTCCATCGAGTTCACCGGCGGCACGGTGCTGGAGGTGGAGTACGCGCAGGCGGCCGACATCAACAAGAGTCGCGCCGCAGTGGAAGCGCTCAACCTGGGCGAAGTGCAGGTGCAGACCTTCGGCACCTCGCGCGATGTGCTCATCCGCTTGCCCGTGCGGGGCGAGGTCAAGCAGTCGGAGTTGGCCCAGCGCGTGTTCGAGCAGCTGTGCAAGGCCGAATCCGGCACGGTCTCGACGAAGCAGTACGTCACGGCACAGGGCGAGTCCGTCAGCCGGCCCTCCTGCGCCACGGCATCGGGGGCGGAGCCTCTGAAGCTCAACCGCACGGAGTTCGTGGGTCCCTCGGTGGGTTCGGAGCTGGCACGCGACGGCCTGATCGCGCTGGCCTTCACCGTGGCCGGCATCATGATTTATCTGGCGTTTCGCTTCGAGTGGAAGTTCGCGCTGGCGGGCATCGTGGCCAACCTGCACGACGTGGTGATCATCCTGGGCTTCTTCGCCTTCTTCCAGTGGGAGTTTTCGCTGGCCGTGCTGGCGGCGGTGCTGGCCGTGCTGGGCTACTCGGTCAACGAGTCGGTGGTGATCTTCGACCGCATCCGCGAGACCTTCCGCAAGATGCGCAAGATGACCACCCCCGAGGTGATCGACCACGCCATCACCAGCACCACCAGCCGCACCATCATCACCCACGGCTCCACGCAGATCATGGTGTTGTCCATGCTGTTTTTTGGCGGGCCCACGCTGCACCACTTTGCCGTGGCGCTGACCATCGGCATCTTGTTTGGCATCTATTCCTCCATCTTCGTGGCTGCGGGCATTGCCATGTGGCTGGGCGTCAAACGCGAAGACCTGGTCAAGGCCGCGCCAGACAAGGAGCGCGACCCCCGCGACCCGAACGCAGGGGCGGCGGTGTAGCGCGCACCGGCGCACCCACGCCGAACGGGCATTCGCCATGGCCAGAAGCGGTGCATCCCCGTCCCCGGCTGATCAGGCGCGCCGGGTCTTTGCGCTGCACCTCGAAGCGGCGCTGCCCACCATCGGCGACCACCTGCTGGGCTGCGCCAGGGACCCGTTGTGCCTGGGTGGTCCGTCTGAACCGGCGTTGCGTCGCGACCGCCGGGCCCGCCTGCTGGCCACGAACCTGCCGGTCTGGGTGCGGGCCATGGCCCAGGAGCTCCGGGTGGGTCTGGAGTTCGGCTGGCTGGCGCAGGACACGCGCGAACAAGCCCCGTCGGCCGGGCAGGATGCGCAGCAAAGCGGCGAAGGGCTGGCCTCCCAGCTGGCGTCGGCCATCGTCGACCGCGCCCGAGACCCGTTCGAGGACCTGCGCACCCGCATCACCAGGCTCGAACGGGCGCAAGATCTGGAGAGCCGTGATTTCCTGAAGCCCGACACCGTGGCGCGCCTGGCCGTACGCACCTGGGAGGTGGCGGAGTTGCCCCTGACGATCTGGCAAGACCTTCAGCCCAGCCTGCACCAAGCCTTCGCCCTGCACCTGGAGCAGGCTTACCACGCGGCCAACGCGTGGCTCGTCGATCACGGCGTGTTGCCCGACATCCGCCTGCGCACCCTGCGAGGCGATGTGCCGACACCCCCCGGGCCTCCTGCAGCCTGGGCCCTGCAGGAGGCGGACGGCAGCGACCGCGATGCCGCACCCCCGCAGGGCCGTCCCTGGCCGGATTCGGGTCACCAGCGACCATCGGCTTCAGGCACTGGCGCTGGGGCCGCGGTCACCCAGCGCCTGAGCAGGTACGGCGTCACGGGTTCCCCTGCGCAAGACTTGTCGGTCCAGCCGACGCCGCCTGCGGCGCTCGCACACAAGCTGCTGGGGGCCTGGCAACGCCTGGGCGCGCTGGCGGGAGATGAACCCACGGTTGCGCCCCCAGAGACGGCCTTTCAGGCCACGGTCATGGACTCGGCCCACGCGGCGGACGCCGCGGCCGGGGCCGCCTCGGTCGCTGCACCCTTGCAGGGAACCGGCCTGCCGGGGCACGAGTGGCGGCATGGCCCGGCCGCGCAGGAGGATCGCACCACGCTCGAGATCGTCGCCCAGATGTTCCACAGCATCCTGGCCGAGGAGCGTGTGCCCGCGTCCACGCGCGTGTGGTTTGCCCGGTTGCAGATACCCGTGCTGCGGGTGGCGCTGACCGAGACGGACCTCTTTACCTCGCCCGACCACCCCGCGCGGCGCCTGATCGACCGCATGGGCGCTTGCGTCCTGGGCTTAGGGCGCAAGGGGCCGGCGGCCGACGAGGCACTGGATCTCGAGATCAAGCGCGTCGTGCAGGTGGTGGAAGCCTACCCGGACTCCGGGCGACGGGTGTTCCTGACCGTTTTCGCAGAGTTCGAGAGGTTCCTGGAGGGTTCAGTCAGCGAGCAAAGCGACGCCACTCACCGGCCGCCCTCACTGGCACAGCAACTGGAGCAGCGTGAAACGCTGGCGATCCAGAACACCATCGAGTTTCGCCGACTGCTGGAAGGCGAGCCGGTGCAGGACGGCGTGCGCCAGTTCCTGTTCGACGTGTGGGCCGACGTGCTGGCCACGGTGTCGATCAGCCAGGGCTCTTTCAGTGAGCGCACGCGCGCCATGAAGCGGGTGGCGCGCGACCTGATCTGGTCGGCCGGGGCCAAGGTCACACGGGAAGACCGGGCGGATGTCCTGCGCCGCCTGCCTGACTTGCTCAAGACGATACAGGAGGGGATGTCTGCCGCCGGCATTCCGGCCGAGCGCCGGGAAGAGCTGATCAAGAAGCTCAACGACAGCCTGACCGAAGGATTCACTGCCAAGGCCGCCCCCCTGCCGCAGCGCAAGCTGCAGGACCTGATGGAACAGCTGGAGTCTCTGGAGGAGCTGCTGCCGGAGAGCCTGCAGATCGACCTCGACGCGTCCTTCGTTTGCGACATCCCTGGCGCCTCGGACACGGAGCTGGAGGTGGTGGTGGACGGTGGCGGCGAGCCCATCGCCGCGATGCTGTCCTGGGCGCGGGAGCTGCCGGTGGGCAGCTGGTACATGCTCAAGCACGGCGGGCCGGAGCGGCCTGTCCAACTCGTCTGGCAGGGCGCGCGCAGGCTGCTGGCCCTGTTCGTCACGGCCGATGGTCAGTGCAAGCTGTTCCAGTTGCGCCGGTTGGCGGCTTACCTGCAAAGCGGCCTGATACAGCCGGCGCAGGATGACGACACCTCCATCGAGCGACTGCAGGGAACGCTGGACATCCAGAACATCCTGCCCCAGCCGCCGGGTACGCGCTTCAGTGGATGACTCTTTGCTCCGGATCGACGAAGAGCTCGTCCAGGATGAGCGCGTCGGGCTCCTCGCCCCGGCTCCAGAAGGCCATCAGGATGATGATCTTGAATTCCTCGAGATCCATCCGGCCGGCGCCCACGGCGCAGGCCCGGTCGATGACCATTTCGCGCAGGGCAGCGGGCAGCACGCCAGCGGATTCCAGGAAGCTCAGGAAACCGACGCACTCCTCGCCCAGCAGCTCCCGCTCGGCCTCGGTGTAGACGCGCAGGCTGGCCACATCGCCCTGCTCGTGAACGGCCTGGGCGCTCGTGGACAGGCCCTCCAGCCAGGTCAGGGCCTCGTGGATCTCGTCGGATTCGAAGCCCACGGCCGAGAGCTTGCGTGTGAGCTGCCGGTGGTCCGGACAGGCGTCGGGCCGCCAGTAGGTTTCGTAGAGATACACCAGCACATCGAACATCGGACCACTATACCCGAGGGCCTGCCGACCCCATCGGTGCATCCGGCCGGTCAACAGGCCTGCTGGCGCTGGAAGCGGCCACCCGGCAGCCGCGCCACCAGGCCTTGCAATTCCAGCTCCAGCAGGCGCGCGCCCAGTTCCGGTGCAGTGTCTCCGGTGCGACCGATCAGCGTGTCCAGGCTGACGGGGTCGTGGCCCATCGCGCGCAGCAGGCGGGCGTGGGGGGTGTGCGCCTGCGCCTGGGCGGCCGGCGCTTCGGACGCAGGCGGCACGGGCACCGGCCCCGGGGCCACCAGTTGCAGGGCCTGCAGAATCTCCTGGGGCGACTCCACCAGCTGGGCACCCTGGCGGATCAACTCATGGCAACCCCTGGATTGAGGCGACTGTATGGACCCCGGCACCGCGAAGACCTCCCGGCCGGCCTCCATCGCCAGGCGGGCCGTGATGAGCGAACCGGACTTCAGCGTCGCCTCGACAACCAGAGTGGCCCGGGTGAGCCCGGCGATGATGCGGTTGCGGTGCGGGAAGTGGTGGGCCAGCGCCGGCGTGCCCGGCGCATGCTCGCTGACCACCAGCCCGGCCTGCAGGATGCTCCGCCAAAGCCCGCCGTGCCGCCGGGGGTAGACGATGTCGGGGCCGGTGCCGATCACGGCCACGGTGGCCCCTTCGCCCCTCAAGGCTCCCTCGTGGGCCGCACCGTCGATGCCGGCAGCCAGCCCCGAGACGACGGTCACGCCCGCCTGGCTCAGCGCTGCGGCGAACTGCCGCGCGTGGGCCAGGCCCTGGGGGGTCGCCTGCCGGCTGCCCACCACAGCTACCGAAGGCTTGTGCAGCAGTTCTGCCCGCCCCTCCAGAAAGAGCATGAGGGGCGGATCGCCGCCGTGCAGCAAGGGTTGGGGGTAGCCGGGGTCGCCCAAGGTCAGGGCCTGTCGGGCGGGGTCCACGCCCAGCCAGTCCAGGGCGCTCTGCAGCCGGCTGCCGGCCGAGACATCAGGGGCAGCCAGGACCTGCGCCGCCACGGGCCCCGCCGCGCCGGCCCACTGCGCCGGGGAGGCTCCCAGCACCGCTTCCGGCGAACCAAACGCCTGCAACAAGCGGCGCGCCGCAGGCCGTGTCAGGCCTGGCGTCGTCAACAGGCGGAACCAGGCCGGGAAGTCCTGCGGCGTCAAGGACGGCTGCCTCAAACGTGGGGCGTGACCGTGCTGGCAGGCCCCTGACCCGCTCAAGGCTGGGAGAAGCGGGCACCCGGCGACACGGGATCCTGGTTGTTCAGGATCAGCGCGTACGACACCCGGTCGAAGACGCGAAAGACGAACATCTGGCCGTTGCGCTCATCCGGCAGGCGAAGCTTCTGCCTGGTGGGATGGCCGGGATCGGCGACCCGTGTGCCCGTGCTCCACAAGGCCAGCACGTGGCCTCTTTCAATGCCGTCGAGCGCACCGCGGTTCAAAGACACGATCCGGTTCTGCGAAGCCATCAGGCCCTCGCCGTACAGGCTGATGACCTGGCCATCGACAGGGCGTTCGGGCGAGCGCGGCACGAACGGTGCGAAGGCCGCCTCGGGGGCTTGCGTCAGGCGGTCGCCGGCCCCGATCTCCAAGCGGGCCTCCTTGAGCAGAACGCGCGCCAGCGCCGCCTGCGGCTTGTCCGGCGCGGTGGGTGCGGCGTCATCGTCACCCATCACCTCGGCGGCGCCCACCAGCCGGGCCTCGTAACCCAGGATCTCGCGCGTGAGCGGGTCCCGCAGCGCCCGGGGCTGCCGCACCAGCTGGAACAGGCGCCGGCCCTGCAGGTCACCCTGCACGTAGGCGATCTCGCCTTTGGTCATGAGCGTCTGGCCGTTCCGGGCGGCGACGATGCGAGGAGCGTCATCGATATCGCCTGCACTCAGGACGGCCGATTCCGTGAGGAAGGCCGAGATCAGCTGCATCGGCACCGAGGCGATGGCGCCGCTC
This sequence comes from Rubrivivax sp., assembly GCA_049242285.1. Classification (GTDB taxonomy): domain Bacteria; phylum Pseudomonadota; class Gammaproteobacteria; order Burkholderiales; family Burkholderiaceae_C; genus Rubrivivax. The sequence continues at coordinate 5,986 of JBMLPD010000690.1, forward strand.
GGCAGGGGCTCGCTGCGCACCTTCGGCTGCTGCCTGACCGTCACGAGATCGGTCGGAAAGGGCGACTCGGCAGCCTTTGGTGACAGCAGCTGCAGCGTGGCACGCTCGGCGCCCTTGACAAGAACCAGCACCTGGCCTGGATAGATGAGGTGGGGGTTTCGCACCTGCTGCAGATTCATTCCCCACAACTCGGCCCAGCGCCACGGACTCTTCAGGAAGAGCTTGGACAAGTCCCACAAGGTGTCGCCGCGCCTGACGGTGTGCGAAGAAGGCGCATCAGGCGCCAGATCGGCCAGGGGCACGCCTTGCTCAGCCACCTGCCGAGCGGTTTGCAACTGCGAGGGGGTTACCTCGGTGAACCCGCGGGCCCACCCTTGACTCGCGGCCAGCGCGCCGCTCAGGCACATGGCCAGAAGCACAACCCGCAGGCCCGCCGATTGCGGACCGGGGAACACGTCTGAGCGCTTGGTCAAGTAAAATCTCCCTGGGATGAATATTGGGGCGCCGCGTGCTCCCGAGTTCGGGCCACACGGCGATCGAGCGAGCTTGAACCGTTGAGAAATGGCTGTCGGCCGCGGTGGGCGTGCCCGCTGCGCGACACTCTGGAATCCGCGTGGAATTCTGCCGGCTTTCTGGATGTGCCGCAATGAAACTTGCCCGCGCAATACCGGCTTCCCTCTGGTTGAGGGGTCTGCTGCTGTCGATCGGGCCCCCTGCTTGGAAGACGACCCATGGCCTTGCTGCCCATCCTGAAGTACCCTGACCCACGGCTGCACAAGGTGGCCCGGTCCGTGACCGCCGTGGACGACCGTGTGCGCCGCTTGGTCGACGACATGCTGCAGACCATGTACGACGCTGAGGGCGTGGGGCTGGCCGCCACCCAGGTGGACGTGCACGAGCGCATCATCGTGATGGACACCTCCGACACGCGCGACCAGCCCGTGGTGCTGATCAACCCGGAACTCGTGCACCGCAGCGAAGCCCTCAGCTTCCGCGATGAAGGCTGCCTGTCGGTGCCTGGCACCTACGACAAGGTGGCGCGCCACGAACAGGTGACGGTGCGTGCGCTGGGCCGCGACGGGCAGCCCTTCGAGATGCCCTGCGAGGGCCTGGCCGCGGTGTGCGTGCAGCATGAGATGGACCACCTCCTCGGCCGGGTGTTCGTGGAATACCTGAGCCCGCTCAAGCGCGACCGCATCCGCAGCAAGATGCTCAAGCGGGCCCGCGAGGCGCTGCGCGCTTGAGGGCCGCCAGCGCCTGAACACCCCGCAGGACCGCCACCTTGCGCATCGCCTTTGCCGGAACCCCCGAATTCGCGGCCACAGCCCTGGACGCGCTGCACGCAGCAGGCCACGAGGTGGCCTTGGTCCTGACGCAGCCGGACCGCCCCGCCGGCCGCGGCCAGCACCTGCAGGCTTCGGCCGTCAAGCAACGGGCCCTGGCGCTGGGCCTGCCCGTGGCCCAGCCGCGGAGCCTGCGTCTGGACGGACGTTTTGCCGAAGACGCCCTGCGCGCGCGCGCCGCCCTGGAGCAGGCCGCGCCGCAGGCAATGGTGGTGGCAGCCTACGGCCTCATCCTGCCGGCCTGGACGCTGGCACTGCCCGCCGCAGGCTGCCTGAACATCCACGCCTCCGTGCTGCCGCGCTGGCGCGGCGCCGCGCCCATCCACCGCGCCATCGAGGCCGGTGACACCTGGACCGGGATCACCATCATGCAGATGGACGAGGGCCTGGACACCGGACCCATGCTGCTGCAGGCGCAGGAGGCCATCGCGGCGCGGGACACCACGCAAAGCCTGCAAGACCGGCTGGCGGTGCTGGGCGCCCAGATGATCTTGCAGGCCCTGCGGGATCTGGCGTCGGGCCGCTTGCAGGCCCGGGCCCAGCCGGCCGAAGGCGTGAGCCATGCACGCAAGATCGACAAATCCGAAGCCCCGATCGACTGGCGCCAGCCCGCCGCGGTGATCGAACGCCGGGTGCGCGCATTCGACCCGTTTCCCGGCGCCACCCTTGAGGGCCGGGGCACGAGCCTCAAGGTGTGGCGGGCCGCGGTCGTCCCGCTGCCTGGCGGCGCCGTTGTGCCACCCGGGACGGTGGTGGAAATGGGCAAGGGCCGCATGGCTGTGGCCTGCGGCCAGGCCTCGGCGCTGGAATTGCTGGAACTGCAGCGGCCCGGCGGGCGCCGTCAGAATGCCGGCGTCTTGGTGCAGGGCGGCGGTTTACCGTGGTGGCAAGCGGGTGAATTGCTGCACGGGCCACACCCGAGCGGCTGCACAGGGTAAGGTGCCATGGGCAAGGCACCGCCTGCAAAGCCGCGAGCCCGGCTCCAGTTCCGGGGCCCGCCTGCCGATAAGCCGGAGTAGCGTTGCCATGATCCGAACCCTTTCCCGTCCCTTCCTGTCGCGTGGCCTGCTCGCAGCGGTTGCACTCGCCACACTGGCGGGCTGTGACATGCTGGGCGTGGAGTCTGCCTCGTCCATGGCCGCGCGGCGCGAGGCCGAAGGCAAGGCCATTGGCGGCGCATGCCGGCACGCCGGCCGTCCGCTGGAGGACTGCTACAACTTGAATCGCAAGGCCGACAAGGCGGCGGTTTTTGCAGGATGGCGCGAAATGAACGACTACATGCGGGAAAACAAGGTCGAGACCGTTCCCCCTCAGATCGTGCTGCCCTCGGGCCAGGCCAGGCCGGGCGAAGACGCCAAGCCGACCAAGCCCTGAGGAGGCCCTTCCGGGGACCCTCGGGGGACAATCAGCGGCTGTGACCGCCGCTGCCGACCCGCCTCCCGACACCGAAAGCGGGCCCACCGCCCCGGTCGCCCTGTGGCGCGACCCGCAGTTCCGGCGCGGCGCGCATGACATGAGCGGCATCGCCCTGGGCGTTGCCGCCTGGGGCCTGGTGACCGGGGTGGCCATGGCCAAGAGCGGCATGGACATGACGGTGGCGGTGCTGATGTCGCTGATGGTGTTTGCCGGCTCGGCCCAGTTGGCGACCATGCCGCTGATCGCCTCGGGTGCGCCGCTGTGGGTGGTGTGGGCCACGGCCTTTTGCGTCAACCTGCGCTTCATCATCCTGAGCGCAGCCTGGCGCCCCTACGTCCACGGCTACCGGCCGGCGCAGCGCTGGTGCATGGCCTACTTCACCGCCGACCTGAACTATGTGCTGTTCATGCGCCGCTTTCCCAAGCCGGTGCCCGAACCCGCACAGTGGCCCTACTTCTGGGGCGGCGCCTCGACCAACTGGGCATCGTGGCAGTTGTCGTCGCTGCTGGGCCTGGGGCTGGGCGGCAGCGTGCCCACCGAGTGGGGGCTGGGCTTTGCCGGTCACATCGCGCTGCTGGCGCTGACCTGCTCCATGCTCACCGACCGTGCCTCCTGGGTGGCCGCCGGGGTGGCGGCCTGCGCGTCGGTGGCGGCCTACGCGCTGCCGCTCAAGCTCAACATCGTGGTGGCCATTGCCGCGGCCGTGGCCATGGGCCTGCTGCTGCAGCAGGCGCGCCAGCAGGAGATGCGGTGATGAGCCTGCTCGAAGGCCTGCTGGCCGTGCTCGGGCTGACGGTGATCACGGTCCTGACGCGCGGCTTCTTCTTCCTGTCGTCCCGGGAACTGCCGTTCCCCGAACGCTTGAAGGACGGACTGCGCTTCGCCCCACTGGCCGCGCTGATGGCCGTGGTGGTGCCCGAGATCGTGCTGGTGCAGGGCGAGTGGGTGTCCACCTGGCGCGACGCCCGCTTGTGGGCAGCCGCAGCGGGCCTGGCCTGGTTCTTCTGGCAGCGCGGCATCCTGGGCACCATCGTGGCGGGCATGGCGGTGTACCTGCCCTTGCGCGTAGGCCTGGGCTGGTGAGGCCCGGTTTCTACAATTTCAGGTTTCCACCAGATTCGCCCCGGGGCTGCCCATGAACGTCATCCGTTTCGCCGATCTCGTCGCTGCTGGCCGTGTGGCTGGCAAGCGCGTCTTCATCCGCGCCGACCTGAACGTGCCGCAGGACGGTGCCGGCCTCATCACCGAGGACACGCGCATCCGCGCTTCTGTGCCCTGTATCGAGCTGGCGCTCAAGGCTGGCGCTGCGGTGATGGTCACCTCGCACCTGGGCCGCCCTACCGAGGGCGCCTTCAAACCCGAGGATTCGCTGGCGCCGGTGGCGCAGCGCCTGGGCGAGCTGCTGGGCCGCGAGGTGCCCTTGAAGAGCGGCTGGGTGGATGGCGTGGCCGTGGCCCCGGGCCAGGTGGTGATGCTGGAGAACTGCCGCCTGAACAAGGGCGAGAAGAAGAACGACCAGGCGCTGGCCCGCAAGATGGCCGCCCTGTGCGACATCTTCGTGCACGACGCCTTCGGCACCGCGCACCGGGCCGAGGCCTCCACCTACGGCATCGCGCAGTTCGCGCCGGTGGCCTGTGCCGGGCCGCTGCTGGCCGCCGAGATCGACGCCATCACCCTGGCCCTGGCGGCGCCGAGGCGGCCGCTGGTGGCCATCGTGGCAGGCAGCAAGGTCTCGACCAAGCTGACCATCCTGCACAGCCTGGCCGCCAAGGTCGACGGCCTGGTGGTGGGCGGCGGCATTGCCAACACCTTCATGCTGGCCGCAGGCTTGAAGATCGGCAAGAGCCTGGCCGAGCCGGACCTGGTGGGCGAGGCCCGCGCGGTGATCACCGCCATGGCGGCGCGTGGCGCCGAGGTACCCATTCCCGTGGACGTGGTGTGTGCCAAGACCTTCGCCGCCGACGCGCCGGCCACGGTCAAGGCCGCCACCGATGTGGCCGATGACGACCTGATCCTGGACATCGGCCCGAAGACCGCGCAGATGTTGGCCGACCAGCTCATGGCCGCCGGCACCGTCGTGTGGAACGGCCCCGTGGGCGTGTTCGAGTTCGACGCCTTCGCGCACGGCACCGAGACCGTGGCGCGTGCCATCGCCGCCAGCGCCGCCTTCAGCATCGCGGGCGGCGGCGACACGCTGGCGGCCATCGCGAAGTACGGCATCGAGGCCGATATCGGCTACATCTCCACGGGCGGCGGCGCTTTCCTCGAGGTGCTGGAAGGCAAGACCTTGCCGGCCTTCGAGATCCTGGCGCGTCGCGCGGCGGGCTGAGTCTGCCCGGACGCAGATGCTTCCCGCCCGGGCACAGGCCGTGCGGCAGGACTTCACCTTGCCACCGGGCGCTCGGACGGCCCCCCAGGCAGTCCCCGATCGGTAACCGATGGGTAACCGCTGGGTTACCGATGGGTAACCGATCGGTGACGCCGCCCCCGGCGCGAAGCCGATAATCCGCCCTGTCCGTCTCACCCCGTGCGCCGGATCCACCCTGGAGCAGCTGCATGACCCGCGCCACCAAGATCGTCGCCACCCTCGGCCCGGCGTCGAGCGACCCGCAGGTGCTGGAGAACCTGCTGCGCGCCGGCGTGGACGTGGTGCGCCTGAACTTCAGCCACGGCAAGGCGCAGGACCACATCGACCGCGCCACCCTGGTGCGCGAAACCGCCGCCCGCGTGGGCAAGCCCGTGGCCCTGATGGCCGATCTGCAGGGCCCCAAGATCCGCGTGGGCAAGTTCGTGGACGGCAAGGTGATGCTGGTGGCCGGCCAGCCCTTCGTGCTGGACGCGCAGCGCACCGAGCCGGGCGACCTGTCCGCCGTGGGGCTGGACTACAAGGAGCTGCCGCGGGACGTGAAGCCTGGGGACAAGCTGCTGCTCAACGACGGCCTGATCGTGCTGGTGGTGGAGGCCGTGCGCGGCGAGCAGGTGCACACGGTGGTGAAGATCGGCGGCGAGCTGTCCAACAACAAGGGCATCAACAAGGCCGGCGGCGGGCTGACGGCGCCGGCGCTCACCGCCAAGGACATGGAGGACATCAAGACCGCCACGTCCTTCCAGTGCGAGTACCTGGCGGTGAGCTTTCCCAAGAGCGCCACCGACATGGAGATGGCGCGCCAGCTGGCCAACGTGGCCGGCGAGGCGTACCGCCACAAGCCCGCCATGATCGCCAAGATCGAGCGCAGCGAGGCCATCCCGCAACTGGAGAACATCCTCAAGGCCAGCGACGGCATCATGGTCGCGCGCGGTGACCTGGCCGTGGAGGTGGGCAACGCGGCCGTGCCGGCACTGCAAAAGCGCATGATCCGCCTGGCGCGCGAGATGGACAAGGTGGTCATCACCGCCACGCAGATGATGGAGAGCATGATCCTGGCACCCGTGCCCACACGCGCCGAGGTGAGCGATGTGGCCAACGCCGTGCTGGACGGCACGGACGCCGTGA
>JBMLPD010000691.1:0-19825 GCA_049242285.1 Rubrivivax sp.
CTTCCGCCTGGGCGTGCCCGAGGGCTGCACGGCCTGGCGCGAGGCGCTCAACACCGACTCGGCCTTCTACGGCGGCAGCAACCTGGGCAACGGCGGGCAGGCCCTGGCCGTCCAGGCCGTGCCCTGGCATGGCCGGGCGCAATCCATCGAATTGCTGATCCCACCCCTGGCCACGCTGTTCCTGGTGCCCGCATGATGCGATTTCTCACGCCCTTCGCCCCCTTCGCCTGCCGTTGACCCCGCGGAAACCGTTGACGTCGCCAAACCCGCCCATGTCCCATCACCTGCCCTCCACCCTGCTGCCCGGCCGGGAAGAACCCATGGGCGCCCTGGCGCGCGATGGCGGGGTGAACTTCGCCGTGTTCTCGCAGCACGCGCAGCGCGTGGAGGTGTGCGTGTTCGATGCCAGAGGCACGGCCGAACTGCGGCGCTACGCGCTGCACGGCCCGCACGACGGCGTGTGGAGCGGCTTCCTGCCCGGTGCCGACCCCGGTCTGGTGTACGGCTTGCGCGCGCACGGGCCCTACGCACCTGAGCAGGGCCACCGCTTCAACCCCCACAAGCTGCTGCTGGACCCGAACGCCCGTGAAGTGGTGGGCCGCTTCAGCTGGGCGCCCGAGCACCACGGCTACGAGGTGGGCCACCCCGAGGGCCCGCGCTCCTTCGACACGCGCGACAACGCGGTGTCCATGCTGAAGGCCCGCGTGGCGCCGCCGCCGCAGCCCGCGCCCGGCTGGTACAACCAGCCGCGCCTGGCGGCCCAGGACGTGGTGCTGTACGAGCTGCACGTCAAGGGCTTTTCCATGACGCTGCCGGGCATCCCCGACGATCTGCGCGGCAGCTACGCCGCACTGGCGCACCCGGCGGCCATCGGCCACTTCCGGGCTCTGGGCGTGACCACGCTGTCCTTGCTGCCCGTGCATCACCACCTGGACGAGGCCGCGCTGGTGGAGCGCGGCCAGGTCAACCACTGGGGCTACAACACCCTGGCCTTCAACTGCCCGGAACCGCGCTTTGCCAGCGCCGCCGTGCGCAAGACCGGCGACCCCACAGCCCTGAACCAGGAGTTTCGCCAGATGGTGCATGCGCTGCACGAGGCCGGCCTGGAGGTCGTGCTGGATGTCGTCTACAACCACACGGCCGAGGGCGACCAGCAGGGCCCCACGCTGTCCTTCCGCGGGTTGGACCACGCCAGCTGGTACCGCCTGGCCCACGACGACCGCAGCCGCTGCGAAAACCTGAGCGGGTGCGGCAACACGCTGCACGTGGCGCACCCGCGTGTCACCCAGTTCGTGCTGGACTCGCTGCGCTGCTGGGTGCTGGAGATGGGCGTGGACGGCTTCCGCTTCGACCTGGCCCCCGTGCTGGGCCGCGGCCACCACGGCTACGACCCGCACGCCGCCTTCTTCACGGCGCTGCTGCAAGACCCCGTGCTGGCCCGCGCCCGCATGATCGCCGAGCCCTGGGATGCCGGCCACGCCGGCTACCAGCTCGGGCGCTTTCCCGGCCGCTGGCTGGAGTGGAACGACAAGTTCCGCGACACGGTGCGCCGCTACTGGCTGGGCGCCCGCGTGGGGCGGGGCGAGTTCGCGCGCCGCTTCACTGCTTCCAGCGATGTCTTTCACCACGGCCAGCGCAGCCCGCTGGCCAGCGTGAACTTCATCGCCGCGCACGACGGCTTCACGCTGGCGGACTTCACCAGCTACGCACGCAAGCACAACGAGGCCAACGGCGAGGGCAACCGCGACGGGCGCGACGACGAGATCTGCGACCCGCTCAACGGCGCTCGCTTCGGCACCTCCGAAGCGGCAGCGGCCGGTCCTGCCGAGGGCCCGAGCACAGACCCGGCCGTGAGCGAACGCCGCCGCCGCGTGCGCCGCGCCCTGCTGGCCACGCTCCTGCTGGCCCAAGGCACGCCCATGCTGTGCGCGGGCGACGAGCTCGGCAACTCCCAGGGCGGCAACAACAACGCTTACTGTCAGGACAACGCCGTGGGCTGGCTCCATTGGGCGCAGGCCGACACGTCGCTGCGCGACTTCGTGGCCGAGGTGCTGGCCCTGCGGCGCGCCGAGCCGGCCCTGCGCCACGACCGGTGGTTCCACGCCTCCAGCGTCACGCCGGGCGAGCGCACCCTGGCCTGGCTCACGCCTGGCGGTGCCGAGATGCACGTGCACGACTGGCACGACGGCGACCAGCACGCGTTCGCCTGCCGCATCGATGGGGACGCTGCGCTGATGATCGTCTTCAACCCCGAACCCCTGGCCGCCGCCTTCACCCTGCCCGCGGGCCGCTGGGCGCTGTGCCTGGACTCCAGCGGCCAGATGTCCCCCGGCCCGGCGCCTGCGAGGCTCTCACCCGTGAGCGTGCCAGCGCACAGCCTGGTGGTGCTGAAGTCGCTGGAATCAAGCAACCGCAGCGAACTGAAGACAGTCCCCTCACTGCCCCAGACACCGCCCCCGCCCCCGCCCCACGCCACATGAACCTGCACCAACGCGCCAGCGGCGTCCTGCTGCACATCACCTGCCTGCCTGGTGCCCACGGCATGGGCGACTTCGGCCCCGAGGCCTACCACTTCGCAGACTGGCTGCAGGCCTGTGGCCAGAAGGTCTGGCAGTGGCTGCCCACCACCCCCATCGGCCCGGGCGACTCACCCTACCAGAGCGTGAGCGCCTTTGCCGGCAGCCCGCTGATGGTGGCGCTGGAGCCGCTGGTGGAGCGCGGCTGGCTGCCGCGCCCTGCGCCACCCGAGGGGGGCTTCGAGGCCCACCGCGTGGACTTCGGCCGCGTCGTGCCCTGGCGCACGGCGCGCCTGCGCGAAGCCGCGGCTGGATTCTTCGCCCACGCCACACACGAGGACCGTGCCGCTTTCGCCCGGTGGTGCGAGGCCCAGGCCGACTGGCTGGACGACTACAGCCTGTTCATGGCTCTGGAGACGGCCCACGGCGGCCAACCCTGGTGGCTGTGGGAAGAGGCCCTGGCCTCACGCAGGAAGCCGGCGCTGAAGGCCGCGCGCAGGGCGCATGCCGATGAGATCGCGTTCTGGCAGTTCGTGCAGTGGTGCTTCGACGTGCAGTGCGCTGCGCTCAAGGGCTACTGCAACGACCGCGGCATCTCCCTCATGGGGGATCTGCCCATCTTCGTTGCCCACCACAGCGCGGACTGCTGGGCCCGGCCCGACCTGTACCTGCTGGACGAGCACCACCAGCCCACCGTGGTGGCCGGGGTGCCGCCCGACGATCTCGGCCCCCTGGGCCAGCGCTGGGGCAACCCGCTGTACCGCTGGGACCGCATGGCCGAGGAAGGCTTCGCCTGGTGGACGGCGCGCGTGCAGCGCGCACTGCACCAGGCCGACGTGTTCCGCATCGACCACTTCCGCGGCTTTGCCGGCTGCTGGGAGATCCCCGCCCACAGCCCGGACGCCAAGACCGGCCGCTGGGTCCAGGGCCCGGGCCAGGCGCTGTTCGACGCCATCGCGCGCGAACAGGGCGAACTGCCCATCATTGCGGAGGACCTGGGCCTCATCACCCCCGATGTGCACGCCCTGCGAGACGGATGCGGCTTTCCGGGCATGAAGATCCTGCAGTTCGCCTTCGGCGGCGATGGCGAACACGGCTACCTGCCCCACAACTATCCCCGCCATGTCGTGGTCTACACCGGCACGCATGACAACGACACCGCACGCGGCTGGTGGGAGCAGGCCCCGGAGAAGGAGCGCCGCTACGCCGGCAGCTACCTGGCCTGCGGCGCGCACGATGTGCACTGGGCCATGATCCGCGCCGCACTCAACTCCGTCGCCCACCTGGCCATGTTCCCGCTGCAGGACGTGCTGGGCCTGGGCAGCGAGCACCGCATGAACACCCCCGGCACGCTGGGCGGCGCCAACTGGACCTGGCGCTTCACCTGGGACATGGTGGGCCCCGAGCCCGGCCGCGTGCTGGGCCTGCTCACCGCCGCCAGCGGGCGCGGCCGCTTCGAGTTGCTGGGCATCGGTGTGCCGCCGCCGGGCCTGACGCCTTCGGCGGTGTCCGTACCCGCGGAGCGAACCCGCACATGGTGCGCAGGCAGGTGAGGGGGCGTGACGGTATGGCCAGCGGCCGCCCAGAGGCCCCTGCGCTGGACGTGCGATGGCTTGGCGTTTGGGCCAGTCGCAAAGGTGCGTGGGCGCCCCCACAAGGGATCGGGATGCGCCACGCCGACTGAAAGTCGCAAGACGGTGGTGCAGCAAACGCCGTCTCCCCATGGCGCCGTGACATGGAAGATCGTTCTTTCTTGTCGTGACCGAGGTTGGTGTCACGATTGCCACAGACGCTGAATCGGCGCTGCTGGCCCGGTGCTCTGGTGTCGCACGGGAGTTTGCGCAGTCCGCCCAAGATCAGCGCGAGGCCCATGTGTTTCGCCTGGCTGCGAGCGTCGTTCAGTCGCGATTTCCCAGCGAGTCGATGTGTTTGGTGCGAGCGAGCGAAAGAACCGGACTTCGACTCGCACCCGAACGCAAGCCTTGCGCCGGCAGATGCTGTCAGACAGGGCCGGATACTGAGCCTGCCCCGTCTGCGTGACATGCTGAGCCACCGACCCCGCGGCACAGGGCATCTGCGCCACCCAAGAAGCACGGAGCGGACCTCTCAGCACTCATCCGCATGATCGAGGCGGGTGAGCTTTGATCGCCCTGCAACCCGCATCTGTGCATGGCCGGAATTTGTAACGGGTTGCGTCAATTGTGTCTGCGCAGACCGAGACTTGTCAGCGCCGGGCGTGCGTGGTGCTGGGCGGTGGGGCCATCGATTGAATCGACCGCTTTTCCCGGCACATTTGTCCGGGCTGGCACCAAGCGCGGTGCCTACAATGAACAGGGTGATGACAACGCATGCCCAAGAAGGTTCGCTTCGCACCTCCGCCGAGGTCACTCGCCGGCTCGAGGCGCTGAAGAACGCAGCCAGACAGCCTGGGGAAGCGCAATTCTTCTGGTTCGACACTCAGTTCCAGAAGGTGGCCGTCAAGGTTCTGCCTGGGGAGTATGCCGCGTATAGCGAAGACGTGATGATCGCCACGACCCTGGGTTCCTGCATCGCCTGCTGCGTTTGGGATCGCGAATCGCACGTGGGCGGGATGAATCACTTCATGCTGCCTGACGGCTCTGGTGAGGGGGGCGGGCGTTTCGGCGCCTACGCGATGGAACAGCTCATCAACGCGGTGCTCAAGATGGGGGCGCGCAGGCTGTCGCTCGAAGCCAAGCTGTTCGGAGGCGGTCAGGTCCTGGCCGGCATGACAACGATGAACATTGGCGAGCGCAACACCCAGTTCGCGCTCGACTACCTCAGGACCGAACGCATCCCTGTGGTCAGCAGCGACGTCCTCGACATCTACCCACGCAAGGTGGCATTCCTGCCGGTCAGTGGCCGTGCCATGGTCAAACGCCTGCCCGGCTCTCAGGGGCATGCGATCTCACGCGAGGAGCGCCAAGCGCAGGCCGTCGTGGGCGCCGGCGCCGGTGCCGGTGCCGTTGAATTGTTCTAGTCCACAGGTGAGAACCCGCCATGGCTGACAAGAAAACTCGGGTATTGATCGTCGACGATTCTGCGCTGGTGCGGTCAATCCTGACCGAAATCATCGATCGTCAACCGGACATGCAGTGTGTCGGCGCGGCCGCGGATCCATTGATCGCCCGCGAGATGATTCGGGATCGCAACCCCGATGTCGTGACGCTCGACGTGGAGATGCCGCGGATGGACGGGCTCGATTTCCTGGGGCGCCTCATGAAGCTGCGTCCCACGCCGGTGGTGATGGTTTCATCGCTCACCGAGCGGGGGGCCGAGGTGACGCTGCGCGCGCTGGAGCTCGGTGCGGTGGATTTCGTCGCCAAGCCCAAGATAGGGGTGGCCGACGGGCTGCGCGGATTGGCGGCGGACATCGTCGACAAGATTCGGGTCGCCGAACGGGCCAAGATTGCACGGCGTATCGGCGCCCGAACGGAAACGGTGTCCGATCCGATTTCGTCCCTGGGGCAGCTGTCCACTGAGAAGATCATCTTCATCGGTGCCTCCACGGGCGGTACCGAGGCGACCAAGGACGTGCTGTCGCGCTTGCCCGCGGACTCTCCTGCGGTGCTGATCACCCAGCACATGCCGCCCGGCTTCACCCGGGGCTACGCCATGCGCCTGGATGCCTCGAGCCGTTTGCAGGTGTCCGAGGCTGTTGACGGAGTCCGCATCCTGCCCGGCCATGGCTACCTGGCGCCTGGCGGGATGCACTTGTCGGTCGAGCGTTCCGGTTCGAACTACGTCGCTCGGGTGCGCGACGGCGAACCCGTGAACCGCCATAAACCTTCGGTGGAGGTGCTTTTCCAGTCTGCCGCTTCGGTGGTCGGACCGAACGCCCTGGGCGTCATGCTGACCGGCATGGGGGCCGATGGTGCTCGGGCGATGAAGGCCATGCGGGATGCCGGCAGCTACAACATCGTCCAGGATGAGGCAACCAGCGTCATCTTCGGGATGCCGCGCGAGGCCATCGCTCTGGGTGCGGCACACGAGGTAGCGCCGCTGCAGGCCATTGCTGCGCGTCTTATCGAGCGCCTGCGCAGCATCGCGGGCGCAAACACCAACCGGATCTGACCATGCACGACGCCCCCGAGTCCGCTGACCCCCCTTCTGGCGCCATTGGGCTGGATCCGGAAACCATCTTCGACGTCCAGGATGGCATCCTGGCCGCGTGTACCGATCTGCAGAGGCTTGTCACCCTGATTGCAGAAGCCTGTACCGAAGTCAACGCGCAGTTCCAGGTGGCCTGTGATCTGATCGACGCGCGCCGGCTGGCGTGTCCGGACGAGAAGGAGTTTCTTGACGTCCTTTCCCGACACATGATGCGGGCGATCGTGGCGCTGCAGATCGACGATCTGGCGTCGCAGCTGGTCGGGCACACCCGGCGGGTGCTGCGGCACAGCGCCGATCAACTGGCGGCGGGCGCCTTCGACGACGGTGACGCCGATGAAGTCGTGATCGAACCCTCGCCGCGGCGGCCCAGCCCGGTGGCGCAGGCTGGCATGGACGCCGGATCCATCGACTTGTTCTGAGGGTCGAGCCCCGGACATCTCCTGTTCCCTCCGACTTTTTGCTTGCTGAGGATACCCATGCGAACAATACTTGCAGTCGACGACTCGGCTTCGATGCGTCAGATGGTGGCGGTCACGCTCAAGAGCGCGGGCTACGAAGTGGTCAGTGCGGTTGACGGGCTGGATGCCTGGCACAAGAGCGCCGAGCGCCCATTCGACCTCGTGCTCACCGACCAGAACATGCCCAACCTCGATGGCTTGGGTTTGACACGAAAGCTGCGCCAGAGCGAGCAGTTTCGCAGTGTGCCCATTCTGATCCTGACCACCGAGAGCAGCGACGAGATGAAGCAGGCCGGTCGCGCCGCCGGGGCCACGGGCTGGCTGGTCAAGCCCTTCGACCCGGTCAAGCTGGTCGAGGTCGTCGGCCGCGTCATCCGCTGAACTGCCGCGTCGCTTGCGACCCTGCCAAGGAGAGCCTCTGATGACCGAGACCACCCCTCAGTCCAGTGGAGAGTTTGATCTAAGCCAGTTCCATGCCATCTTCCACGAGGAGGCTGCGGAGAACCTGCAGACGATGGAACGCCTGCTGCTGTCCATCGAGCTCGAGTCGAGCGACGACGAAGAACTCAACGCCATCTTTCGCTGTGCCCACTCCGTCAAGGGCGGCGCAGCGACGTTCGGTTTTTCCGAGGTCGCCGAGCTGACGCACGAGATGGAAACCTTGCTGGACCGGCTGCGCCGGCGAGAGCTGAAGCCCACCCCTCGCATGGTTGACGTGCTGCTGGAAAGCGGTGACGCTTTGCGGGCCCTGCTCGATGCACTGAAGACGGGGAAGGGAACGGGCTCGGTCCACACCGAGTTTCTGGTCGAGGAGATCCGCGCCCTGGCCTCAGGACGCACGCTGGGCAGGGCCGCCGCGTCCCCTTCCGCAATGGCGCCCGTGTCTTCCGAGGCGCATCCTGACACCGCAGCAGCGCAGCCGTCCGGTGCCCAGGTCGATCCAAAGGGGCGGCGGCTGCTGGAGCTCGTCGTGGGGCCGCTCGAAAATCCTGCGCAGGCCGACAACCTGAAGGATCTGTTCAGGGACATCGCGGATCTGGGCGAGATCGAGTCGCTGGATGGCGGGATCTCGGCCGACGGCATGCGCCGCTTCAAGGTCCTCTCGTTCAGCACTGACGAGGAACTGATCGACCTGTTCAGCTTCCACATTGAACGGGACCGTGTGACGCTCAAGCCTCTGGATCCCGCTCATGCCTTCCAGGCGCCAGCCAGCGGTGAGCCCGCAACTCCCGTCCAGGGGGCGAGGACCAGTCCCGAGGGCCAGGCTCCGGCGAAGTCGATGTCGAACATCGAAGGTTTCGGCCTCTTCGACGACTTGCCTGCCGCCCCGCCACCGGCAGTTCCTGCTGCTGCTGCTCCTGCTTCTGCTTCTGCTGTTGTTGTTGCGCCGCAGGAGCAAGCCAGGGGTGGCGAGGTCCAAGAGAAAGTTTCGGCCGCTGATGCGATCGAGCCCCAGGCGCCGGGGCGCAGCAAGCTCCGGCAGGCTGCTGGCGGGGCCGATGGCACCTTGCGCGTCGCCGTCGAGAAGGTGGACCAGCTCATCAACCTGGTGGGAGAACTCGTGATCACCCAGGCCGTGCTGACTCAGACGGCCACGGAACTCGACGCCAGCCGCTCTCAGCAACTGGCCGTCGGCCTGGCGGATCTCGAGCGCAACACGCGCAATCTCCAGGAAGCGGTCATGTCCATCCGCATGATTCCGATGTCCGTCGTCTTCAACCGTTTCCCGCGGATGCTGCGCGAGCTGGCCGCCAAGCTGGACAAACAGGTCGAGTTCGTCACCCAGGGCGAGGCCACCGAGCTCGACAAGGGCATGGTCGAAAAGATCACCGACCCCCTGACCCATCTGGTGCGCAACAGTTGTGATCACGGCATCGAGATGCCCCAGGAGCGGCTGGCGCGCGGCAAGCCGGCCTTCGGCACGATCACCCTGGCTGCCAGCCACCAGGGCGGCAACATCGCCATCGAGGTGCGCGACGACGGCAGGGGCCTGAGCCGCGCCAAGTTGCTTGCCAAGGCGCGCGAGAAGGGTATGGATGCTCCTGATTCCTTGACCGATGCGGAGGTTTGGAACCTGATATTCGCGCCGGGCTTTTCCACCGCGGAGGCGGTCACCGACGTATCGGGGCGCGGAGTCGGCATGGATGTGGTGAAGAAGAACATCAGTTCCTTGGGCGGCACGGTGGATATCGAGTCGGCCGAAGGGAAGGGAATGGTGGTCCGGGTCCGCCTGCCGCTGACCCTGGCGATCATGGAGGGCATGCTCGTGCAGGTGGCCGGCGAGTGCTACATCCTTCCGCTGGCCAGCATCGTGGAGTCGTTCCAGCCGGCACCACACCGGATGAAGACGGCGCTTGGTGGCGAGCCCCTGGTGAGGGTTCGCGAGGAGTACCTCCCGGTGGTCAGCCTGGAGCGACTGTTCAACGTGCCGCGTGCCCCGGGCGAGAGTGCCGGTGAGCCGTTGATGGTGGTGCTGGAATCCGATGGCCGCCGCGTCGTGGCCGTCGTGGACGAACTCCTTGGGCAGCAGCAGGTCGTCGTGAAGAACCTGGAATCGAACTACCGTCGCGTGGACAACGTGTCGGGGGCCACCATCCTGGGCGATGGCAGCGTGGCGCTGATCCTGGATGTGGCTGCCATCGTTGTCCGGGCCAGCGGCCAGGGGCGATTGACTGCTGCGTTGCAGTGAGTGCCCGCAGGCCAGATCCCATGTCAACCGTCCTCGAGCCCGCTTCGCTGCAGTCGCCCGTGCTGAGCGCGGAGGCTTTCGAGCGGGTTCGCGAGTTGATTCATCGTCGCGCCGGGATCGCCTTGAACCCGAGCAAGCAGCAGATGGTGCACAGCCGCCTGTCGCGCAGATTGAGGGAGCTGCGGCTCAACAGTTTCGATCGCTATCTCGACGACTTGCAGCGGCAGGGCCCGGAATGTGACGAGTGGCAGGAGTTCGTCAACGCCCTGACCACCAACCTGACCGCGTTCTTCCGCGAGTCGCACCACTTCCCGATCCTGAGCGCGCACCTTCAGCAGTGCCGTGGGCGCGGGCCGTTGCATGTCTGGTGCTGCGCGGCGTCGACCGGCGAGGAACCGTATTCGCTCGCGATGACTGCCAGGGACGCCCTGGGCAGTGCGGGCGCCGAGACGCACATCCTGGCCACGGACATCGATACGAAGGTGCTTGAGACCGCCCAGCGAGGGGTCTATCCTCTGGAGGCTGTCGAGCGGCTGGATCGGCGGCTGTTGCAGCGCTACTTCCAGCGCGGGCGCCGGGACAACGAAGGCCTGGTTCGTGTGAGCCCCGAACTGCAGTCGATGATCACCTTCAGGACATTGAACCTCCTGGGCGCACAGTGGGCCGTGCAGACCCGCTTCGAAGCGATCTTCTGCCGCAACGTGCTGATCTACTTCGACAAGCCGACGCAGACGAGGGTGCTGCAGCGCCTGGCGGAGTATCTTCAACCGGGCGGCCTGCTCTTCGTCGGGCATTCCGAGAACTTTTCCCACATGCGCGATCTGTTCGAGCTGCAAGGCAAGACGGTGTACCGGGTTGTTCGGCCGACTGCGCGGGGCGAGCGGTGAGCATGCCGCGGGGCTGGGGTTCGGCCCGCTGTGGTGGATCGGGCTCAAGTCGGGGCGCCGCGCGCCGAAACCTATATTTTCGAGCTCGTCCATTTCCATCCCACAGGGTCTTGCAGGGAGTCCTTGGTACAAGAGAACGGGGAGCAAGACGCGTGCCCCGGCGCACCGCCGCACCACATGAACCGGAGTCTGTCCCATGCGTAAGTTGAACCATTTGATGATCTTCCAGCAGGTGGTCCTGGTCGTAGCCTGCGCCCTGCTCATGGGCGTGGCCCTGTACGCCAAGAACTCGATGAACACCGATGCCGGTCAGGCGTTCGTGGCCAAGGATGTGACCGCTGACATCCTGCCGCCGCCCATGTACCTGATCGAGTCGCGTCTGGTGGTGTCCCAGGCCGTGGAGGGCACGCTGACGCCGGCCGAGGCGGTGCAGTCCATCGCCCGCCTTGAGAAGGAGTACCTGGCCCGCGCCACCTACTGGAAGGACAACCCGCCCTACGGCCTGGAGAAGGATCTGCTGGGTCGCCAGCACTCGGCCGGCCTGGATTTTCTGGCCGCCGTGAAGACACGGGTGTTGCCGGCCTTGGAAGCCGGCAACAAGGATGCCGCTGCCCAGGCCCTGACCGACGTTCACCGCCTGTACCGGGTGCATCGCGAAGCAGTCGACGCCACCGTGAAGTCGGCCGTGCGCTTCGCCGATGCATCGGTGGCAAACTTCAAGCAGACCGGAGATCGCTCCCCGCTGCTGGCGATCGCCACGTTCATCGCGGCGGTTCTCGTCACCACCCTTCTGTTCCTGTGGACGCGGCGCGCCGTATGGCACTTGGTGGGCGATGAGCCGGCGATCATCGCTGCCGCCGCCAAGCAGGCGTCTGAGGGCGATTTCACCGTGGCTTTCCGGTCTCAATACCCAGGCAGCGTGGCGGCGTCGCTGGAGCGCATGCGTGTGGAGATCTCCAAGGTGGTGGGCCTGGTTCGCAGCAACGCCGAAAGCGTTGCCAGCGCCAGCACCCAGATCGCCCAGGGCAACATGGACCTGTCGTCGCGCACCGAAGAGCAGGCCTCGGCGCTGCAGCAGACCTCGGCCACGATGGAGGAACTGGGCTCCACCGTCCGCAACAACGCCGACAACGCACGCCAGGCCAACCAGCTCGCCCAGAGCGCTTCGGATGTGGCCGTGCGCGGTGGCGATGTCGTCGGGCAGGTGGTCCAGACGATGAAGGGGATCAACGACAGCTCGCAGCGCATCGCCGACATCATCGGCACGATCGACGGCATCGCCTTCCAGACCAACATCCTCGCGCTGAACGCCGCCGTCGAGGCCGCCCGTGCCGGCGAGCAGGGCCGCGGCTTCGCGGTGGTCGCCGGCGAGGTTCGCAGCCTGGCCCAGCGCAGTGCCGAGGCAGCCAAGGAGATCAAATCCCTCATCGGCGCGAGCGTCGAGCGGGTCAACCAGGGGTCCTCCCTGGTGAATCAGGCCGGTCAGACCATGCAGGAGGTGGTGAATTCCATCCGTCGAGTGACCGACATCGTGGGCGAGATCACCGCGGCCAGCAGCGAGCAGGCGTCCGGTGTCGCCCAGGTCGGGCAGGCCGTCGGCCAGATGGATCAGGCGATGCAGCAGAACGCTGCGTTGGTCGAGGAGAATGCGGCAGCGGCCGAGAGCCTGAAGCAACAGGCGCAATTGCTGGTGCAGGCGGTGGCGGCGTTCCGGCTGGCGGCTGGCGAGGGCGAGGCATTGCGGCCTGTCTCCGTCGCGGACAAGGTCCAATGGGCCCGGCCGTCCGGCAAGCCACAGCCTCGCAGGGCCCTGGGCAAGACCGCAGGTGTCTCGGGTATGCAAGCGCCCCGGGTCGGTGGCTCCAACCCCGCCAAGACCCTGGCCGCGCCTTCGGGTCCGCCCAAGCCGGCCACGGCAGCGGCCGGTACAAGCGATGAGTGGGAGTCGTTCTGAAGGAGGTCGGGGGCCCGCTCGTCGCCTGCTCCGAATTGAACTGGCCGTCGCATCTGTTCACCGCATACAGAAGGGTTTGTCCGTACCATGACCACCACCACCACCTCGACGAAGATGGATTCCCGTGCCCCGCAGGCCCTTGCACAGCAGGTGCCTCGTGAAGTCCTGACGCTGCGACTGGGTTCCGAGGAATACGCAATCGACATCCTGCGGGTGCAGGAGATCCGCAGCTACGAGAAGCCCACCCGCATTGCCAACGCGCCGCAGCATCTGCTGGGCGTGACCAACCTGCGGGGTGTCATCGTGCCGATCGTCGACTTGCGAATCCGGTATGGGCTGGAAGCGCACTTCGATGCCGCCACGGTGACGATCGTCCTGAACGTCGGCTCCAACACCGTGGGCGCTGTCGTCGATGCGGTCATCGATGTGCAGGCCCTCTCGCCCGACCAGATCGAGCCGGCCCCGGATTTCGGTGGCGCGCTGGATGCAGCCCATGTTGTCGGTATCGCGACGGTGCAGCATGCGGACCGCGAGCGCATGCTGATCCTCGTTGACATCGAGCGCTTGCTGAAGGACGCCAGCGCGATGGCTCAGACCTGAAGCCCGGGCGCCGGTCGATCGGCAGGAACTGAGCCCGCGAGCCCCTTGCCCTCACGGAAGGGGCCGGCGATGGGGCCCCGACGCATCCGGTGGGCACCAGCACCGGCTCTGCCGTGCTGTCTTGAACCTGAAACGGCAGTTGACCGCTTGTCATCTTGCCGCACACCGCGTGGACTCGGTTCTTGCGTTGTTTTCGCAGCCTCACCTTTGGGGTGACAGCGCCATGCACTTGCCAGCACCGCTTTTGATGCGCCATGCGGTGTTGCGCCTCCTTGCAGGCACGAGCCTGCCGCGTCGTCGCGCCTTGCCTGGCGCCCCAACAGCAGCGCTGGCAAATGCATCCAACTGCCGTTTTCAGGTTGAAGCGCGTCGATGGGTGCTTCGGCCCGGCGGCCACGCCCAGACTTCCGTGGATGGCGCCGCATACATCGATCTGCGGTGCATGGGCGGCGTGAGGGCAGCGTGGGGGCTCGCAGACGAGCGCCTTTGGCGCGAACAGCGGCTCGCACTCAGGCCGCCGGCCGATCTGGCCGGTCACGGTGCCCCCAGGCGGCCACCGCTGCGCGAAGCATCCGCGTCGTGTCGGCAACCGACCCGCCACCCGGGTTCGGCCTACACGTGCTGCCCACGCTCCTATGATGACGCCCCATCGGTGAATGCACCCCCGCTGGAGCAGCGACGTGAACTTCTTGACCATCGACATCGGCAACACCCGCCTGAAGTGGGCCGTGTTCGAGGCCGCCCGTCCGGGCGCCCGCATGTTGACCCACGGGGCTGTGTTCCTGGAGCATATCGACCTCCTGGCCGAGCAGGAATGGGCGCGACTGGCTGCGCCCCAGGTGATGCTGGGCTGCAACGTGGCCGGAGACGCCGTTCGCCGCCGCGTGGAGGAACAGCTCGAACTGTGGGATGTGGAGCCGCGGTGGGTGGTGCCGGGCGCCATGGCGGGCGGCGTCACCAACGGCTATGACCACCCCAGCCGCCTGGGGGCTGACCGCTTCGTCGCGCAGGTGGGTGCCCGGCACCGCGCCACCCTGGAGGCCCCCGCCCGCCCGGTGGTGGTGGTCATGATCGGGACGGCCGTGACGGTGGACGCGCTGGACCAGCATGGACACTTTCTGGGGGGGCTCATCGTGCCGGGCCACGGCATCATGCTGCGGGCCTTGGAAGGGGGCACGGCCGGCCTGCGCGTGCCCACGGGCGAGGTGGTGGCCTTTCCCACCAACACCAGCGACGCGCTCACCAGCGGAGGCACCTACGCCATCACGGGCACCATCGAACGCATGTGGCGCCACCTGAGAGACCGCAGCGGCACGCCTCCCAGGGTGCTGATGACCGGCGGGGCGGGCTGGAAGGTGTCGCCGTACCTGGACATCGAGCACGAACTGCTGGAATCACTGATCTTCGACGGTCTGCTGGTGCTGCAGGCCGAACGGCTCGGTGGCGAGGCGTCAGCAGCCGGTCAATGTGGAAGTCTTCCATGATCCGGGGCTTTGCCCCACATCGTGAAGGTTAGCGGCTGCTGGTGATGTAGCGTGTTCGCTTCCTGCTGCGCCCAGGCGCTCAAAGGACGAACCTTGACAGATCCTCGTTGCGGGCGAGCGCCCCCAGCCGCTCCTCGACCTGGGCCGCGTCGATGGACACGGTCTGCCCCTGCTTCTGGGGGGCATCGAAGCTGATCTCGTCCAGCAGGTGCTCCAGCACGGTGGCCAGGCGACGCGCGCCGATGTTTTCCGTGCGCTCGTTCACCTCGAAGGCGATCTGTGCGATGCGCCTGACCGCCTCTGGTGTGACTTCCAGTGTCACGCCTTCCGTGGCCAGCAGGGCCTGGTACTGCCGGATGAGGTTGGCGTGCGTGCTGGTCAGGATGGCCTCGAAATCCTCCACCGCCAGCGAAGACAGCTCCACGCGGATGGGGAAACGGCCCTGCAGTTCCGGGATGAGGTCGCTCGGCCGGGCCAGATGAAAGGCGCCTGAGGCGATGAACAGGATGTGATCGGTCTTGACGATGCCGTACTTGGTGTTGACCGAGGTGCCTTCCACCAGCGGCAGCAGGTCGCGTTGCACGCCCTGGCGGCTGACGTCGGCCCCGCCGTGTTCGGCCCGGGAGGCCACCTTGTCGATCTCGTCGATGAACACGATGCCGTTGGCCTCGGCATGGGCCAGCGCACTGGTGCGGACCTCGTCGTCGTTGACGAGCCGGCCGGCTTCCTCTTCCACCAGCATCTTCAAGGCCTCGCGCACCTTCAGCGTGCGCGTGGTGCGGCGGCTTTGCCCGAGTTGCGAGAACAGGCCCTTGAGCTGTTCGGCCATCTCCTCCATGCCTTGCGGGCCCATGATCTCGACGGCGGGCTTGGCGTCGGCCACGTCGATCGCGATCTCCTTGTCGTCCAGCGCGCCCTCGCGAAGGCGCTTGCGCATGATCTGGCGTGCCGTGCCGTCCTTGGGGCCCAGGTCGGCGCGCGGCGGGGGCACCAGCACGTCGAGCACGCGGTCCTCCGCGGCGTCCTCGGCCTGGCTGCGCTTGAGGCGTACCTGGCGTTCACGCTCCTGCTTGACCGCCACTTCAACCAGATCCCGAACGATGGTGTCCACGTCCTTGCCGACGTAGCCCACCTCGGTGAACTTGGTCGCCTCCACCTTGATGAAGGGAGCGTCAGCCAGCCTTGCCAGACGTCGTGCGATCTCGGTCTTGCCCACGCCCGTGGGCCCGATCATGAGGATGTTCTTGGGCGTGATCTCGCCCCGCAGCCTGTCGTCCACCTGTTGGCGGCGCCAGCGGTTGCGCAGGGCGATGGCCACGGCGCGTTTGGCGGCCTGCTGGCCGACGATGTGGCGGTCCAGTTCGGAGACGATCTCGCGCGGGGTCATGGTGGCGTTGGTGGACATCGTGGGCGTCATTCCAGCACTTCGATGGTGTGCTGCTGGTTGGTGTAGATGCACAGGTCGCCTGCAATGCCCAGGGCCTTGCCGACCACGGCCGCCGGCCCCAGCGCTGTGTGTTCCACCAAGGCCATGGCGGCGGCCTGTGCATAGGCACCGCCCGAGCCGATGGCCACGATGCCGCGTTCGGGTTCGAGCACGTCGCCATTGCCGGTGATGATGAGCGAGCTTTCGCGGTCGGCCACGGCCAGCATGGCCTCCAGCCGGCGCAGCACACGGTCCGTGCGCCAGTCCTTGGTCAACTCCACCGCGGCGCGCACCAGGTGCCCCTGGTGCTTTTCAAGCTTGGCTTCGAAGCGCTCGAACAGCGTGAAGGCATCCGCGGTGGCACCCGCGAACCCGGCCAGCACCTGGTCCCGATGCAGGCGGCGAACCTTGCGCGCCGACGCCTTGACCACGATGTTGCCGAGCGTGACCTGGCCGTCGCCGCCCATGGCCACGCTGCGGCCGCGCCGCACACTCAGGATGGTGGTGCCGTGAAATTGCTCGCTCATGCCTGACTCACAAGAATACGTTGCTGCCGGATCCACGCGGCCGCTCGCATGCAGCCTGTCGCAGGGCCCGCAGGGGCTTCGACCCGCCTGCCCTGAACGAGGTCGAGGGGCTCGGGCCGGACGGTTTCTTCGCGAACGCCGGGCGCGGCCAGGGGCCAGGGACGTTCACAGGGGCCTCAACTCGATGGTGGCCTGATCGTCCAGTCCCACGGCGCAGAAGAACACTGCCAGCAGACGGTGCACCTCGATGAAGCGCACCCGCCGCCCCTGCGCTGCGCGCGCGCTCACCCAATTCAGCAGTTCGCCCGCAGCCATCAGGTCCACGCGGATCAGGCGCGCGCAGGAGATCTGTACGGACCGGCTCGAGGGGATGTCGGCCAGCGTCCGGGCCAGGGTGTCGGTGATGTTCCCCGTGAGCTGGCCCACCAGTTCGACGGTGGTGTCCGAGGGCCCGGTCCGCCTGTCGTACCCGCTGGGGGCGGAAAAGTCGGCCCCGGTGGCAAAGGCTGAAGGCTGCCCCAGTTCCGCGTCCACTATCCTTGCAGCGGCAGGGTCCCAGGTCGGGGCATCCCGGCCGTAGGCCGACTTGAAGTCCATGGCCACGAGGTCGTAGGGCCCTTGGACGCCCATCAGGCGAAGAATCGTCAACCTCAGCCGCCACAGGACTTCATCTTCCGGACGCCCTTCGGACCGGGGCGTGTCCCGCAGCAGATCCAGAAGCGTCGAGGTCCCCTTCCACAGCAGCGGCTGCGCCGTGTCCTCGGCGTGCGCCAGCAGCCAGTCCAGCAGGCTTTGCGCACCGTCATGAGTCAGCACCTTGGCCGACGTCCAGTCGACGACCGGTGCACCCTGCCCGGTGGGTCTGGGCGTCAGCATGGAACTGATGGCTGAGCCGTCCAGCAGCGTCGGGCACTGCCAGGCGGGCGCGGCGCGCCCCGCGGCCTCAGATGCGCCACCCGCAGCGCTACGGGTCCCGGAAGGACGGCCATTCATGTTCATGGCCAGGCGCGGAATCGATACCCACTGCGGGGGCGTCTGCTGCAGATCACGCGTGTAGGCCAGCGCCAGACGCTCGAATTCGGCCTGCTGGCCCGTGGCTCGGTACAGGTCCAGCAGGGCACGCCAGGTGGGTGCGTGATGCTGGCGTTCGCCCCCGGGGCCGATCAGTTCCCGCAGGGCGCTCTCGCAGCCGCCGAAGTCGGCATTGGCAAAGGCGACGGCCGCCTGATCCAGCTCGGTGTCGTGCTGGACCTCCTGGTGATCGTCCCCGCCCGCGCCATCGGGATCAGTGCAGCGGGCTTCCTCGACTTGGGTCCTGCCAGGGAACGTCGGATGGACGGTGCCTTGCGCAGGGTCGGGTGCATGGGCCGTTGCAGTCTCGCCAGCACTCGCGGCACTTGCGTGGTCTGCGCCCTTGGGACGTGGCCCCACGGTCGTGGCATCCTCGCCCTGCAGGTGGCGCTCGGGTGCCCGGACCGCGGCCCCGGCAGGGGTGGCGCGCCCGCTTGTACTGCCCGGGGGGGCCGGGCCCGGGCTGGAGCTGGCAGACACCAGCGCCCGCTCCATTTCGCGGATCTGGTCGCCCGTCAGGCCTTGCTGGCGGATGCGGCGCAACAAATTCAGTTCGGTCAGGCGAACGGCATCGTGGTGCCGCTTGCGCGCGATCAGGGCCTGAAGTTCGCTGCGCTCTGTGCCGGCCCGCCAGGCCCCCCGCAGGCCGTCGCCCGGGTTGGCGCAGTCGGTGCCGGTGTTGGACCAGAACTCCACCAGTTCCTTCAGGAGATCGGGGTCCCGGGCAGGCGTGCTCGACATGGAAGGGTCAACCGCTCAACGGGCTTGCAGCTCTGTCCGGGCCTTGGGGGTCTGCACGTCAAGCCCTGGTGGAAGGGCAGCGTCTTCAGTCACCAAACATCTTCTGCTTCAATTCCCGGCGCTGCTGGGCCTCCAGCGACAGCGTCGCCGTGGGCCGGGCCAGCAGGCGGGGCAACCCGATGGGTTCGCCTGTCTCGTCGCAGAAGCCGTATTCGCCCGTGTCCAGGCGGTTCAAGGCCTGGCTGATCTTCTTCAGCAGCTTGCGTTCACGGTCGCGCGTGCGCAACTCCAGCGCATGCTCTTCCTCGATGGTGGCGCGATCGGCCGGGTCCGGGACGATGGTCGTGTCTTCGCGCAGGTGCTCGGTGGTTTCGCCGGCGTTGGACAGCAGATCGTCCTTCTGGACCTGCAGCCGGGCCCGGAAGAAGTCGATCTGCTGCTCGTTCATGTACTCGGCCTCGGGCATGGCCAGCAGCTCAGCCTCAGAGAGCTCTCGCCCAGGCTTGGTCTTCCAGGCATTGGCCAGCTTGGGGTCTGCCTTGATGACAGGTTTGACGGTGTTCATGGGTTCGGGTGGGGTTCGGGCCGCCGTGCGTGCCGGGCCGAAACGGTCTGCAAAGGAGTGCGAGGGCGCTGGTGCTGCAACCGGCGCGGCTGAAGGGGCCGCCTTCTTGCCTCCGGCCTTGGCCGTACGGCCTGAGGCCTGGGGGGAGGCCGGCGCGGCAGGCACCGAAGCTGCGCGCGCCGGTGATTTGGCGGCGGCAGCGCCCGGCGCCTTCGCGCTGGGCACGGGCGCAGGGGCGCCGACGGCTTTGCCGGCGGTCTTGGCGGGAGTCTTGCTCACGGGTCTCTCCTGACCTTGGTGCTCGCATCTGCCGCTCTGGGTGCGCGGTGCGCCCTCACAGGCGGTCTGTCGCATGCCCGTGCAGCGGATGGCCGGGCCTTTTGCTCGGGTTTTCGGGCGCGCGGATTGTGCCACCACCCGGGCTGTCGATTGCAGGCCCGCCCAGCAGCCGAGGGCGGCGGGCTCCGGCCATCAGACCAGGCATTGCTCCAGCCCCTGCAGCAACACGTCTCGCGGCAGGTCGATGCCGATGAAGACCATCTTGCTCTGCTTCTTCTCGCCGGGTGTCCACTTGGGCCCCAGATCGCTGCCCATGAGTTGGTGCACGCCCTGGAACACCACTTTGCGGTCGCTGCCCTTCATGAAGAGCACGCCCTTGTAGCGCAGCATCTTGGGGCCGTAGACCTGCACGATGGCGCCCAGGAAGTCTTCGAGCTTGGCAGGGTTGAAGGCGCGGTCGCTGCGGAACACGAAGGACTTGACGTCGTCGTCATGGG
>JBMLPD010000692.1:0-1328 GCA_049242285.1 Rubrivivax sp.
CACCTCCAGGTGCTCGGGCGCGATGCGGTTGCTGATGGCGCAGGCCTCTTCCATGGAGCGGGTGTGGATGAGCGCGCCGCGGCCTTCGAGCGAGGCGCGGATCACGGCCTGGCGCGGCATCTGTGGCAGCAGGCGCTCGATGGCGGCGTGCACCGCGGCGATGTAAGCGGCATCCGGGCACAACAGGATGCTCTGCGCCAGCTCGTCATGTTCGGCCTGGCTGAACAGGTCCATGGCCACCCAGTCCGGCGGCGTGCTGCCGTCGGCCAGCACCAGGATCTCGCTCGGCCCGGCGATCATGTCGATGCCCACCTGGCCGAACACGCGGCGCTTGGCGCTGGCCACATAGGCATTGCCCGGGCCGGTGATCTTGTCCACGCGCGGGATGGTGGCGGTGCCGTAGGCCAGCGCGGCCACGGCCTGCGCGCCGCCGATGGTGAAGGCGCGGTCCACACCGGCCACGGCGGCGGCGGCGAGCACCAGGTCGTTGCGCTCGCCCGCGGTGGCACCGCTGCCCTGTCCGCCTGCTCCGGCAGGGCCGCCCTGCCCCCCCGAGCCGCCCGCCCCACCGGTCGCCACACTGCCGCGCACGGGCGTGGGCACCACCATGACGATCTCGCCCACACCCGCCACGCGGGCCGGCACGGCGTTCATCAGCACGCTGGACGGGTAAGCCGCCTTGCCGCCGGGCACGTACAGGCCCACACGGTCCAGCGGCGTGACCTTCTGGCCCAGCAAGGTGCCGTCCTCGTCGCGGTAGCTCCAGCTGCGCCCGCAGGCCTGAAGCTGGCGCTCGTGGTAAGAGCGCACGCGGTCGGCCGCGGCCTGCAGCGCCTGGCGCTGGGCCGGGGTGATGCGCGACAGCGCGGCCTGAAGTTCGTCCTGACCGATCTCCAGCGCCGACACCGTGGCTGCGGTCAGACCGTCGAAACGGGCCGTGTAGTCCAACACTGCGGCATCGCCGCGCGCGCGCACGTCTTCCAGGATGGCAGCCACGCGTTGCTCGATGGCGGCGTCGGTCTCGGCCGACCAGTGCAGCACACGCTGGAAATCGGCCTCGAAGGCCGGGGCCGCCGTGGACAGGCGGCGCAAGGCAAGGGGGGACGAGGTGCTCACGGTGTCTTCCCTGCGTCGAGCGGGCGGGCGGGCGGCGACACCGCCTGGGAAAACGCATCAATCAAGGCGCGGATGGGGGCCTGCTTGAGCTTGAGCGAGGCCTGGTTGACCACCAGCCGGGCGCTGATGTCCATGATGTGCTCCACCTCCACCAGCTGGTTGGCCTTGAGCGTGCTGCCGGTGGACACGAGATCGACGATGGCGTCGGCCAG
>JBMLPD010000693.1:0-2166 GCA_049242285.1 Rubrivivax sp.
GGCGCGAATTGGTGGCCGCGGCTCGTGCCATAGAGCTGGCAGGTCCGAAAGCAGGGCGTCCCCATGTGGATACGCTCAAGGGGTCCAAGCACGACAACATGAAGGAACTCCGGTTCAAGGCACACAACGGCTCGGAGGTCTGGCGAGCCGCTTTCGCGTTCGATCTCCAACGACGGGCCTGTGTACTGGTGGCTGGAGACAAGCAGGGTCGCGACGAGAAGACCTTCTACAAGCGCCTGATCACAACAGCCGACAGGCGGTTCGACGCCCACCTGGCGAATACGCCGAAGGAAAGGAAGAAATCACCATGAGCACCACGCTGCGCAGCATCATCGAAGAGTTCTCCCCGGATGACCGGAAGTTCATCCAGAGCAAGTCAAGGCAGTTGGCGCAGGAGATGGTCCGCCATGCCGACTCGCTGGCCGAAGTTCGCAACGCGCTGGTCCTGACCCAGGACGAAGTGGCACGTGTGCTCAACGTCAAGCAGAACGCCGTGGCTCAATTGGAGAAGCGCTCAGACCTGCTGCTCTCGACGCTGCGCAAGTATGTCGAGGCGATGGGTGGCGAGCTTGCCGTCTCAGTCAAGACGGGCCAGGGCACGGTGATCGTGCTGGACAGCCTGAGCTCCCTGACCAAGCAACCGAAGCCTGCAGCGGCACGCGGTTCAACTTCGGTGCGCAAGCCCCCTGCCCGTGCGGCCCACAAGTCCAAATCGTAGAAAGGCGCCCCGGCTGGGGCGAATGCAGCCTGACGAACCGATCAGCGGCGGCGCCCCAGGAATTGCTGCAAGTCTTCACCCGTGGCAAGGCGCCAAAGGTGAAGCCCGCAGGGTGCAACCCGTAGCGGCTTGCCTCTCGAACCAGGTCTTCTGCTGTTGACGCCTGCCGCAGATGGACCCATCTGCCGACCCTTCCGTGAGCCGGTGGGAAGTGGCGCAAGTTGCTGACGGGATTGGCGCTTCCAGGGCACCTGTTCAACGGGTGGTGAGCCAACCTTCACTGGACTCATCTGCGGGCAAATCGTCACCGGCGATGAACGATCGCCAAAGCGCTGTGCCCGTGAACCAAGCCGGGAGAGCGTCCACCTGGATGATCATTGCCGTTCCATCGATGACCTCTGCGATGCACTGGTGCGCTTGGCCCGAGTTGTCAAAGATGTAGGCCCGGTGGGCAGCCGCGCAGGCGTCGTCCAGCAGCCCGATGGAGCGCACGTAGCGGGAGCGGATCAGGTCTTCGGGCACGTCATGCCCACCCTGGCTCACCCGCAGTTGCACCCGTGAGATGTTGATCTCAGGGTCGTCTGTGGCCACGAAGTACAAGCAGGTTCGGTAGCCCAGCGCCCGAGCCTCGCGCATGAAGTCGATCTTGTCGCGCGAAGACATCACCGTCTCGAAGGTGAAGGTGCTGCCTTGGGCCAGCAATGCCCGGCGAATGGCATCGGCCAGCACCGCCGCCACATAGGAGTTGGCCAGTTCCAGTGGCAGGTGCAATCGGCGATTGGTGGTCACGGCCACGGCTTGGGCCACCTGCAACAGCCCATGCTTGGCCAACAGTTCTGAAGCTGCCAGATGCCCGCTGATGCGCCGTTGCAGCGCTTCAGCCGGTTCTGTCAACTCAAAGGGGTTCAGGTCCAGCGCACCAGTGCCGCGCAGTTGTTTCTCAATCTCGTCGGCGTTGACGTAGACGCCGATCCACTCGGGCTTCAATATCTCGTGGATGGTGCTCTTGCCGGAGCCATTGGGGCCGGCGAACACTCGCAAACGTGGCTGTGCGGAAGCCACCGCGGCTTCACCGTCCGCCGGCCTTGATGGCGCGCTTGGCAGCCCGCTTGAGCACCGTGCCCGTAAGCACCGGCGTGGCGGCAGGCAGCGCCTTGAGGACCACCACTTGGCCGCTGGTTTGGCGCGCTACCAGATCGCCGCTGGGGGTCTTCATGACCAGGATGGTGGCGTGGCTGCTCACTGCGCGCCGATGCGCCGCCAGCCCGGCCCGATGGGCCAGTTGCGGAATCTGCGACTCGGCGGCCTGCATGGATGCTTCGTCCAGCACAGGGATGCGAGGCATGGTGGGCGCTCCGGTCGTGGGGGAGATGCGAATGAATGCCGATTCTGCTACGGCCAGCGGCAGTCAGTGCTTGTTCTGTTGACGCCGGCCTCAGATGGACCCA
>JBMLPD010000694.1:0-1639 GCA_049242285.1 Rubrivivax sp.
CAGCGCGTGGCCATCGCCCGCGCGCTGGTCACCCGCCCGGCCTGCGTGCTGGCTGACGAGCCCACGGGCAACCTGGACCGCGCCACGGCCGACACCGTCTTCTCGCTCATGCTCAGCCTGGCGGCCGAGCAGGGCACGGCCTTCGTGGTGGTCACGCACGACCCCGGGCTGGCAGCGCGCTGCGCCGCCACCCTGACGCTTCAGCGTTGAAGAGCATCAAATGGGGTCGCGCCCCTCGACGAGCTCGGGGCGAACGGGGGGCCGTTCGGGCTGAGCTTGTCGAAGCCCAGGTGCCGGGCGTGCCGGCTTCCTACAATCAGCGGGTGAACCTGATCAACGCCGACCTGCACTGCCACTCCACCGTGTCTGATGGCACGATGGAGCCCGAAGCCCTGGCGCAACGCGCCAAGGCCAACGGGGTGGAACTGTGGGCGCTGACCGACCACGACGAGGTCAAGGGCCAGCACCGTGCCATGGCCGCCGCCGCCGCCCTGGGGATGGACTACCTGACCGGCTGCGAGATCTCGGTCACCTTCGCCGGCGTCACGGTCCACATCGTGGGCCTGGGTTTCGACGCCGATGACGAGGCCTTGCGCCAGGGTCTGGCCGCCACCCGCGGCGGCCGCGCCGAGCGGGCCCGGGAGATGAGCGACGGCCTGGCCCAGGTGGGCATCAAGAACGCCTACGAGGGTGCGCTGAAGTACGTGGGCAACCCCGACCTCATCTCCCGCACCCACTTCGCCCGCTTCCTGGTGGAAACCGGCGTGTGCGCCGACACCCACGAGGTGTTCCGCCGCTTCCTCACCGAAGGCAAGCCGGGCTTCATTCCACACCGCTGGGCCCGCCTGGGCGACGCCGTGCGCTGGATCACGCAGGCCGGCGGCATGGCCGTCATCGCCCACCCGGCGCGCTACAAGTTCACGCCCACCGAGGAGTACGCGCTGTTCAGCGAATTCGTGGCGCACGGCGGGCGTGGCGTGGAAGTCATCACGGGCGCGCACAGCGCGGCCGAACAGGTGAAGTACGCCGACATGGCGCAGGAATTCAATCTGTACGCCTCGCGCGGCAGCGACTTCCATTCGCCCGACGAGAGCCACACCGATCTGGGCACCCTGCCCGACCTGCCCGGCCGGCTCACGCCCGTGTGGGAGGCGCTGGCCGGGCGCGTGCTGCCGGGGGCAGCGCAGGCCTGAGCCTGCCGCACAGGCGGGGTGGCCGGTTCAGGGCGCCGTTCTGCGGGCGGGGTCGCCGGCCGTCAAGGTGTGCGAAGAGGCCGCCCGCCTGCGGGCTTGTCGTCTACCGAGGCGGTGTCCACCAGACCTGCCCACCGCAAGCGCTGGCTGGAGCCCAAGCGCTCCATCCCCTCAAGCCTGCCGGCGGTTGAACAGGGCTTCCATCGCCATGTCGATCACCAGCGCACAAAGGCTGTACAGCAAGGAGCTGACCAGCGCCGCCCAGAAGCCGTTCACGTGCAGACCCTCCAGTACGGAGGCGGCAGCCCAGAACATCAGCGCGTTGATGACGAACAGGAACAGGCCCAGCGTCAGCAAGGTGACGGGCAGGGTCAGCAGGATCAGCACCGGCCGCACCAGGGTGTTGAGCAAGCCCAGCACCAGCGCGGCGATCAGGGCGGCGCCAT
>JBMLPD010000695.1:0-1764 GCA_049242285.1 Rubrivivax sp.
CCGCGGTGGTCTCGGGCGTGTGCGACGGCTTCATCGGCAACCGCATGATCGAGCAATACAGCCGCCAGGCGGGCTTCCTGCTGGAGGAGGGCTGCACGCCCGCCCAGGTGGACCGCGCCATCGAGAAGTTCGGCTTTGCCATGGGCCCCTTCCGCATGGGCGATCTGGCGGGCAACGACATCGGCTGGGCCATCCGCAAGCGCCGCTACGTGGAAAAGCCCGACCTTCGCTACAGCAAGACCGCCGACCTGCTGTGCGAGCTGGGCCGCTTCGGCCAGAAGACCGGCTCCGGCTGGTACGACTACGCCGCCGGCCGGCGTGACGCCATCGCGTCGGACGTGGTGGTGAAGATGGTGGAAGAGCACCGCTTGGCCCTGGGCATCACGCCGCGCAAGATCTCCGACGAAGAGATCGTGCATCGACTGGTGTACTCGCTGGTCAACGAGGCGGCCAGGATCCTGGAAGAAGGCATCGCCAGCAAGGCCAGCGACATCGACATGGTCTACCTCACGGGCTACGGCTTCCCGCTGTGGCGCGGCGGCCCCATGTGCTACGCCGACCAGCAAGGCCTGTTCAACGTGGTGCAGGCGATGAAGCGCTTTGCCCGCAATCCGCACGACGACGCGAGCTTCTGGCAGCCCGCGCCCTTGCTGGCCCGGTTGGTGGCCGAAGGCAAGACCTTCACCTGAAGCGGCCCGTCCTCAGCACTCCGCCCGCGGCCGTCACACCCGCAGACTTCGAAAGACCTTGCCATGACAAGAGCCGTCATCGTCTCCACCGCCCGCACGCCCCTGGCCAAGAGCTGGAAGGGCGCCTTCAACATGACCCACGGCGCCACGCTGGGCGGACTGGCCATCCAGGCCGCTGTCGCCCGCGCCGGGGTGGACCCGGCCGCCGTTGACGACGTGCTGATGGGCTGCGCCAACCCCGAAGGAGCGAATGGCTGGAACATCGCCCGCCAGGCCGCCCTGCGTGCGGGCCTGCCCATCACCGTCAGCGGTGCCACCGTCAACCGCTTCTGCTCCAGCGGCCTGCAGACCATCGCCATGGCCTCGCAGCGCGTGATCGCGGGCGAGGGCGATGTCTATGTGGCTGGCGGCGTGGAAAGCATCTCCTGCGTGCAGCAGGAGATGAACACGCACATGTTCAAGGACCCCTGGCTGGAGCAGCACAAGCCCGAGATCTACTGGCCCATGCTGCAGACGGCCGAAATGGTGGCCAAGCGCTACGGCATCTCCAAGGAGCGGCAGGACCGTTATGGCGCCGAGAGCCAGCAGAAGGCCTGTGCCGCCGCCGAGCAGGGCCTGACGCGTGACGAGATCGTGGCCTGCACCGTCACCGCCGGCGTGGCCGACCCGGTGATGGGCATGCGCAGCAAGGAGGTGACCATCAGCGCCGACGAAGGCCTGCGCCCGGGCACCACCTACGACAACATCCAGGGCATCCGCACGGCGGTGCCGGGCGGCGTGGTGACCGCCGGCAATGCCAGCCAGTTCAGCGACGGCGCCGGTGCCTGCGTGGTGGTCAGCGAGACCTACGCCGAGCAAAAGGGCCTGAAGCCCCTGGGCCGCTTCCTCGGCTTTGCCGTGGCCGGCTGCGAGCCCGACGAGATGGGCATCGGCCCCGTGTTC
This sequence comes from Rubrivivax sp., assembly GCA_049242285.1. Classification (GTDB taxonomy): domain Bacteria; phylum Pseudomonadota; class Gammaproteobacteria; order Burkholderiales; family Burkholderiaceae_C; genus Rubrivivax. The sequence continues at coordinate 1,632 of JBMLPD010000695.1, forward strand.
GCGGTGCCCAAGCTGCTCAAGCGCCTGGGCCTCACGGTGGGCGACATCGACCTGTGGGAGCTGAACGAGGCCTTCGCGGTGCAGGTGCTGTACTGCGCCGACACGCTGGGCATCCCGATGGATCGGCTGAACG
>JBMLPD010000696.1:0-1639 GCA_049242285.1 Rubrivivax sp.
TGCTGGCGGCCCAGGGCATTGCCAGCACCGTGTTCAGCATCACGAGCTGGAGCGAACTGGCGCGCGAGGGCCAGGCGTGGGAGCGTGCGTCCGATCGAATCGACAAGACGGCCGAGGAGCAAGCCGCCCTCCAAGCTTCCCGCCAAGCCGCCCACCAAGCCGACGCCGGTGCCGCGCCGGCGGATGAGCCCGCGCCGGCCGCGCTGCCCTACGCGGCGCAACTGCTGCAGCAGGGACGGGGCCCCATCGTGGCGGCCAGCGACTACGTGCGCGCCGTGCCCGAGAGCATCCGCGCCTGCGTGCCCGCAGGCCGCGCCTACGTCACGCTGGGAACGGACGGCTTCGGCCGCAGTGACACCCGTTCGGCGCTGCGCGAGTTCTTCGGGGTGGATGCTGCTCACATCGCGCGCGCGGCGCTGCGGCGTTGCGCCGACGCCGGCGCCTGAGATCGGAGCCGCGCACCCTCAGCGTCCAGGCCTGAAAGTCTTCTGGCCTGGAGCCCGCCCCGTGGCGGGCGGACGGGGCAGCGAGCCGTTGACGACCGCTGGTGGGCTGGCAAGGCCCGCTGCCAAGCTGGCCGTCAGGGCTGAGACCGCCGAGCGTGGCCACCGCCGTCGTTCTGCCCGCTGGCGCCGTTCAAGCGGTTCCGCCAGCGCCATCCCCGCATCGCGCCTGGCACCGCCGTACGCCCCCGCCAGGGCCGGCACCTGGGCGCCTGCCTGGGCCGGCGCGTGGTCGCGAAACCACTGTGCAGCCAGCAGGGCCACCCGGTCCAGGGCGCCGGGCTCCTCGAAGAGGTGGCTCGCCCCTGGAATGATCTTCAGCCGCACCGGCGCGCGCATGCGGGCGATGGCCTGCTGGTTGAGGTCCAGCACGTCCAGATCGGCACCGCCCACGATCATCAGCGTCGGCGCTGTCACCGCCGGCAGGGCAGAGGCTGCGAGGTCTGGCCGGCCCCCGCGGCACACCAGTGCATGCACCCGCCCGGGCCGCAGTGCGCTGGCCACCAGTGCCGCGGCCGCGCCGGTGCTGGCGCCAAACAGGCCCAGCGGCAGCCGGGCCAGGGCCTGTTGCTGTCCGGCCCAGTCCACCGCCTCGGCCAGCCGGCGTGCGAGCAGCGCGATGTTGAAGACGTTGCGGCGGTCTTGCCCTTCCTGGGCGTTCAGCAGATCGAACAGCAGCGTGGCCAGGCCGTGGGCCTGCAGCACGGTGGCCACCTGCTGGTTGCGCGGGCTGTGGCGGCTGCTGCCGCTTCCGTGGGCGAACAGGACCAGGCCGCGCGCCTGCGCCGGCAGGGTCAACACACCGGGCAGTTGGGCGCTGCCGATCAGCACGGGGGCTTGTTGCATGGGGTCAACCTCGGTGTGTGCTGCAGCGGATTCAGGTGCAGTGGTCCGGGCATGGTGACGCTTGCCGGGCCGGCGGTGTTGATCTTCGTCACCTGCGGGCGCCCGTCTCGGTCGGACAGTGCGCCGACGTCGCAATGCCGCAACGCCGCAAGGCCACCCACGTGGCTGCAGCGGCGCTGCAAATCCAGGAGATCCCCCCATGCAAGACGACATCAAGGCGGTGGAAGATGGCGTACAGCCGATAAAGCCCGTACAGCCCGTACAGCCCGTACAGCCCGTACAGCCCGTAC
>JBMLPD010000697.1:0-1339 GCA_049242285.1 Rubrivivax sp.
GGGCTGAGCCCGTCGAAGCCTCAGTCTCCGTTCGGGCTGAGCCCGTCGAAGCCCCGACAGCGCTACACGCAGCAACCAGACGAATGCCCACACCATGAACGAGATCCGATTCGACGACCGCGTGGCCGTCATCACCGGCGCTGGCGGGGGCCTGGGCCGCGCGCATGCGTTGCTGCTGGCCCGGCGTGGTGCGGCCGTGGTGGTGAACGACCTGGGCGGCAGCGTGAACGGCGTGGGCGGTGACAACGCTGCGGCCGCCCGCGCGGTGGCCGAGATCGAGGCGGCGGGCGGGCGGGCCCTGGCGAACTGCGACGACATCGCCACGCCCGAGGGCGCGCAGCGTCTGGTGGACGCGGCCGTGGCCACCTTCGGCCGCCTGGACGTGCTCATCAACAACGCCGGCATCCTGCGCGACAAGACGCTGCACAAGATGTCGCCCGAGGACTTCGAGGCCGTGGTGCGCGTGCACCTGCTGGGCTCGGCCTGGTGTTCGCGCGCCGCGCTGCCGGTGATGCAGGCGCAGCAGTACGGCCGCATCGTCATGACCACCTCGGCAGCCGGCCTGTACGGCAACTTCGGCCAGAGCAACTACGGCGCGGCCAAGCTGGGGCTGGTGGGCCTGATGAACACGCTCAAGCACGAGGGCGGGCGCTTTGGCGTCAAGGTCAACACCATCGCACCGGTGGCCCTCACGCGCATGACCGAGGGCCTGCCGCTGGCGCAGCTCATCGGCGAGGCCTCGCCCGAGCGCGTGTCCGCTGGCGTGGCGTACCTCGCCAGCGAGGCCTGTGAGGTCAGCGGCTGCATCCTCTCGGCCGGCGCGGGCTACTTCTCCACCGTGCAGATCGTCGAAGGCCTGGGCGTGCACGCACCGGCCGACGACATCACCCCCGAGTTCGTAGCCGCGAACTGGGGCCGCATCGCCGACATGTCCGCCGCCCGCCCCTTCGACAGCGCGGTCGATGCGCTGATGGGCGCGTTCGGGCCTGCGAAGACCTGACAGCGGGTGACCATGAGCGCTCGAACCGAACGCTCCAACCCAGATCGGGCTGCCCCCTCCCATCCCGTTCGGGCAGCAAACTCAGCCTCTCGGGAACGAGCCACTCCCTCCGTTCGGGCTGAGCCCGTCGACCCCGCTCAGGACAGGCCCGCCGAAGCCTTCGAAAGAGCAAGGCCTCCCAGGGTCAAGCCTTCAAATCCCGTTCGGGCTGAGCCCGTCGACCCCGCTCAGGACAGGCCCGCCGAAGCCTTCGAAAGAGCAAGGCCTCCCAGGGTCAAGCCTTCAAATCCCGTTCGGGCTGAGCCCGTCGACCCCGCTCAGGACAGGCCCGCCGAAGCC
>JBMLPD010000698.1:0-2253 GCA_049242285.1 Rubrivivax sp.
GCCACGCTGATCGACTTCGACGGCAAGGTGGGCATCGACTTTGGCGTGTACGGCGTGCCCGAGACCTTCGTCATCGACGCGCAGGGCATCGTGCGCTTCAAGCACGTGGGGCCGCTGACCCCGCAGGTGATCAGCCAGAAGATCGAGCCCCTGCTCAAGAGCCTGGGGGTTTGAGGTGTCGCCGATCACCGCACGCCGCCCCATGCCGCCAACTGCCGGCGCGCCCGCACGCGCGCGCCGCGGCGTATCGCTGCTGCTGGGCGGGCTGATCGCCTGGGCCGCGGCGTCGGCGGCATGGGCGCAGACCGCTCCCCCCGCCGCTGCGGCGTCGGCTCCCGGCCAGGCCCTGCCCGCCAGCGCCGACCCGGCGCTGGAAGCGCGGGTGATGAAGCTATCGGCCGAACTGCGCTGCCTGGTGTGTCAGAACCAGACCATCGCCGACTCCAACGCGGGCCTGGCGGTGGATCTGCGCAACCAGGTGCGGGACATGCTCCGGCGGGGCGACACGCCCCAGCAGATCACCGACTACATGACCGCCCGCTACGGCGACTTCGTGCTGTACCGCCCGCCCGTCAAGGCCAGCACGGCCGTGCTCTGGTACGGGCCGGCCGCGCTGCTGCTGCTGGCCGTGGTGGTGCTGCTGCTGATCGTGCGGCGGCGGACCAGGCTGCCGCCCGAAAGATTCGAGCCCGACCCCGACGGGGCCTGAGCGGCAGGCCGCGCTTCAATCCGCCTTGGCGCCGCTGTCCCTGACCACCTTGCCCAGGCGAGGCACATCGGCCTTGATCACCGCGGCCAGTTCCGCCGGCGACATGCCCGACAGGTCCAGCCCCAGATCTCCCAGGCGCTTGGCCACGTCGGGCATCTTCAGGATGCGGCCGATCTCGGCGTAGAGGCGGTCCACGACAGGCTTGGGCGTGCCCGCAGGCGCGAACACCGCCTGCCAGGAACTGAGCTCGTAGCCCGGCAGGCCGGCTTCCACCATGGTGGGCACGTCTGGCGCCACGCCCGAGCGCTGGGTGGTGGTCACCGCCAGCGCGCGCAGCTTGCCGGTCTTCATGTGGGGGATGGCGGTGGCGATGTTGTCGAAGGCCACCGGCAAGGTGCCGCCCAGCAGTTCCGGCATCATCTGTCCGCTGCCGCGGTAGGGGATGTGCTGCATCTTCACGCCAGCCAGGGTCTTGAAGAGCTCGCCCGAGATGTGCTGCGAGGTGCCGTTGCCGGCAGAGCCGAAAGAGTACTTGTCGGGGTTGGCCTTGAGCAGCGCGACGAACTCCTTGACGCTGGCCGCGGGCACGCTGGGATGCACCAGCAGCACGTTGGGTTGCGTGGCGTACAGGGTGATGGGCGCGAAGCTGGTGGCCGGGTCGTACGGCAGCTTGTCGTACAGCGTGGCGTTGATCGCGTGCGAGCTGATGGTGCCCCCGCCGATGGTGTAGCCGTCGGGCGCCGCACGCGCCAGTTCGGCCGCACCGGCCGAGCCGCCCTGGCCCGGCTTGTTCTCGATAAGCACCGGCTGACCCAGGGCCACGGCCAGCTTCTCGCCCACCACGCGGGCGAGGATGTCGGTGGTGCCGCCCGGGGCGAAGGGCACGATGTAGCGGATGGGCCGGCTGGGCCAGGGCGCCTGCGCCAGCGCCGGCCAGGACGTTGCGGCCGCGGCGGCGGCCAGGGCTTTCAGAAGATCGCGTCGGTGCTGTGCCATGGTGTGAATCCCGAGTCGGAAGTGACCTTGCACAGTCTAGGATCGGGCCGCGTCGTTCCCCAGGCGGAAAACCCGCGGAAACCATGACAGGCCCCGCCCGCTGCACCGGGCGATGACCACTTTCACCGACACCTTCCACCCACCTGCTGACATGAGCACCACGCACCTCATCCCCCTGGACCGCCTGACCCCGGCCATGCACCGCGTGGTGCGCGGCTTCGGCAGTGCAGACGACGAAGTCCGGGCGGTGGCCGGCAACCTGATCGAGGCCAACCTGACCGGGCACGACTCGCACGGCATCGGCATGCTGCCGCGCTACGCGCAGGCCTTTGTCGAAGGCGGGCTGTGTCCGAACGTCCACGTCCGCACGGTGCTGGACTCCGGTGCCCTGCTGCGCCTGGACGGGCAGGCGGGCTTCGGGCAGGTGGTGGGCCGGGAGGCCATGGCCCTGGGCATCGAACGCGCAGGCCGCCACGGCAGCTGCATCGTGGCGCTGGGCAACGCCCACCACGTGGGCCGCATCGGCGCCTGGGCCGAGCAGGCCGCCG
>JBMLPD010000699.1:0-3884 GCA_049242285.1 Rubrivivax sp.
ATGACCGGTCACCTTCAACCGAAACGACCGGTCACGATCGCCGAAATACGCAGCTGTTTTTTGGTTCAACGCTTTGGCGGTGGGCGGCAGCCTGACCCGTGATGGACGCAGAGGCAGTGCCTGCACTGGCTGAGCAGGGCTTCGTGGACCCAGCGTTCAACTTCCGGATATCGAGTGGCTAAACTTCAGCCGATGCATCCGATCATCGAATTCCACCGCGACCAACTGATTGCGCTCGCCCACCGTCGTGGTGTCACCCAAGTTCGTGTGTTTGGCTCGATGAGCCGTGACGACGCCAATGACGACAGCGATGTCGACTTGCTGGTGACCCTGAGACCTGGGACGAGCGCACTCGCTTTGGGTGGCCTGCTGATGGATGCCGAAGAATTGCTCGGCCGTCGAGTCGATGTGGTGACTGAGGCCAGCCTGCACCCGGCACTTCGTGATCGCGTCCTTGCTGACGCCGTGCCACTGTGAAGCCCGGGCCGGAGGCCGATCGTGTGCTGCTGGCACACATGTTTGAATGCCTGGCTCGGATCAACGAGTACACGGGCCATGAACGGGCCCGTTTCGACAGCTCGCGCCTTGTTCAGGATGCTGTCGTTCGCAATCTTCAGACCCTGGCCGAATCGAGCCAGAGTCTGTCGGCCGATGTCAAGGCGACAGAGGCGCAGATCCCATGGCGTGAGCTCAGCGGATTCCGCAATGTCATCGTCCACGACTACCTGGGCATCGACCTTGAAGCAGTTTGGTTGGTGGTTGAGCAGGACCTGCCCCCGCTGTCCGAGGCCCTGAGACGCATGCTCCTGCGCTTGCCCCCTACGTCCTGAAAGCCCAGAAGGTTTCGTGCCAAGTAGACGATAGCTTCAGGGCAGAGACTGGCCATCCAACTGCGCTTCCTGGTTTGACCGCTCTCGATGTGAAGCGGGCCTGTACCGCTGTTGTTCGAATGTGTCTCCGGGTTGCCTTCCCTTCCTCGCCGCCGAAAGTCGAGCGGCGACAGTCCATCGCACATCTGACCTTCAAGCCCGGCAGACCGGTAAGGTTGGCTGAGCGGTCGCACGCTGCGGGCCGGCGAGCGCTTCTTGAACCACATGAGCAGCTTGCCGCCAAGGGCAGCCTCCTCGCACCTGCCGCGCAGCATGAGCGCCGACAGGTTTTGCAAACGACCAGGCTCAACCCGGTGTCAACGCACGGCCCGAAGAATTGAATTCTTGGGCAGGGCAGGGCGTCCCGCTCCAGCACTCATTCGCGCGAAAAGGAAAGGGGAAGCCATGAAGACCCTCACAAGGTCGGCCGCTGCGCTGATCGCCGCGGCCCTGTGCGCCCTTCCGGCTGCCGCGAAGACCCTGAAGAAGGTGGCGACCTTGAATGCGGATCCACCACCCACACTGCGGCTCGCGGCAAGGAAGTGAGCTTTTCCATCAGTCATTGCCACACCGGCACGCGGCTGCTGGTGCGCGGCGGCTCGGACATCCGGAACGGCGGCGATCTGGCCGGCAAGGCCGTGTCCAGCGTGACCGGCAGCACCAACGAAGCGGTGCTGCGCCGCATCAGGTCGCATCAGTGAAAAGCGCCAACCGGGTGTGCAGGTGATGCTGGCCAAGGACTGCGCCGAAGCCCTGGCGCTTGTGGAGCGCGGCGATGCGGTGGCGCTGGCGCTGGACGACATCCTGCTGTTCGGCCTGCATGCCAACGCTGCCAACCCGGCCGCGCTGGAAGTGGTGGGAGACGCCCTGCAGGTCGAGCCCTGAGCTTGCATGATGCGCAACCGTGCCAGGGGCTCGGCCCGTTTTCAGTGGAAGTCATCTTCGCGCTGATCGTCACACCGCCATGACCGTCGTGGGCCCGAGGCGCCTGGACGGCAGGGCCCTCGTGTTGATCGAGGGCTACCTCTGCACATCCACAAACTCGAACCAGTTCGCCCGGAACAGCGGTTGGCGAAAGCCCTTCACCCAGGGTTGGGTGAGCACGGCCTGCACGGGGTGGATGCGCAGCTTGTAGGGCATCCAGGCCGCGGCCAGCAGCTTGGTCTGGTGAAAGACGGCGTTGCGCTGCGGGCCGTCGGGCAGTTCTTGCAGGCGGGCGATGAGGCGGTTCATCTCCGGCAGGTCGAAGCGTGACAGGTTCAGGCCTCCGGCGGCGGCGCCGTCGTAGCGCAGCAGGCCCTGAATGCCGTCCGGCGCGTTCGCCCGTCCCGAAAGGGACCACATCATCAGCTTGCCCGCGCGCGCAGCCTTGTACTGCTCGGGCCAGGTGGCGGGGCGGAAGTCGGTGCGCAGCTGCAGGGCGGCCATGTCCCGGCGCATCAGCTCGTCCAGCTGCCGGGCGGCCTGGGTGGGTTGAGTGGCCACCTCCAGCACCAGGGGGCCGCCGTCGGGCTGCTCGCGCCAACCGTCGCCGTCGCGGTCGCGATAGCCGTGCAGGTCCAGCAGCGCGCGGGCGCGGGCCGGATCGTGGGCGGTCATCTCGCAGCGGAAGGCCGGGTCGTGGCCGCTCAGGTGCACGGCAATAGGGGACTGGGCGGGCAGGGCGCCACCGTTGCGCAGCAGCCGGATCTCGCGCTCGATGTCGATGCCCAGACCGATGGCTCTGCGCAAGGCCACCTGTGCGGGTGCGTAGCCGCCTACCACCGGGTGGGCCATGTTGAACATGGTGTAGGCGGTGGTGGGCAGGGTGAGGAAGTGGGCCTGGATGCCGCGCTTGACAAGGTAGGGCGCGGCGCGCCCGCCCGGTACCGCCAGCGGCACGAACTCGTCGGGGACGACGACGTGGTCCACGTCGCCCTGCAGGAAGGCCAGCCAGGCCGGCTGGTTCTCGTCGATGATGGAGATCTCCACCCGGTCCACCATGGGCAGGCGGCGGCCGCGCAGAGACTGGGCGATGGCCTGTCCGGGGGCGTCGTCAGGGTTGGGCTGGGCCTCGTAGACGGCTTCCCGGTACCGCGGGTTGCGCTCCAGCACGATGCGTGAAGCGCGGCGCCAGTAGGCCAGGCGGAAGGGGCCGGTGCCCACCGGATGCTCGGGCGAGGCGTCGCCCCAAGCTTCGATGACTTCGCGCGCCACGGCGCCGGTAGCGCTGCCAGCCAGCTGCTCGGCAAAGCGCGGACGGCCTGTGGCCAGACGGATGCGCAGGGTGTGGCGGTCCAGCGCCTGCAGGCCCTCGATGGGCCGGTCGTAGTCGAAGGGCTGGCGCTGCGCCACGGCGGCCTTGCGCAGCTCGGCCAGGCCCAGGATGCCCATCTGCTCCAGCGAGCTCCAGCCAGGGCTCTTGATGGCGGGGTCCGCGTGGCGTTTGAGGCTGTAGACGAAGTCTTCCGCCGTGAGTTCGCGCGGCCGCCCGCGGAAGACGGGATCGTCGGCGAAGTGGCTGCCTGGGCGGACTCTCACCACCCAGGTGCGCCAGCCGTCCGACACCTCGGGCAGCGCGGCTGCCGCGCGCGGGACCATGCGCACGGGGCGGGCCAGTGGGTCGTACCCGTACAGCGGCTCGAAGAGGTGGGCGATGACCTGGAGCGACGGCACGTCACCCGCGCGCGCCGGGTCGAAGCCGGTCTCGCTGGGCGAAACGATGCGCAGCACCTTGGCGCCCGGCGCCGCCGCGGGCTCTCGGGGCACGGGGCCGGCCGGGTTCGCTGCAGGGGAAGCCCATGCCGGTGTGGCCACGGTCGAGGCTGCGCCTGCGGCCAAGCCCAGCGCCTGACGGCGGTTCCATGTCATGACGTGCTCCGCTTCACCGGCCGTAAAGCCTGCATCTGTGAAGTGCCGAGCTTCACTTCGCCTTCGGCACCCGCCCCATCAGGTAGAACTCGTCATTCGGCTTCATGCCCGTGGCGTTGGCCAGGCGGTTGCTCATGCCGAAGAAGGCGGTGATGGCGGCGATGT
>JBMLPD010000700.1:0-1859 GCA_049242285.1 Rubrivivax sp.
GTTCGAGCAGTTCCCGATGGAGGCCATCTTCGGCGCGCACAACTGGCCGGGCATGGCGGTGGGCCAGTTCGCCCTCAAGAGTGGCGGGATGATGGCCTCGAGCAACGAGTTCCGCATCGTCATCCGCGGCAAGGGCTCGCACGCCGCCCTGCCCCACAACGGCATCGACCCGGTGCCCGTGGCCTGCCAGATGGTGCAGGCCTTCCAGACCATCATCACGCGCAACCGCCGGCCGGTGGACCCGGGCGTGATCTCGGTGACCATGATCCACGCCGGCGAGGCCACCAACGTGGTGCCCGATTCCTGCGAGCTGCAGGGCACGGTGCGCACCTTCACCTTCGAGCTGCTGGACCTGATCGAGCAGCGCATGAAAGCCGTGGCCGAGCACACCTGTGCTGCGTTCGGCGCCACCTGCGAATTCGAATTCACGCGCAACTACCCGCCCACCATCAACCATGTGAAAGAGACCGAGTTCGCCCGCCGCGTGCTGGGCTCAGTGGCAGGGGCGCAGAACGTGCTGGAGTTCGAGCCCACCATGGGCGCGGAGGACTTCAGCTTCTTCCTGCAGGCCAAGCCGGGTTGCTACTTCATGATCGGCAACGGCGATGGCACCCACCGCGAGGGTGGCCACGGCCTGGGGCCGTGCATGCTGCACAACCCCAGCTACGACTTCAACGACGAGCTGATTCCCCTGGGGGCCACGGCCTGGGTGCGCCTGGCCGAGGAGTGGCTGGCACGGCCGCAGGGCTGAAACCGCACCAGCCGGGCCCGCCCGGCTCAGCCCCCCCGTCTCACGCAGAGGGGGCGGTGGGGGGACGCCAGGGCGGCAGACGGAAACGGGGGCTGCCTGGAGCCTCAGCCCCACACTTCCTGCGCCGTCTCGATGACCAGCCGCAGCTTGCTGCGCTGGTCTTCCACGGCGATGTTGTTGCCGTGCACGGTGCTGGAGAAGCCGCACTGCGGGCTCAGGCAGAGTTGGTCCATGGGCGCGAATTGCGCGGCCTCGTCGATGCGGCGCTTGAGCGCGTCCTTGCTCTCGAGCTGGCCGAACTTGGTGGTCACCAGGCCCAGCACCACGATCTTGCCCTTGGCCAGGTAGCGCAATGGGCGGAAGTCGCCCGAGCGGTCGTCGTCGTACTCCAGGAAGAAGGCGTCCAGGTTCATCTTGGACAGCAGCGCCTCGGCCACGGGCTCGTAGTTGCCGGCTGCGGCGTGCGTGCTCTTGAAGTTGCCGCGGCACAGGTGCATGGCCAGCGTCATGCCCGCGGGCTTGCGCGCCACCACCTTGTTGATGAAGTCGGCGTAGCGGTAAGGCAGCTCGTTCGGGTCGTCGCCGCGCTGACGGGCCGCTTCGCGCATCTTCTCGTCGCACAGGTAGGCCAGGTTGGTATCGTCCATCTGCACGTAGGTGCAGCCGGCATCGGCCAGAGACTTCAGCTCGGCCCCATAGGCATCGGCCACGTCGTCGTAGAACACCGGGTCCAGCTCGGGGTAGGCCTGGCGGCTGATGCCGGCGCGCCCGCCGCGGAAGTGCAGCATGGTGGGCGAGGGAATCGTCACCTTGGGCAGCAGGCCCGGCTTGCCCAAGGCCTCCACCCGCGACTTCAGGTACTGGAAGTCGGCGAGCTGGATGTCCTTGACGTGGCGCACCTTGTCGATCACACGGATGGCCGGCGGGGCCAGCTCCTCGGTGCCGTCAGGCTTGCGGATGGTGACCGGGATGTCGGTCTTCACGCCGCCCAGCTGGTCCAGGAAGTCGATGTGGAAGTAGGTGCGGCGGAACTCACCGTCGGTGATGGACTGCAGGCCCACATCGGCCTGGAAGCGCACGATCTCGTCGATGGCGCGGTCTTCCACCG